>JABDDK010000001.1 GCA_013287665.1 Alphaproteobacteria bacterium
TCTCCCACTTCTTTGATTTTGCCGGCTGCAAGGTTGCGTAAGATCCGCCGCATGATTTTCCCAGACCTTGTTTTAGGTAAGCCGGGAACAATGTATATCTTGTCAGGTTTTGCAATGGGACCAATATGTTCATTAACGAGTTGAATCAGTTCTTTTGCAATATTTTCATGAGCCTTTTGATCCGCCTTTAAGAGAACAAAGGAACAGATCCCCTGGCCTTTGATGTCATCTGGAATGCCAACGACAGCGCTTTCGGCGACTTGATCATGGAAGTTGAGCGCACTTTCAATTTCCGCCGTCCCAAGTCTGTGACCGGAGACGTTAATCACATCATCCATACGCCCCGTAATTGAATAGTAGCCATCACTGTCGCGACGGGCGCCATCTCCTGTTAAATAAACACCAGGGAAGGTTGAAAAATAGGTGATAAAGAAACGTCCCGGTGAATTAAAAACGCCGCGCATTTGACCTGGCCAAGACTCAAGCAATACGAGGCTTCCTTCTCCAGGACCTTGAATTTCGTGCCCCTGATCATCATAGAGAGCGGGCTTAATCCCAAAAAAAGGTTTTGCAACAGTGCCAGGCTTTAATGGCATTGCGCCGGGGAGGGGCGTCATCAGGATTCCCCCCGTTTCTGTTTGCCACCACGTATCAACAATGGGACACTGCCCATTACCAACAACATGATAATACCATTCCCAGGCTTCAACGTTGAGGGGCTCTCCCACTGATCCGAGTATTCGGAGGGATTTTCGACTTGTACCTTTAACGTGAGCATCACCCTCTCGCATTAAGGCACGAATAGCTGTGGGGGCTGTATAAAAGATATTCACTTGGTACTTATCGATAACTTCCCAAAAACGAGCTGGGGTAGGGTAGGTGGGGATTCCCTCAAACATAAGGGTCGTTGCTCCATTGGCGAGAGGGCCATAAACAATATAGCTGTGACCCGTTACCCATCCGATATCAGCCGTACACCAATAAATATCTCCTTCATGATAATCAAAGATATATTTATGAGTTAAGGCCGCATAGACAAGATACCCCCCGGAGGTATGCATAACCCCTTTGGGTAAGCCCGTAGAACCAGACGTATACAGGATAAAGAGAGGATCCTCAGCATTCATCTCTTCACAAGGACATTCTTTGGGCAAGTCTTTTGAGAGGTCCTCAAAAACAACATCTCGAGGGTCAAGGCCTGTCGCTTTTTTACCCATAACGAGTACTTTTTCTATAGTCTGTTTTGTAGTCAAAGTAAGCGCTTCATCAACGGTAGCTTTCAAAGGAATTTCCTTTTCGCCACGATGCCCAAAGTTGGTTGTTACAACCAACTTGCTCTCTGAATCATCAATGCGTGACGCTAAAGCCGAGGCTGAAAATCCAGCAAAAACAACAGAATGAATAGCCCCAATGCGGGCGCAAGCGAGGATTGCAAACGTGAGTTCAGGAATCATGGGCAAATAAATCGTGACCCGATCCCCTTTTTTAATCCCCAGCTTTTTCAATGCATTCGCAAAGAGACACACCTCTTCATACAGCTCACCATAGGTGATCTTACGAGCGTCCTTGGGATTGTTCCCTTCCCAGAGGATTGCTACTTGATCCTTCCGTTTTGGGAGGTGACGATCGACACAGTTATAACAAACGTTCAGAGAGCCATCTTCAAACCATTTGATGTGAAAATCTTTCTCATGAAAGGACACATTCTTGACCTTAGTGAAGGGCTTTATCCAGTCAATAATTTTGGCTTTGTCCGCCCAAAATGTATCTGGATTTTCGATCGATTCCTTATACAGGCGGTCATACTTTTCTGCCGTAATATAGGCGTGTTTTTCGATTTCTGGTTTTATTGGATAAACGTGATTTTCTGACATTGGGTTCCCTGTTTTTTTAGATTGTATCTGTGGCTGGTTTATGGACTTTAAATCGAACGAGCACGCAAACCGTACTTGCAAAAGTCACTGTGCATGCGAGCATCAGATAATAAGCAACAGCGCTCACTCCACCAGCATGCTCAATAAGCCACATGGATATCAGAGGGGCGACGCCGCCAAAGGCAATGGAGGTGAAGTTCCAACAGAAGGCAACGCTTGTTGCTCTTATGTTTGTTGGGAATGTTTCCGCCACAATCGGGTTTAATGTACCTTCAGTCATTCCAATAAATGCGCCAAGGAGCAAGGATGTGGCGAGGATCATCGAGGTAAAGCCACTTTGCAATGATTGGATAAAAGGCGTGACGATCAGGAAAATTCCGAGGGTCCCCAACAGGATAATATAGCGTTTATTGATTTTGTCCGACAGGTAACCAAATACCATTGTCGCAATCGTGTAGCTTACCATGGTCAGTAAATTATAGAATCCAGCAGTTCGGGAATCATAATTCAGAAAATCAATCATCATGGTTTTTCCGAATATAAAAAAGACAAAAAATGAGATTTGGGTCGTGAGGAAAATCGCAAATAATCCAATCAGGGATTTTTTGTAATTACGGAAAAGTTCTGCAAGGGGATTACTGACAAGTTCATGTTTTTGTTGAACAATTAAGAAGTCTGGGCTTTCTAAAAGTTTACGCCTCATATAAAAAGCGAGGAAGCTTCCTATCACACTGATAAAGAAGGGAATTCTCCAGGCATAGCTATGAATGGCTTCTTTATCGAACAAGGATTCAACAATAAAGATTGTGCAAGCGCTCAATACAAGTCCCGTCCCAACACCCGTCAAAGCAAAGGATCCAAAAAAGCCGCGTTTGTTTTGAGGCACGGATTCATACAAATAGACACATGATGCGCCAAATTCTCCTCCCAAAGCAACACCTTGAATAATCCGGAGAAAGACTAAGATAATGGGCGCCATAAGTCCAATACTCTGATAGGTCGGCAAGAAGCCCATGCAGAGTGTAGGAACGGACATCATCAAGATGGTGAGGGTCAACATTTTCTTGCGGCTATACTTATCACCGATATAGCCAAATATGATCCCCCCAAGCGGTCTCGCGGCAAGGCCGGCAGCAAAGGTTGAAAATGTCAGAATGATAGAAACAAAGTTATCTTCCATTGGGAAAAACAGAGTGCTAATCACCATCGAAAAATAGGCGTAGAGAGAGTATTCGTACCACTCAAGGACGTTTCCTATCGAAGAGGAAATGATTGATGTAACAACGTTCTTGTTGGTGGTATCCATTTTTCTGTCTAAATATGTGTATCGAGGTGAGAAAGTCTACACGGTTGTAGGCTTCGGTCAAGAGTGTTTGACATTTGCACAGCCTGCATTAATATTCCCAGAAGAAACCCAAAGGAGTCTAATGTCTCAAACAAAGCCAAAAATTAATACCACTCGGTTAGTGCTGACAAAGATTAGAGAAGGCGATTATCTCCACGCGGGTGAAGAGGAAGCCATTGATATGGTTCTGAAAAAGGTTCTCACTCTTGATCGGAAACTACCCGCTAAAGCCGCTTTAGATGTGGGGAGTGGGTTAGGAGGAACGGCAAATTATTTCTATCAGCAAGGGTTTAAAGATATACAAGGAATTGACCTCGATCCTGCTGCAATTGCGTATACAAAGGTAAAATATCCCCACATTTCCTTTACAGAATCGAATGCGCTAGAGCTTGATAAACTTTATCCTTCACCATCGTTTTCATTGATCTATTTGTTTAATGTTATTTACGCCATTCAAGACAAGGCAACGCTCATAAAGAAATTATCAGCTCTCACAGTGCAGAATGGAATCTTGGTTCTCTTTGATTATGCCGAGGGAAAAAGAAGGACTGATTTTCCAATAATTGATAAAGAAAATACAGCTATTTATCCTCTTCAAATAGATGACATTAAGAAAGACTTAGATGCAGCAGGTTGGAAAATTATAGATATAAACGATTTAACGCAAAACTATATTGTTTGGTATCAAGGCTTAGTGAGGAAAATAAACAATCCATCTTCACAGGTTGTGAGCGAATTCTCGCAAGCAGAACTGTCGCAAGTCAATAAAATGTATTCCTATCTCTTAGACCTTTTAGAGAAGGGTGATCTGGGGGGTGTTGTGATCTATGCTACCAAGAAATAAGGAAGTTCATGTTCTTCATGTCCACTCAAGAGTCTAAAAAATTATAGAACTCCTTATCGGAAGGTGCCTGTCGTTGTTGTGATTATTTCCTTCTTTATTCCTACTCCTTCTTAGAATAAAATGGTGTTGCAACACCGCAGCCTAGGGAAGATCAGGGTAGTATTGACGCTCCCCTCCTGCTTTGTACGGGTTTTGCCATTTAGGAAAATCTCGGGGTATTGCGCGCTTTAGACCTCCCCGAAATTCGCATTTAAAAAGCTCATTCCGTTCGTGATACTTTGAGACCTCCACACATCCATGCTTCCTTCTCAACTTATCGAACTCAAGATGCCACAAATATGCAATCCGTCAATACGTGGGGGCTCATATGGGCAAACAAACAGTATTCAGTGTTCAGTATTCAGTATTCAGAAAAGGCACCTTCACCTATGCGACTTTTGTTTTCGCTGAATCAGTATCAATATTAGGCAGAAACTTTAAAGAATTATGTGTTTCGATCTTCTTTACGACTGAATCAAACATTGAATGGAAGATTGCATAAATATAATCGACTAAAGCAATTGCTTTTTCTTTTTCTTGAGGTGTAAACTTAATCGTATGAAGCAGTTGCTCACCTTCTTCCTCATACATAGCGTGCTCATTTTCAGCATCGCAGTGGGTTTTTGAGAAATACTTTAATTTTTCTCCGTAACCCATATCATAAATATAGGATGTGATTTCCTTGGAAAAAATTTGACTTGTTGACTCGAGAGTTAGCAACACGACTGTTCGCAGTTGATCGCTTTCAGCTTTGATCATCTCAGCCATAATCGTATATGAGGCATCTCGTATATCCGAACAATCAGGCCCGTAAAGCCAATCAATCGTTAGCTGCTCTGCATCGAACATCACGCTAAGGTCCTGCATGAACCAACTCTCATGTCCAGAGTCTTCCTGCATGTGATGATAAGCAAACTCTTTTAACTTAGGATCTTTTGTTAAGATCTCATTAAGGCGGAGAATGTCTTGAAAAGTCATGACCCAAAAAGCTCCGTATGGTGCAAATCCCATCGTCTGATGAAGAGGAAGCCTCTTTCTGAGATGAGTGAAAAGAGCGCCCTGAGCAAATATTTCCTGTTTAGTCGCAATGTATTCTTGAATCGTCTTCATGATATCCTCCCCGTCATTTGGCTGAATAGATTTTCAATAAATTATTTTTGTATATTTCATATATAATTTTTAATTATGCATAAGGAATTTTATTTATCCTAACTCTCACCTTAAACTGAGGAAAGAGATGATGTCAATAATCACTGTTTCTTATCAAAAATACCTTCGTCATCTTTATAGGGTCTTGCTTTTGGCCGACAACGATTCTTACATAAATCTTTTCCTGGCAGTCTATCCGATTTGAGTCCATTTTTCTTTGTAAAAATGAGGGGGGCGCATTCCTGTATATTTTTCTAGCCTTTTTTATTTTTATTCCATAACACCTTGTATTCACATAAAAAAATCTAATCAAAAAAATAGGATTTACAAATCATTTTTTAGTGCTAACATCAATTAAGTCTTAGGTCAAAAAATCTATAAAAAAGAGGACCTAGACTCTATGCAGCACTAATAAATAGGGAGAATTTATGTGGGTATGCTACAAATCTATTACTTTTCTCATTCTTCTTAATTTAGTTTTTGTTATGAATCAGATAGCAACAAGCGCTCCAATGGGAGCACGTTCAAGCATAGCACCTGAAAATTCATCTAAAGTTACTCTAGGATCTTTAGGAAAAGAGAAATTAGAGCGAATATACAAGGTCATCGGACAGGAAAACAACTTTAAGGAAGCAGCTCAAATATTTGATTTGATGAGTGGTCCTTGGGCTGATTATAGTCGTGATGTAAAGTGGGAGAACAGCATAACAGACGACATTTCTCCTTTTGAGTTTTCAGTTGTATTTAGAGGCAGCGAAACAACACCTATTGTAAGGTTTTTAATTGAGCCGCAAGAGTTTCCTTTAAATATACAATCAAACTGGAAGGCGGGACTCGCATTAAAGGAGAAATTAAAGACTTTACCTAGTGTAGATGTATCAAAGCTTGATAAGATACTAAATATTTTTTCCCCCCCAACAGCGCAGAATATAGAATCTCACTTTTCAATATGGTATGCCACAATTTTAGAACCTAACAAGCCACTCATAAAAGTATATTTAAACCCACAAATTCAAGGAGAGGAAAAAACTCAAGAGCTTGTAAAAAAGGCATTTTCCACCTTAAATTCAGAATATGCTTGGAAGTTTGTTTCAGATCGCGTTTATTCAAGCAAAAATCCATCGAAGATTCTCTACTTTTCTTTAGACTTATTAAGCGGTGATAAAGCTCGAACGAAAGTTTACATGGCGAGTAAATCTCTGAAGGATGTAGAAGCTAAGCTTCAAGGATGTCTTAATTATGTTTCAGGATCTGCATCGAAGTGGGTAAAGACTCTCACAAACAAAGACGTTTTTGATAAAAAGCCAATCCAAATTACTTATAATTTTACATCAGAACATGATCGACCTGGCCCAACAATTCATATCCCTGTTCGCTCCTATACAGAAAATGACGAAAAGGCTGTGGAGAGACTGAATGACTTCTTATCACCGGAACAAATCAAAACCTTAAAGGCAATTATTACTGCGATTTCTGGATCGTCTTTAAAAGATGAGAAGGCTTTGACGTATGTCTCTTTCCGTCCATCAGCTGAGGGTCAGTTGGATGTTTATTGCTATATTGCACCTTGTATTTATAACAAAAAGGAAAGTAAAAAATAATGTGTATGCTGACACATTAGAAGAGGAGAGGATCATGACAAGTAACACTTTAAAGAAAGAGGAGGCTGATGTTAATAGCACGGAACTTAAAGAAGTTACGGTTATTGCTCGAGATGACATTCCAGCTATTCATTCAATTACGCAAAATGGAGTCGTCCATAATTTAGGGGAACTCCGCGATTTCGGGTGGCATGAAACCTTAAAGGAATTCATGCCGAGTGCTAAACTGCTTTCATTTAGTTGGGTTAGTCTTAAGCCTGGCGATCGTTTATTGCCTCACAAACATCCTATGAAAGGTATGATTATCATTGTTAAAGGAAGTGCACGGCTTACGGGGCAAATAAATATGATTCTTAAAGAAGGCGATATCGTCATTACTCCTCCTAATTGTAGCCACGGCTTTGATGCACTAGATGAAGTGTCTTATGGCTTGTCGATCCAATTTGAAGAAGGAATCTATACTGATCCCGAAAACGCTCGCGTTAAATTTCTTGAAGATGAGAAAAGTTAATGACCACGATTGCGGGGCAAAAAATTATTCCAGATCCAGCACAAAAGGTCTGTATTGTTGGTCGAAATGAGATTCCGCCTCTTGCGCTTCCTTATGGTGATTTGCGTCTATTTAATGCCAATGAGGAAATGGGTAATATTCTTCCGCCCTCATCCGATTTTTCGATAGCTTGGGCAAGCTTAGATGAAGGTGACAAAGTTCCACCCCATACCCATGACGTAACGACTCTTTTAATCATCTACAAAGGATCGGGCCGTTTGCTTGTTGAAGATGGGCGAGAATTTTTTGAAGGCGACTGTGTTTTGATTCCAGCCTTTTGTGAAGCAGGTTTTATCGCGGGACCTGGCGGGTGTCATGGAATTTCTATTGAGGTTGGTAAAAGGTAGAAAATGATTACCTCTCCCCTGCGTGGGAGAGGTCGCCCCTTGGGGCGGGTGAGGGGGCGGTTAACACAAATGCGGACAGAAATTATGTTAAAGATCCTTACTAATAATCAGAGAGTTTTACTGAAACTACGGCCCCCTCACCCGACCCTGCGGGTCGACCTCTCCCACAGGGGGAGAGGTGAGGGTACTTCACGATTTTTAGGGGGTGGCCTTTGGATATAGTGGACCTAGAAAAAGAGCGCACGGCTTATGATGTGCTGAAGGCAACATCAGCAAAGTGGCCGGAGAAGAATGCTTTAATCTTTAACCGCTCAGATGAACCCCTTATCGTTACTTACCAGCAGCTTCTTAATAATGTTAATCAAGTTGCTAATTTATTGCTTAAGTGTGGCATTACGGCAGACAAAGCTGTCTCCTATATTTTGCCTAATATTCCAGAAAACTATTTTTTGTTCTTTGCGGCCCTTGCCGTTGGCATTGCAAACCCGATCAGTCCCAACCTGCCTCCTGAACAGATTGCTGACCTCTTGGGATTGGCAGAAAGTGAGATCTTAATTTCAACAGGGCCTCGTACTAACCCACAATTGTGGGAAAATATTTTAAACGTGCGCAAGCATTCTCCGCGATTGAGAAAAATCTTAGTCTTAGAAGATTACAGCGATCCCCAGCAGAATATTGAGAGTTTTCACAACCTGCTTGAGAGAGAACCAATAGATCCCCTGTTTGATGCAAAAGATATTAACCCTGAGGCTGTCTGCTCCTATTTTCATACAAGTGGGACTGTTGGAACTCCAAAGCTTGTGCAGCACACGCACTTAGGGATTCTGCATGCAGCATGGGGTGCAGGACTTTTTGCTCTTAACAAGCACGACAATCCTGTTGTTTTATCTGGCATTCCGATGTTTCATGTAGGTGCTGCAATAGTTGAGGCACTTTCAGCTCTCCTTTATAGAGGAAGCCTTGTTGTTTTGAGTCCGCAAGGATGGGCAGATCCTTCTGTCATTCCTAATTACTGGAAAATTGTGGAGCGATATCAGGGAACAGCAATGGGTGCTGTACCTCCTATTTACAAGGCACTCCTACAAGTCCCCTTAAAGGGAGAGAATATTAGGAGTTTACGGTATGCATTCTCCGGTAACGTCCCAATGAGCAGCCAAGATTCAGATGCATTTTTTAAAATGACAGGGGTGAGGTTATCAACTTTTTGGGGACAAACAGAAGCCATTTTAGGATGCATTAATTCTTCGCCTGTTCCAAGCGACAGAACTTATGGTTCGCGAGGACTTTGCTTACCTTATCTCCAAATGAAAATCTTAAAAGATAACTTGCAAGAATGTCTCCCACAGGAACCAGGCACTTTATACATAAAAGGCCCAAGTGTGGGTCGTTATAAAAATGCCGAATTAAATAAAAAGGCCTTTATACACGATGGTTGGTTTAATACAGGCGACAGGGCTTATAAAGATGAAGACAGCTATATTTGGATCCTCGGCCGTACATGTGACTTTATTCTGTGGGAAGATAACCATATTTCACTGCTAGCCATTGAAACGACACTCCAAGAAAATCCTTTAATAAAAAAGGCAGCAGCGGTTGATCTTGATGAAAGAGTTTGTGTTTTCCTCATGGTGGATCAAAAGCCCGGGATGAATCCTGGCACTTTCATACAAGAGATTAAGACAACCCTCAAAAAACAATATGGATCTCTCCCCATCGATATTGAAGTTCGCCATAGCCTACCTTTAAACGGGATGGGGAAAGTCATAAAATATCGACTTAAGGAAGAGCTGGAATCAGAACAAAATAAAAAGAAGGTAGCGCAAAATGCAAGATAGTAGACCTAATATTCATCATTCTGTCCCTCTCGTTTTAGCAAGCATTATTGGAACAATACTTGAGTTCTACGGTTTTACTATTTTTCTGATCTTCGGCGATATTATAGCCGCAAATTTTTTTCCACCGCAAGAGGCAACCCTTTCTCTTATCTGGGTTTACGGCATTTTTGCGTCTAGTTTTTTAATGCGCCCAATAGGGGCTGCTATATTTGGCTATATAGGTGATAAATATGGAAGGCAATGGGCTCTCTATTTATCGATTAGTTTGATGGGGTTGACGCTTTTTACGATTGGGATGCTACCCACTTATCAGTCTATTGGAATGCTAGCCCCAGTCATGATTGTTCTTTGTCGCCTTCTGCAAGGGGCTTGTGCAGGGGGTGAGTATAATAATGCTGGAATTTTTGCCATCGAGAGTTTTGCAAATCGTCCAGCCCTTGCTGGATCTTTGGTTGCTTTTGGGGCGGGGATGGGGGGACTCCTCGCAATGACGATGAAGCAGGTTTCTCAACTTCCTTTAGAGGGATTAGACCTGTGGCGTCTTCCGTTTTTGCTTGGTGCAGTTATGAGTTTTATGGGGTTTCTCTTGCGAAGAAAAATAAAGGCCTTTTTTCCCCAAGAAAGTCGGAAGCCATTTCCCTGGAAGGTTCTTCTTGACTATAAAGCTTCCTCATTAACCGCATTTTCTATTGGCGCTATTGATGGGGCTTTTGCTTATATTACGTTTGCATTCATGGGAACTTATTTACATCTATTTATTGGCTTGCCACAGACAGAGAGTATTCAAATATGTATGTATGCTCTTGCGGCCTATCTTCTCTTCGCCCCTTTCATTGGTTATTTTGCAGATTATATGGATACGCATGTTCTCTTTAGGACTGTTATTTTATTAGTCATACCCATAACGTATTTTGTATTTATCTTAATCACCCGAAGCTCGAGTCTTGCTTTGGTAGCCGTGCTTATTTTTGCATTGATGTACGCTGCCATTTCTGGCTTGCAGCATTCCTACTTGCTCTCGCTCTTCCCTCCTCAGCTAAGATCGAGAGGAGTTGGTATAAACTTCAGCTTAGGGGGAGCCATATTTGGTGGGTCTTCTCCCTTAATATTAACCTCACTTCTTGGGATATATTCTGATAATATGATTCCAGCGTATTTCTTGATTTTAGTTGCTTTATTTTGTTTGTCCACGTGTATGGTAACTTCACACAAGGGACCGAGCCATTTGGCGACGGCCCCTCTCTAAATGATAAAAGTTTAGTTAATGCTTTTTTTGTCTTGTAGGGGGGAAAGGAATGTGCTTCACTCCTTTTAATAAGGTAAGATGGTGAGGCCATTTTTTTTCTTAATTTCAATAGCTTATCAAGTTTGATTGGTCGTGTGATACTAAACAATAATAATAGGAGACACATATGAACAATGCAACTCAAACAGTTTCTCATGAACACAAAGTTCAACAATACTATGACAATGCCCTTCCTTGTTACTCGCAAATATTGGGAGATCGTTGGCATAGTGCTGATCCTGAAGCCGTTTTAGCTAAGTTACCACGTATACGAGGCTGTGAGATTCTTGAAGAAAGAGTGGCGGCACTTGCAGGACTTGATTCGACCAAAAAAGTTCTAGATTTTGGCTGTGGTGTAGGTGGCCCTACTTTATATATGGCTAAAGTCTCAGGTGCTTCTTTTGTTGGTGTGTCCAACAATGAAAGGCTAAACGTAAAAGCGCGCGAAAAAGCTAAGCAAGTTGGTCTCGCAGAACAAGTCACCTTTATGACTCTTGAGGACACAGGTTACCAAAACCTTCCGTTCCCGGACAATACATTCGACGCTATAACATTTTATGAATCTGTTTGTCATTTGCCTGATAAAGCAAGAGGTTTTGCTGAATTTGCTCGTGTTCTTAAACCAGGTGGACGTATCGTTGGTGAAGATTGGGTTCAAAGACCATTTGGAGAGAATCAAACCGAAGCTCAAATCATGAAATTTATGGAGCCTGTAAATAGATTTTATTGCATTCCGTGGCACGCAACAGTTGAGGGGTGCAAAAAAATGATGGAAGATGCAGGTCTAGAAGTATTCATAGCCCGTGATCTATTTCAGGGTGTTAAGTGTTTGTCTTTTCAAGATAAACAAACACCTGAATGGTTAGTGTATGCCGGGCCAGAACAAGAAATGTTCCGAGAAGGTGAAAAGGCTCTTGTTGCCGCTCGTAACGCTGGCGTGTTTTCTGTCGGATTATGGGTAGCAGGGAAGGAAAATAAAGTTAAGCAATAGGACTCAATCAATATAAGTTATAAAGTTAAATTATATAAACAGGGGAGGGGATGTGTGTAGTTAATTAATAAACACACGGACACTCTAAGAACAATTTAAAAAAAGGTCGAGGCTCCATGAATAAGAAAAAAAATAAGACATCAAACGTTTCTCATTTAGTGCTCATCAGCACTTTAACACTTCTAAGTGGGACCGTGTTCTCTGATCAACTTTCGGCAACGGGTTTATTCCCATATTGCTTCGGCGCAAAAATGTGCCAGATGGGTGGAGCAGGGGTTGCCTTGACGAAAGGAATAGATTCCACATTTGGAAATGTCAATCCGGCTTTGATGGCTCAAGTGGGAAGAGATATAGCTATTGATCCTATGATGGTCTTTCAAAAGGTAGAAGTTGATTCATCTCGTGCCAATCTGACAGCGGGAACCCCTCTACCTCCCTATACAGGTTCTATCAAGAATAAAGACAAAGCCTACGCTGGCGCGTATTTAGGTTTTAATTACCCCATCAATTCTAAATGGGCCGTTGGTCTTTCAACGGCAGGGGGAGGCGGCAAGGCAAAGTACAGGAACTCCATTATATCACCGGCTCTTAATGCTCCGAGCAAGATTGAGAGTATGGCAGCTATTTCTAACCAAATACTTTCATATAGGCCGAGTTGTATTGAATCTTACGGCGTAAGTCTTATCGCGGCTTATCTACAAATTAAAAACAATTTAACTCAATTCCCAAGTGGAGTTCCCTCGAGAGGCTCCAACAGAACGGATCATGCTTGGGGTATCGGAGCCAGGTTTGGAGGCCAATGGGATATAGGTCAGTACGCCTCTATGGGTATTGCTGCTTCTACACCGATTGCTTTCCAGAAATTAAAAAAATATAGAGACATTCTTGCACATCCTCCTCGCGTACCACCGGTCGTCACAGGAGGATTCGCTTTCCATGTGTCGAAATGTACAGACGTTCTTTTTGATCTAGAAGGTGCATTTTGGGGAAATAATGCGTTTACGAGTAAGCAACCACCTGTTGGACAAGGATGGCGGAGCACGCTCTCCTTCAAATTTGGTGTTCAGCATAAAGTAACCCCAGACTTGCGCTTACGTCTAGGTTATAATTATGGCAGAACGCCTATCCGAAAAAAATTCGTTTTCTTTAATGGACTAAGCGACTCTGTTTCTATCATTGAAAATATCTTCACAACTGGATTCACTTATGACTTTACACCAACAATAAATATGGATTTGGGGGGATCAGTTCAGTTGAATAAGAAGCTTACAGATAATGGAAGAGGCCCCGCAGGCCCTGCTGCTCAAGGATTCACTTTGAAAGCAAGAGTCTTCACGGTAGCCTTAGGATTCAACATAAAATATTAGCGGCTAGTACTCACCTCTCCCCTTGTGGGAGAGGTCGCCCTTTAGGGCGGGTGAGGGGACGTGCTTTCAGTAAGACTCTCTGTTGTGGGTAAGGATATAGTTATTTATAATCAATAATGTCTGTATGTCCTTGTGGTGGCGCCCCCTCACCCGACCTTCGGTCGACCTCTCCCACAAGGGGAGAGGTGATGGCTGCGGCAGTTTTCCTTTATTTCTGACATATTTCAGCATATAAAGAAGTCATTTTAATAAGTTATTAACTTATCTCTGATATACCTTTTTGCAGATGATAGAGAACCAAAAAGGGTTTATGAAAAAGTTAAATAGAATTTCGATCATATCAATTTGCACTATCGCAGCCTGTGCGGCTTTGGTAGTTCTATTTATGTATATTCCTCTTGATGTAATGCAGAATTTTCTTTATGAAAACAGCTTTACTTCATTCTCCCAACCTATATTCCCTATCTATGTTAGATTAATAATGATTGCTGCAACTATTTTTCTTATATTATATTTGTATAGAAATAGGCACATGCTAAAAAAAGAAATCTATCGCCGGGAAGAAGTTGAAAGAGAAAGCTTAGAAAAAGGCAAGAAATTAGAAGAGGCTTTAGCCCTCAGCAAGGCAACCTTAGAAGCGACCGCGGATGGAATTGTGGTTGTAGATAAAAATAGAATGATTGTGGGGTATAATGAAAGAGGGGCTAAGATGTGGAAAGCGCCTCCTAGAGTTTTAAAACCAGGAAATGAAAAAGAGATAGTGCAATATATCATGAAACTCGTAAAAGATCCGGCCAAATTTGTTTCAGATATCGAACGCCTTTATAATTCAGAACCTGGAAAAGAAGTCAAAGAAGAGATAGAATTAAATGATGGAAGGACTTTTGAACGCTATACGATGCCGCAGATACGAGAGAATGAGATTATCGGACGCGTGTTCAGCTTTAGAGATATTACGCAACGCAAAGCAATGGAAGAGCAGCTTTTAGAACAGGCAACCCATGATACTCTTACCTCGCTTCCTAATCGAATAATCCTTCATGATCGTATTCAACAAGAGCTTCGTTATGCGAAACGTTCGTCTAAAATGGCGACTATATTATTTTTTGATCTTGATGGCTTTAAACTTATCAACGATAGTCTCGGTCACGATTTTGGAGATATTCTCCTGCAGTCCGTCGCCAGAAGATTAGAAGGGTGCGTTAGAGAACAAGATACGGTTGCGAGATGGGGAGGAGATGAATTTGTCATTTTGTTAACTTCACTTTCTCAAGAAGCAGACATTGTCCCAATCGTTCGTAAATGTCTTGAAGAAGTAGCAAAGCCTTTTATTATAGAGAAACATACAGTGAGTATCACGAGTAGCGTGGGAATTACGATCCTGCCTAATGATGGCTCAACGGTAAACGCGTTGCTGAAAAATGCAGATAGTGCAATGTATGAGGCAAAAGCTTTAGGTCGAAATAATTTTAAATTCTATTCATCTGAAATGAATAAAAATACAGAAAATAAATTAGAATTAATAAATGATTTACATGAGGCGCTAGAAACTGGCCAGCTGTCGTTGAATTATCAGCCCATCATTGATTTTCAAAGTGGTTCTATCGTTGGGGCTGAAGCACTGCTTCGCTGGAACCATCCAACGAAAGGTTTTATTCCGCCTGATAAGTTTATTCCAATTGCAGAAGAAACAGGGCTGATTCTACCCATAGGAGAATGGGTTTTACGTGAGGCTTGCTCGCAAAACGCGACGTGGCAGAAAGAAAAATTGTCACCCATTTCAATGGCAATCAACTTATCAGGACAACAATTTAGACAAAAAAATATTGCAGAACTTGTGAGTGGTATACTCAAAGAAACAGGTATGGATCCAAAATATTTACATGTTGAATTGACAGAAAGTGTCATCATGGAAAATTCTCAGACGTATCTTAATTATATGTTGGCGTTGAAAGAACTTGGAGTGAATTTGGTCATTGATGACTTTGGAACTGGGTATTCAAGTTTAAGTTACCTCAAGCTTTTTCCTGTGGATAAGCTTAAGATCGATAAATCATTTGTCAATGGTCTTCCGGAGAATGCCGATGATAGCGCTATCGTTCGGGCAATCCTCGCGATGGCAAAACAACTCAATTTAACAGTAGTTGCTGAAGGCATTGAAACAATAGAACAATTTGCTTTCTTGAGGAACCATGGTTGCGATATGTGTCAGGGCTATCTCTTTAGTAAACCCGTTCCCGCTGAAGAGTTTTCAGCATTACTCAAGAAAAATAAATTTAAAGAATTATCAAACAAAAATAACGTCGTCGTCAAAAAATCTAAAGCAAGTAAGCAAGCGTAGACTTTGTGACAGAGATGAACAGTCCTACTACGCTTTAGCTTGTGGTGCTTTTAACAGGCGCTCAAGCTCATCTGCTGCTAGTGGTTTCCCAAAGAAGAATCCTTGTACACTTTTGCAGCTTTTCGACTTTATGAAATCGAGTTGTTTTTGAGTTTCTACGCCTTCTGCTAGAACTTCTAGATTCATGCTTTGAGCCATGTTTACAATAGCTTGAATA
Organism: Alphaproteobacteria bacterium; assembly: GCA_013287665.1. Taxonomy (GTDB): domain Bacteria; phylum Pseudomonadota; class Alphaproteobacteria; order UBA9655; family UBA9655; genus UBA9655. The sequence continues at coordinate 15,786 of JABDDK010000001.1, forward strand.
ATGACCTCATCACTTCGATCAAGAGAAATATTTTGAATAAAGGACTGATCTATCTTTAGTCGATCGATGTTGATGTTTTTAAGGTAATTCAAGCATGAATTCCCTGCACCGAAATCATCAAGGGCTATTTGGATTCCCAATCTCTTGAGGTCATTAATTGTCTCTGAGATTTCGTTATTTGAAAATAGAACATTTTCTGTTATCTCGATTTCAAGATTTTCTGGGTTTACCCCGGTTTCTTTCAAAATATCATTAACAGTTTGAACAAAGTTTGATTGCTTGAATTGGGCTGTTGCTACATTAATGGCAATTCGAATGGGAGGAAGCCCTTGGCTTTGCCAAGCTTTGTTTTGTTCGCAAGCGGTTCTTAAAACCCATTCGCCTAAGGGAACAATCAGACCTGATTCCTCTGCAAAGGGAATAAAATCTAAGGGAACAATAATCCCCTTTTTTGGATGTTTCCACCTCACGAGGGCTTCTACGGAAACGACCGTGTTCGAAAGAACATCAAACTGTGGCTGATATTCTAAATAAAACTCCTTGTTTAAAATGGCATTTCTCATTTCTTCTTCTTTTTCCAAACGAACCATGGCTTGTTGGTTAAGATCATCGGTGTAGAAATGAAATTGATTAGCGCCTGAATTTTTTGCAAGGTACATCGCAAGGTCTGCATTTCGTAAAAGTTCATCAACAGTTACTCCATCTTTTGGATAAGTACTTATGCCAACACTTGCAGTAATAAATAAATCTCTGTGCGCAATATGAAATGGTTCTTTAAAACATTCTTTTATTTTATTGGCTACATTTATTATAGATCTATCGTTTTCTACGTCACTTACAACGAGAACGAATTCATCTCCACCCAATCTTGCAACGGTATCGCTAGATCTTACAATGGTCTTAATTCGTTGAGAAACAGCTACTAAAAGTTCATCTCCAGCTTCATGACCCAAGCTATCATTAACTAACTTAAATCGATCTAGGTCAAAGAAGAGAATGCCAACCATGTCATTTTTCCGACTTGCGCCGCAAACTGCATTTTGGATTCGATCTCGTAAAAGAATACGATTGGGGAGCTCTGTTAAAGAATCATGGGTTGCTTGGAATTCTAATTTTCCCTCAAGATTAATGCGTTCCGTAATATCTCTAAAGCTCCAAATACGTCCGACGGTTTTCCCTTTTAATTTTTGAGGATGAGAATATCTCTCAAACACACGTCCATCTTTCAAACGAATAGAGGTGATACTAACTTGATTTGGATCTTTATTAAGCTCTTTCGTCTTTATTAAGAAATCCTCAGATTCTTCAACCTGAGTTGCCATAAAATTCAAGCAATAATCATAGTCTTTTTCTGATAGATCATCCTTAATTTTCCACATTTCACTATATTGATTATTAAAATCGATAATTTTCCCTTCATTATTAACAACAATAATTCCATCAATTGAAGAATCAAGCGTTGCCCGAGTTAATGAAAGAGCGTTTTGAAGAGAGCTTGTTCGTTCCAGAACTTTTGTCTCCAGCAGATTTGTGTGCTTTGTGATCGCTTGCACAAGCTGCCATTTTTTTGTAAGAGCACAGGCAAGTTGTCTGACGGCTACTGTATCAAAGGGCTTTTTCAAGATGAGTAAGTTATCGGTCACCCCTAACTGTTTAATGGTTTCTTCCCAAGAATAGTCCGAGAACGCCGTACAGATGACGGTTTGAATGTCAGGAGCAACTTTCCATATTTCTTTAATTGTTTCGATTCCATCCAAACCAGGAGGCATCCGGACATCAACGAATGCAAGGGCATAGGGCTCCCCTCTATCAAGAGCTTTTTTAACAAGATCCGCTCCCTCTTGGCCTTGTGAAGCTGTGTCAATGTAAAATTTAGGGAGTGAAAGCTTCTCTTCTCCACTTGCTTCCCCGAAGAGTTCCTTATCTAATGCGTTGAAATCATTGATTGAGTGCTTTGGCGCTAAAATCTTTATAAAATCCTGATGAATAGATGGATTATCATCAATGATGAGGATCCTTAAATCATTTGTTTGAGTCATAATTTTTTCTTCCCTTATACGATATCTCGTGAGTTAAGCTTCTTTTTTTTATTATTTTGACTTGGTAAAGTTAAAATGAAAGTAGCTCCTTTACCTTTTCCTTGGCTTTGAGCAATAAGTTGTCCGCCCATTTCCTTTGCAGCTAAAGCGCTGGCGTGTAGTCCAAAGCCATGGCCATTTTCTTTTGTTGAAAATCCAAATGAAAAAATCTTTGTAATGTTCTCTGGTAAAATACCTGAGCCAGTATCTGTCACAACGACTTTGAATTGATTATTCTCACAACTCTCTTCTATTGATATTGCTATTTCTTTTTTGTGATTATTATCATCGGATAAAATGGATTCTTTCGCATTTTGAAGTAGATTAACTAATATTTGTGTAAACTTAGATTTATCAACTAAAACGGATTTATCAAATGAATAAACTTTATTTATTATTACATTGTTAATTTCATTTGTACTTCCAGTCATCTTAAGGGCTGTTTCGATAAGGTTTGGTAGCGAAATATTCTCTTTCAATCCAGATGTACTGCTTAGAGAGTTCTGAGTTGCGATAATTTCTTTGACATGCTGTATATAATTTCTGAGGTTTTCAATTTCTTCGCCGCTTATTTTAAACTCCTTCTCAACGTTTTGAGAGAGGGCGACAAGGTATTGAGGAATAAGTTTACCCTTTGAATCTTGAGTTAAATAGCTTGAAATATTTGAGATGTTCTCGTTGAATAACTTTCCGATATTCATGAGCTTATTAATATGAGAGTTATCCATAGATTCTTTTAATAATTCTAATGAAACACTGACGCTATTCAATACATTCCCCACATTATGGAGGATAGATGTTGAAATATCAGCCATTCCAGCGCGGCGTGCTGCTAAAATTAATTCATCGTTCAGAGCTGCATTTGCGAGCTCTAGTTTCTTTCTTTCCTCAATTTCCTTTGTGAGTTCATCGTTCGCATTCTTTAAGGTTGCATGACTTTGAAAGAGCCGTAAAGCAGCTCGAACGCGTGCGAGTAATTCTGCAGCAGAAAAAGGTTTTGGAATATAGTCATCCGCACCTATATCAATACCGCTAACGATAGATTCCTTACCTGCTTTAGCCGTAATAAGAATAATAGGAATGTTGGCTGTTTGAGGATCTGCTTTAAGGGCTTGTGTTAGTTGATACCCATCCATAACGGGCATCATGACATCTGATAGGATAACTTGAGGATGGTATTTGTAGACGGCTTCAAGAGCCTCTTTTCCATTTTCCGCCGCTATAACTTCGTAAGAATTTTCTAGCAACGAGGCGATATAAGCCCGCATGTCAGGATTATCATCGGTAATAAGAACCAATGGACGCTCATTGGTAAGGCTTACAATTTGATCTGAAGGGACGCTTTTTTTGCCCATATGAACGAGAGAGGTTTTGATTGGGCTAGAATATTGTTTCGATTCTTTATGTTGAGTGTTGACTTTATCATCTGCTGAAGGCTCGCGAGCGGGCAAACGTACTGTAAATGTGGATCCTTTTCCTTCCTTGCTTTCAACTGTAATCTTGCCACCCATCAGATCTACAAATTGGTGAATGATAGCGAGTCCAATGCCTGTTCCTTCATGTGCGCGCGTCTGTGAAGAATTGACTTGATGAAAACGCTCAAAGAGACGCTGAATATCCGCTTCAGGTATTCCATTTCCTGTGTCCGCAACACTTAAGGTGATGAAATTATCCTCTTTTTCAAGGCGGACATCGACCTTCCCCCCTTCAGGAGTAAATTTCATGGCATTGCTGATTAAATTCAGGACTATCTTCTCAATCATTTTCTGATCAAATAGAAGCAATCCAAGGTGAGACTTAGCAGCGAAGGTCAGTGTCAGTTTCCGTTCTTCAGCTATTCCTTGAGCATCATCAATGATTTGTGCAATAAAAGCCTTCATATCAATGAGTTCTTCATGGATCTCTAATTTTCCGGCCTCTGCCTTTGAAAAATCAAGAAGGTCATTAACAAGCACATATAATCGATGGGCATTTCGATGCATACGTTGCAAATTTTCCTGTTGCTTGGGAGGAAGAGACAGCGAGTCATCTTTTAGAATGGATTCGAGTGGTCCTAAAATCAGTGTTAAAGGAGTTCGAAGTTCGTGGCTTATGTTTGCTAAGAAATCTGATTTCAGCTTATCAAGTTCTGTTAAGCGTGAGTTTTTTTCAGTAATTTCTGAAAACGAACGACGAACTGTATCCAGAACGAAGTTAATAAGCATTCCAAGTTTCTGAATACTTTCATCAACGCTATGGATTTCTACGAAAAAATCAAACTCACCCTTGACGGCAAAACAAAGTTGGTCAGAAATACTTTCTATTTCTTTTTTTATTTCTTCATTAGGGGAGCTTTTTTCCGTTTTGTCCATATAGCTAAGCCTCTACAGGTTGTCCGTTGAGTTTTGACCATTGAATGTGGATTTCACATTCTTTATCACCCTTTTTTAAACATTTTACTTCTTCAATATCAGCTTCATCTTTGTAATGATTAATCATCCATTCTGCTAGGGCTTTGTATAATCCACAAAGTTTATTAGGTGATACATAATGTGTTATGATTTTATTCTTTAATTTATCAACTTTGAATTTATCGTTAATATCTTTCCGTTCATTTGCATCTACAACCGCGGTGGCGAAGCAATTGTGAATGGTGGGTTGGATTAATAAAAACTCATATGAATTTTTGGACATTTGAAACCAATTTGGAAAGCGCTCTAATGCATCTTTTGCAAAACAGTCTGCATAAGCGACATCAGCTTGCTCAGGTGTAACATTGAGGATTTTTAAGCCAGCCGCTAAAATTCGCTGCCATTCTTCATCAGAATAGACAATGTTTATTTGAAAGTCTTTGTCTACGGGAACTCCAGCCTCTTTCTTGATGCTAATGACAGCATCTTCACCGCCAAGCTCATAGGCCATTTTAAAAAATAATTTTTGAATAAGTCCAACCATAAATGTCTCCTTTGAGTTTGGTAATGTTTAAAAAATGAAAAAAATAGATATAAATTATAAAATTTCTTTTCGATTTTATTTTACACTATGAGGAGTTAATTTAGGGTTAAATTAATCTTTATTATTTCCTATACGGGGGGTTTCCTTATGAGATATTTAATCTGAAGGATTCTTCTTGAAAAAAGACATGCAATTTTTCTGGCTTACCATTTCCTTGATTTCCTCAAAAGGTAATGGTTTAGAGAAATAATAACCTTGGGCAGAATCACATCCTAGTTGTAATAGAGTATCCAGTTCTTGCTTTGATTCAACACCTTCAGCGATGACATTTATATCAAGACTCTTTGCAAAGAAAATAAGCCCTTTGATAACGGCGAAGATCTTCTGATTCGAGTTCATTTTCTGAAGGAGTGATTGATCAAGCTTTACAGCATCGAATGGAAAGCGATGAAGGTAACTCAGGGATGTATAACCTGTTCCAAAATCATCTAGGGCGATCTTACATCCCAACTTGTGTAATGCCATGATGGTTTTTTCTGCATTTATGAGATCTGCTATAATGACCCTTTCTCCAATTTCAAATTGAATTGAAGCCGGGTTAATATCTCCTGTCTTGACTAATTCGTTAATCTTATTAAGAAAATTCGGATCAAGAATTTGTGGGTTTGAAAGGTTGATGGCAAGATAAGGGGGTAAAGTATTGGGGAACAGATTTTGTAAATCTTTGAGCTGTTTGTAAGAGGCAGGAACGGCCCATTCACCAAGTGGCACAATCAGTTTTCTATCCTCGGCAAGAGTCATAAACTCATCAGCGGGGAGGAGCCCACGTTTTGGATGCTGCCACCGTAAAAGCGATTCCAGCCCAACAATTTGTCCCGTTTTAAGACTGACAATTGGCTGATAATAGATTGAGATTTCTTCCTTTTGAATAGCCTTCCTTAGGTCCATTTCAAGAGAATTGAGTGAGTTTCTTTCAGTCATGAGCTCATCGTGAAAGAACTTATATCTTCCGCGACCTTTTCCTTTTGCTTCATAGAGGGCGATATCCGCATCCTTTAAAACTTCTTGAGGTTGGGTATGACTCGACGAGCTTCCAAGAGCGATTCCGATACTTAAATTGGGTGTTATTTCTTTCTCATCAATTATAATAGGCTTAGCAACGTCCTGAAGAATACGCACTGCAAGTGATTCAACTTCATGGCCTTTTGTAATGTATGTGACTAAAACACAAAACTCATCTCCACCAAGTCTAGCTATGGTGTCGCCAGCCCGACATGCGCCTTCGATTCTCCTTGCAATTATACCTAAGAGTTCATCTCCTGCTTCATGACCAAGCGTATCATTGACGTCTTTAAAGTGATCTATATCCATATATAAAACTGCAAAATTTACACGACTTAAAATCGCTTGCCTTAATCGATCCATAAAGAGAGCGCGGTTAGGAAGGTCAGTTAAGATATCGTGCATTGCGTCATGTATGAGACGATCATCCTCTCTTTTCTCTTCTGTTATATCGACCTGAGTTCCGACAAAGCGAATGGCTTTGCCATTTTTATCACGAATGGCGATGCCTTGAGATAACATGACGCGATCATATCCTTTTTGGTGACGAATACGATACTCGCATTTAAAGTGATCGTTCTTACCCTTAAGATAAGCTTTTATTTCAAGCTGAAGTTTATCAAGATCTTCTGGGTGGACACGATCAAACCAAAACTTAGGCGACGTTTCGATATCAGAGTTTGAAATGCCAATTGATTTCATCCATACCGGAGAATAATAAATAATGTCACTGCTAAGATCCCAATCCCATACCCCGAATTCAGAGGCTTCTAAAGCCAATGCATAGCGTTGTTCTTCATCAATGTGTCTGTTGCTGGCGTGTATCTTTTTGGGTGGTATAGCTGAGGTTGTCGCCATTCAAAAGCATCTCCCTGTTAATACTTAAATTTATATTATATTACATATGTTTTAAAATATTATTAATATGTAGGAATATTTTGATGTTTAACAAATAGAGAGCACCTGAGCTGTGCCATATTTATGATTCTTAACCTATACTACCACGAGACAGTGATTTCTGATCACTGACTTCTGATTACTTTTCCCTTGACCTTTTTTTGCCAATGTGGCAAATATCAGAAATTGGGAAGATAAAATCAATACAAAGAAGGCGAGTATTACCCGTCGTTATTGATGAAAAAAACAAAAAAGAAATCTCCTAAATGTGATGATAACCGAGGAGGGGGTATGTTTCATGAATATCAAAGTCAGAAGTGTAACACTTATTTTGCAAATGTAGAGCGGCTCTCTGCTGCATCAAATGAGGATAGTTTTTTGTTTTCAAAGCAAATTCAAGATCTTGCGAATGAACTGATAGAATCAGTTCCTAAAGTGATTGATGAAACCTGCGATAACATTATTACACCACTCTTATTTGGAGGTGTGAAGTGAGGGGCCTGCTCCACCTCTCCCCTTGTGGGAGAGGTCGCCCGAATGGGCCACTGCCATTAAGTTAAGCAAACTGCCCACCCCTAGGGTCGTCCTCGAGAGCGCGAAGCGCGGGTCGGGGATCCAGGACAACTACTTATTGCGGAGCAATTTAACTTTATTTTGAGAGAAGATCAGTCACCATTGCTTCGCAATGAGTTTTTTCCCTGGATCCCGGACAACAAGAAAACTTGAGCTTCGCTCAAGATATTCTTGTTTCCGGGACGACCCAGGTGGTGGGCATTTTTCCTTAACTTAATGGCAGTGGCCCGAATGGGCGGGTGAGGGGTCGTCAACACATATTAAAAACGATATTATTGATTTGCGTTCTTGAAAAAGATGATTTTAATGATCCCTCACCCGCCGCTGCGCGTCGACCTCTCCCACAAGGGGAGAGGTGAAAGCTCATCCTATTCAAATCGCTTAATAATATCCCGAATTTCATCAATTTTTTGCCTTCGTTTTGTTTCGCTTTTCATTTCTATAGTCTCAGCGATACAATGGGAAACATGAGTATCAAGAATGTGTATCTCTAGATTTCGAATGGCTGATCTGACCGCGTGGAGTTGCGTTAAAATGTCCGGGCAATACCTGCGATCATTCATCATCCTTTTGACACCTTCAATTTGTCCGGCAAGGCGATTCAGGCGCGGCAGAAGAGCTTCATGTGACGGATGATTAGGGTCATTACATTCTGCGTGTGTCATGGGTTTTGAGCTTTCTTTATTATTGTTTTGCATCATCCATATGCCCAGGTGGGGTATATGTCAACAGTTAATCACCCCATCTGACAGGGCAAGATGCAATCATTGTTTATCCAATGGATAGCCACACATTCAGAAAGCCATTTTTTGCATGCCCTAAAGGGACATTCTACCTCGTAGGCGTTCTCTTCAATACATCCTTTGTTGCCCATGATAAATTTCCTTTTGAAGAGGTCTTAGAACAGAATAAGAGGTGGCATTCTCAACTTATCACGCAAGGGGGGTATCGCTACCCTGTTGATGCAATTCCCTTCTCATCTGAAGATTGGAGAAACCATTTTGGTGACCTTTGGGAATCTTTCTGTGAGATGAAGGACCGATATGACCCTCATCATTTACTTGGGAGTGGCTTTGGGATTTTTTCATAGAAAAGTGATCCGGAAGTCCATAAGGGCGAAGTATTTGAGAGAGCCCGCCATCGCTACTTCCTCCTTCTCAATCCTATTCAAGTGAATCGAATACCTATTATTTGACCCATATAATATTAATAGCAGGTTTATTGTTAGCCATACGAAAATCAGAGATGATTTTAGAGACCCCATTAAAGATGTGATCTTTTTCAATTCGAAATAAATGTAATGCTTTCAGATTCGGAATTTTTGCTAAGTTCATCGCAATAGGCTCTGCTTCTTTGGGTATATAATCAAAAAGATCGCGACAGCCTCCTACCACTGTACCTACAGCTCCTCCAAGGATCCTGCCTGAGCCACCTCCCACGACAGCCCCTAGGAATTGTCCAAGAAATCCTCCAAAACTCCCAATTACGAGTCCTGTACCACCCCCTATTTTTGTTCCTAAATCTTTTCCTTCGTCACAAATTTGATTTAGATTGGAATCTCCATATCCCATATCACAATGAAGCGTTTCAAGTAACTGATGACCAGTTAAGTTACGAGCGAAAATATCAATTTTTTCATGGTCCATTTTAGTTCCTCTGACATTAAGCCATGATAAGTTTGTCAAATGCTTTACCGAATCATTTAAGCAATCGGCTGCATAATTTAATGTTGTGAAGCTACTACTAAAATCACACCAACTAAAACTTAAGGCGGTGAGTGTATCTTTTCGCGATTTCAAAGATTCAACTAAATCCCATGTGAAGTAGATTTGATCAACACACCCAGCAAGATAAAGTTGCTGTATCGATGTGCAGGCTTTAATACATTTGGATAAGGCAGCCACTGTATGCAAATTGTTTAATTTAAGGTGGCAGAGACTGAGTCTCGTTAAAGTTTGGTGAGCCTTATTCTTAACGGCTTCTAAAACCGTAACAATTTTATTTTGTTGTGAAAGGGTTCGATCTAGTTCAAGAACCCCAAGACCACTGACCTTATCCAAAACTCTTATTAAAGAATCTGCTTGAGCATCCTGAAGACTCATTTCGCAGAGATCGATTGACCCTAATTTAATGCTATTGATTTTGCTATGATTTCCAAGAGCTTCAACCACGCTAAGATTTGCCGCGTGATCTTTTGATGAAGTTACCCCAGTTCCCAGTAATTCAATTGAAGTCAGATTTGGTAAATGATGGGTGAGAATGTTTGCAAAAAGTAAACCCGTAGAACTAAGATCTGTGTTATTGAAATTTAAACTCTGTAAGTTATCTAATCTTGATAAGTATTTTTTAAATAAGCCGATGTCTTTTGTGCTTAGGCACATCTGGCTCATATCAAGAGTCTGAGCCCCTGGTTGGCTATGGGTTGCGGCAAGAAAACCCGCTCTCATAGCTTTACCATATTCTTTATTCTGAGCTAATAAAGAACCAAAATACTTAAATGAAAGGCTGCAATATGGCTCATTTGGTAAATACTTTTCATTGCTCTCCATTTCATCAAAGGCGGCCAATCTTACTGCTGGAGGAAGATTTTGCCAGTGATTTATTAGCCATTGAGCTGAATCGCTGGATTGCGTCCGTTGAAGTGACACGATATGCCAGCGCTTTTCATCCGCAGTCATAGCTAAACCATTGTAAACCTTTGCTATGGAAAGAGCAGAATGGGAGTGTCCAGCGTCAAAGGCTCTTTTGTACCAAAGTATACTTCTACCAGGATTTACACCCTCTTCAAGAATCCCCATGCCATGGCATGCATCAGGGTTACCTGTGAGCCCAGCCTTTTTAAACAGTGTAATTCGAGTTTGAGCTTGGGGAGCTTGAAGGGGATCTTTTCCAGAAGCAAACCATGTGTTCCCCTTTTTTATCAATGTTATATCAAAATCATTGACAGTTTTTTCCATTTTATTTTGTAATTCTCTGAGCGAGATATTATCTTTTTCCTTATCGTTGACCCCTGTTTCTAATAAAAAAGAGGGTTTTGCAAGGTCATAGTGATTAGAAAGACTTGTTGTCGATTCTTCGAGGAGAGCCTTGCTTATGTCTAAGTCGTTAAGCTTTTGTTGTTCATATTCTACAAGAATTGTCATTGGTGAGAGATATGTCAGTAAAAATTCTTTGGGGATGGAATGATCCGCTTTAACTTGTTTCAAATAATTATTTAGAATTGCTTTTATGACTGATTCTCTGAACTTACGAAATTTGATTGTGGCAAAGTTTCTTGTTATAAATGCTTTATAGAATAGAGATCCATCCATATCTCTATTGCTTGTAATAATAATATTTAAATATTTTATTCTAACTTTTGTCCGGAAATAGGGGCTATAATATTCTTCTTTATCAGAGTCGGTAAAATCAAGAAGAAAAGTAAGGGCTGCAGTGGCAGCTTTGGGATCGGAGGACTCAAGTATTCTATCAAGATCATTTATAATGAGAAAACCACTGTCATAGGTTTTGTGATCAGCTGAATTGTCAGCAGAAAGTGCTCTCGAAATCCAACCAGGATTGGGATTTTGAGTATTCCGATCGCCACCCTCTACATTAGCTTGACTGAATTCAAATGCAGATCTGGCTGTCATTTCAAAATAGGGCAGGCCGAAGAATTTGGGTACTTCTCTTGCAGCTGTGCTTTTCCCACTTGAAGGATCTCCGCAAAATAAATACGTTTTTCGTTTAGGCACAACTGAATTTGCGGATCTTATAGAATCTACGGCTGTTTCCATAATAATAGATTCTAGTTGAGTTCTTTCATAATCATCATAATTCTTAAAATAAGGGTGGTTATTAAATCTTTCCAATATCTCTGCTTTATTCTTTGTTTGTTGCAAAGGGTCAATGAGCGCTTTAGGGCCAATAGGGAGATTTAAAGCAGTATCGATAAATTGTGTCGTTATACCTGTTAGATAATCGTCCTTACGCACTTCAATGAGTGCTTTTTCAATTTCTTCCTTAAGTTTCTCATTTTTTATCGTTCGTTTGCTTCTAACGTAATTATATTCAAGTTCGAGTACAGGTTCATTTTGTAACTCATCTATCCATTCCTTTAGTTGTTTCTCTAGATCTTTAACCTTATCATTGATTGTGTCGCTGTACTTTTTGGGAAAACGTTTATCAATTTCCTTTTTACTCAGTAATTCGAGTGGCGTAGATAAAATTCCTCCGAGAAAAGCACCTATTGATCCTCCCATATTATTGCAGCTGACAATGCCTCCAAGTCCTGTACTTAAGCTACTTAAAGATCTTACAACACTTGCAGTGACACTTTCCCAATAGTCTCTTTGCAGAGCAATTTGATTTTCCTTTTTCAAGTCTTCTATTTCTTCCTCAATCCTCTTTAGACATTTTTTACCTAGGGCTGCTTTTTTAGCTTTTGTGAGGGACTTAATAAGCTTGTTATTAATTTGACCTTCATCGAGAATATTTTGGGCACTTACTTTTGCCAAAACAGCTGTTTGATCGTAAATATCTCGCGTAAATACGTCTTTATACCTACCGCTTTTTGCTTCGCAATTTAGGTGCGGTGAAGCCAGCAAAATGCTGGCAACACCTGTTAAGGAAGCAATGAATAACTTCCTCTGCACTTTGAAACTAGGAGTCATTAATAAACCACATCATCATGATGGTACCAACGGACGTGTTTTCCGTCATATTCAACTTGACAATAGCTATAACCTTTACATCTATGGGTTATGATATCCTCGTGGAAAGACCATGACGTTGGGATTACGCTTTGTTCTTTGCTCACATCTTCGCAAATTTGGACGACACTTTTATTTACCAAACTGTTGTTAACTTCTAAGTACGTTTGGTTCCCCTTTGCAGGGAGCAAATCTCTTTGAAGGATTGCCACAGAAAGAAGGCTTTGTAGCCGATGCTGCCGTATGCTAGTGCCGATTTCATCAAAGAATTCAGGAGATTTCGATAATGATCTAAGGGCAGACTTTACGGCTGGATCTGAAGAGTTTTCAAAAAGAAGAACCTCCTTTTGAGGGTCACTTCCAAAAATCCAGCTTGCTGGCGCTGCGTTGAATTCCCTTGCATCTTCTAATGAGTAAGCAGATGTTACCAATGAAGGAACTTTGTTAACGTCCTTATACGCCTCTGCCATGACTTGATTTTGGTCAAGCGTATAATGACGATGAATCAGACGTAGGCCAACAAACTGATCAAGTTGAAACCGCTTAACGATCTCTTCTGCCTCCTTTAAAAAGGGTGCAAATTGGCTTGATTCTTGTAGCTTAGCCGTACTCTCTTCAACTGAAGGTAGGCTATTGTAGTGCTTGACATGTTGAACGACATCCAGGTCATCCAAGTCATTCTGCGCATAAAGAGTCGTGCTCATCATAATATGTAAACTGCAGCCTATAAGCACGAATCGTTTTTGTGTTTTAAAAACTTTCATTTTATACTCCATTCAAATTAATTGTGATGACCGGCAGCAATATTCCAATGTTGTCCATCAATATTTGCGCAATAATACTCATAATGACAGGTATGCTGCCTTGGGCCTTTAAAGCTCCAGGAAGTACGTATGGATCCACCCGGTGAGTCTGAGGCATTCCAAAGTTGGACAACGCTGCTATTTGTGTCTCCATAATTCACTTCCATGTAAACTTGATCCGGTGAGGCGACGAGGGACTCTCTTTTGAGAACAGCAACAGAAAGAAGATCAGTTAGGCTGTGTTCTCTTAGTAGATTGCCCATTTCCTCAGTAAATTCTGGAGAGTTGTGTAAGAGAGCACTTGCCGTTTTTACGGCTGAATCGGTAGACGTTTCAAAGAGCTGAACAGGCTCGTTTGACTGAGATGAGAAGATCCAACTAGAAGGAACTGTGTTGATTTCTTTTGCACTCTCTACATAACGTGCAGATGTTACGAGTGAGGGAAGGTGATCAACAACCTTGTATTCTTCAGTCATAAGTTGGTTTTTACCAAGATCGAAATGACGATGGATGAGACGTAAACCCATAAAGGATTCAAATTCAAACCGAGTCACAATTTCTTCTGCTTCTTTTAGGAAATGATTAAATTGAGAGGATTTTTGAAGCGTTGCATCACTCTCTTCAACAGCAGGTAAGCTATTGTAGTGGCGACGATGGGCTTCTAAATCAAAGTCTTCGAGTTCGTTTTGCGCATGAATCTCTGAAATTAAACAGAGTTGAATTGCACAAAAAGCAACAATGCATGGATGGTGAAGTTTACTGAATATATGTTTAGTCATAATATCTCCTATTTTCTAAAGATCTGATGGGCTTTATTGCGTGATTCAACGTTATGTGAGGATTTTCGATTTTTATACGCACCAAATTAGCCCAGGATCTGTGCCTAGGTTAATTTCGCCTATATCTTGACTCTTGATAAAAAAGTAATTACTTAGGTTCTTCAACTTAGGTGTTATTTTGAATCTAAATGAAAATGAGATCGAGTATCATTATGATTAGAAAAATTATTATTTTACCTCAAGACCTTTATCCGGAATATGTAACTAACATTAATAATATTAATTTTACACGGCGTGAAATTGACATACTGGCCTGTCTTTTAAGTGCAAGAGGAACGAGTAAGATTGCTACCTTTTTATCGATTTCTCCAAAGACGGTCGTTAATCACATCCGAAATATCATGCTTAAGGCGGAGTGCAATTCACGTGAAGGTATCATTGACTTTATCGAAAAGTCTAACAAGGTTTCTATTTTAAGGCAGCACTACTCACATTTACTTGTTCAGTCTGCCTTTGAAAAGAGCTTAAAAGAAGTGTCAAAGTTAACTCAAGTCGATAAGCCAAAATGTACAATTGTTTGTTCCACAGAGGTGAATATAACTGTTCTTCTGGGTCATTTAGAACTAGCAGGCATATCAGTACAAACCCCAGAACAGGCTAAATTCGATCACCTTAAGGAATTTGCTATTTATCTCGAAGCTGATGAATCAAGGGTGAAGGAGCTAGAGGCTTCTGAGCATCCAGGAATTATTCTTCTTCCCCAGGTAAAGAAAGAAGAATCAAAAGAGATTTCTCAAGAATATGAGAATGACTATTATTTTACCATTTTTGAGATTTTACAAAAAATCCTTCCTAATACTAATTTGCAAAAAATTACGTCACACTTTAAAGACCAATATGAACAAGTGCTTCATTCGATAGGAAACATACCTTTTCAAAATTCCTATGAGGAAAGAAAAGAAGGAGAAAAGAAATATAACTCATTGTTTAAAAATGGATATTTATATGCATTTATGATTTGCGTAAGCATCATCCTGATTGGATATTTATATATATTTAAAAATAGTATCTCAACTCATTCGTTTGGCACTTTTCAAAGAACTCAATTGATTCGTTCTGACCTCATCCTACCGAGCGAGACAACACTCGTTCATCGTCCTGAACTCGTCTCAAAGATAAGTGAGATGCTAAAAAAACAAAAAGACATTCAAACAGTTGCAATCGTTGGTATTGGGGGAGCAGGGAAAACAACGCTTTCTCGCCAGTATGCTAAACAATTCAACGGTAACGTTATTTGGGAAATTAATGCTGAAACAAAAGAAACGCTGCTAAGATCATTTGAAAACTTAGGCTCTGCACTTGCTAAATCAGAGGAAGATCAGAAAACCTTCAAAGGACTTCAAAACATAAAGGATGCTGAGGAAAGGCAGGAAAAAGTAATACAATTCGTCAAAGATGGATTAAGACTTCATTCAAATTGGTTTCTCATATTTGATAATGTGGAAAGTTTTATAGATATTCAAAAATACTTTCCCCACGATGAGGCCCAATGGGGATCAGGTAAGGTACTGGTTACAACTAGAAATAGCTCTATACAAAATAACAGCCCTCTTAATTCACTGATACAGATTGGTGAGCTCAATCCGCAACAAAAATCAAATCTATTTATTCAAATTATGCACCAAGACGGAAGCTCTCCAGCTGCAAAGATTAACAAAAAGGAAATTCAACAATTTTTAACAGAAATTCCTTCATTCCCTTTGGATGTCTCTGTTGCAGCCTACTATATTAAGGAAACAAATATCCCTTACCGCAAATATTTAGACATTTTAAAAGAGAATGAAAAAGAGCTTTCTGGACTTCAAGAAAACATTCTCAAAGAATCAGGAAATTATAATAAAACAAGATACAAGATCATTTCACTGCCTCTTCAAAATCTTATGAAAGTTCATCCCGAATTTCCTTCTCTTCTCATTTTCATAGGTTTGCTTGATTCTCAGAATATCCCAAAGGAACTACTGAATATTTACAAGGATAATCTTATAGTGGATAGTTTCATTCTTAATTTAAAAAAATATTCACTTGTGTCAGATGCCAGCCCTTCTTCGCCTTCTGATCCAATCATTAACATCCATAGAAGTACTCAAAAAATTATACTCGATTACTTAACTCATACATTATCTCCTGAAAGGAAAGAAAAAATCATAAATTCTCTAGCAACTCAGTTAGAAAAATACACTTCAGAGAGAATTGACGAAGAGAATATTTCTAAAATGAAACTACTCATAAATCATTGTGAAAGATGTTTAGGACATAATGATTTAATTAAGGGAAAAAATTGGGTTTTGGTAGGTAAAGAATTAGGATGGATATACTTTTATTTGGGAAATTTTTCAAAAGCGATTGAAAGGTTGGAAAAATGCCGAGATATTATAAACACAAACAGTAGTTTCCAAGATCAAAGTATAGTTACATCAATTAAACATTACTTAGGCGTTGTATATGCTGAGACGAATGAGTATGAAAAAGCAAGAGCACTCCTTAGCGACAGCCTACAGTCTTACAAAAAATACAAAGGAAACAATGATAAACTTGTAGCATCTAATTTACAGCACTTAGGAGTAATCGACCTTTATACGGGTAAATATGAAAGTGCTAAGCAATTATTTGAGCAAGCTCATCAAATTTTAACACTATATTATCCCGATGATAATATTGATATTGGAAGAGTCTTAGTCCGGTTAGGAAACGTTAATAGGGAGTTAGGAAATTATATAGAATCCCTTAAGATCTTAGAGCAAGCATTAGTCCTTTATAAACAACATCTTCAAGAAGATCATTATAGAATTGGTCAAACGTTAGTTCGTTTAGGATTTGTATACAGAGATATTGGACATTATGAAAAAGCTAAGAAATTAATTAAGGAGGGACTTTCTATATATAGGAAACACTTCCCTCAAAAAAGTGATAAAGTTGCTTGGGTTTTAGGAAAGCTGGCACAAGTTGAAAACGAGTTGGGCAATACAAATGAAGCATATGACTTACTTATGCAAAGTTCTTCTATTTATAAAACATACTTCCCAAAAGATTTTGAACTTTCATGGGTAATGCTCTATTTAGGAAATGTCTTTATGAATTTAGGTGATTTTCAAAAAGCAAAGATCTCATTGAGAGAAAGTTTATTTGGATTAAATAATCATTATGGACAAGATCATATCGAAACTGCAGATACAATTAGATACATTGGAAAAGTGTATTCTTTACAAGGGGACCTCATCAAAGGAGAAGAACTCATTCGGAAGAGTTTGAAAATGTATCAGAAAACCAATCATCCTCAAGCTTATGGAAACTTTGAATACCTTGCTGAGCTTTATCTAAAGAAGTCCCTCCAAACCGATAACGAAAAAAGTGCGCAGAACTTGAGAACAGAAGCTCTATCTTTCCTCAATCAAGCACTAGAAATCGTCGTAAAATACTTTCCAAAAGATTCGCCTCATGTCAAAAGACTTAAAGCTAAAATAGAATCTATACGCTGAAATATATATAGTTAACCTCAGTTTTGGATAAGCGGTAGAAAATATGGTAGGCTAAGCTGTTCTTAGAACGTTCAAATAATAAGAAGGGAGCTTAAAAGTGCATAATATCTACTAATGAAAAAACGAAGCGAATAAATGACCCCATTTGGAAAAAACATCACCAGCACCTATGGGGATATTCAGACCAGAAACTGAAATCCCCTCGCCAAACGTAAGACAACGAAAAAATGAGGAAATGCCTTAAATTTTAAGAAAACCTCTAAGCAGTACGTTTAATCTTGTGGCCCTTCTCTTGAAGAAGTTCTAATAGATTACGACCTCCATAGAGATGTAATATGCCAACCGGAATAAACTTATCATGGCCCCCAAGCTTAAATTCTTTGTCTAACACATCGGCCCATAACACATTTCTGGCGACATGAACGGCATCATTGTGAAAGGGAGAATCTGGTTGTTTAGGAAAATTATTCAGATAAGTCTTCCAAGCCTCTTCATCTTCACCATAGGGAGGTTGTATATCTAAGCCCACATCAAAATATTCTTGCGAAATAGAATGCCTAATCCATTTGATGGCTTCAGTATCTTCAGGCAATTCCTTGTATACAGATGCCATAAGTGAATCTAAAGTTTCTAAAGAAGAAACGGGCTTTTGTTCAGCTTTTAAACCGCAAAAAATAAGAGCATCCATGCCATCAACTTCAGTTTTCCGAGTAAATACTTTCTCTTGTTCAGGCAACATATGGGGAGACGTTGCTAGCAATGCACTAATATACCAAGGCCTGACCATATCGAGAATCGGGATAATCTCTTTTGTGATATATCCATTTGCATTTATAGGAGACTTCTCGAGCTTCTTGATAATTTTTGCTCTCTCTTCTTCAGTAAATATCTTACTAAATTTATGATCATCTTCCGTGATACCAACATCCTTTGCATGCATTTGCGTAAATCGAGCAAAAAGATCAGTTTGAGTGAAACCCTGGTGTTCAACAAAGGCTTTTTTACAACTTAATAATGTCTGGGCAGTCTTTTTCCAGAATTGTTTGTCACTCGCCCTTTTACTAGCGTATATATCAAAGCTGTGAACAGTACCGACGATGGTCGCCACATGACGATCCTCTGCATCAAACACCTCAAACATACTGGAATTGGCCACAGTAGAATAAAAAGATAAAAGAGCGACGAAGATTATAGATTTCTTGAACATAAGAATACTCCTTAATTAACATTTTTCATAATTGTATTGTAAGTAGGTAATAATATCATCAATGTCAACTTTTTTATACAATTGAAAGTTGAATCGAGGGTGCGACAGTTTATAGCCAACTCACCCAGAAATCCTTTTCCACCAGGACGGGTGCAATGTTGAGGTGGGAGGATGCTCGAAGAATGAGCTCGTTCTTTTCTGCGGCGTTTAAGTTAATGAATTGAGGCATGTTTCAAGATCCTATCGATATGAGGAATCAAGTTTAGCAGAGTCTTATTTTTTAGGGAACGCAGAGCTTTCATATCCTTATTCGTCAACCGCTGGGAAAGGGCTTGAAGTACATCATCGGGCACCATGCGAGCCACTGCCATTAAGTTAAGGGAAAGCCCTCCCCGCTGGGGTCGTCCCCGGGACGCCCCAGGTGGTGGGCTGTTTCCCTTAACTTAATGGCAGTGGGGCAGCGTCCGCCCTAACGGTCTCCTGGCTGGCACTTGTCCGACGAAGCTTCAGCGTAGGCGGACGAGTGTAGTTATCCAAAATTCAAAAAATCCAATGCACTAAGAATTAATAAACTTCAATTGTTAACTATATTTTAAGTGCATCCATATTATTATATTAGTGAACATTACATCCTTGGAGGATATAGATATGCTAGGTCTCGTTTTCTTCTTCTTTCTCGTTGCACTGATCGCAGGAATACTCGGATTTACGGGTGTGATGGTTGCGGCGGCTGGAATTGCAAAAATATTCTTTTTTATATTTGTTATCTTACTTATTTTATCGCTTATCATGAGTGTCTTAAGGAGCATGGATTCGACCATTGATCCTCAGCTCAAAGGAAATACTGACGTATTGGGGTGGGCGGTTTCCTTCTTCGTTATTGCTCTGATCGCGGGTTTGCTTGGATTTACAGGCCTTATGGAAGCAACTGCAGGTATTGCTCAGATTATATTTGTTGTGTTTCTTGTCTTGTTCGTTATTTCTTTGGTTATGCATATTTTTAAAAAGTAACACAGAAAAGCAAATATTAACGAGACAGCTCCTAATTTGCTATCTTGCCAACCGATCTCGCACTCCCTAAAGTAGTCAAAAAAATAAGGGACGCATGTTTTATATCGCCTTTCGGATGCTGGTCGGGGATCGGGGAAAATTCTTAGGGATTATCCTTGGGCTGTCGTTCGCCTCTCTCATAATGACCCAGCAACCGGGTCTTTTTGTTGGTATTATGACGCGTGCCTTTAGTTTTATCACCGACTTGGGCTTGCCTGATATTTGGGTGATGGAGCCGACAGTTCAATACATTGACGACATTAAACCGATGCCGGAGACGTATCTGTATCGAGTTGCGAGCGTCGAAGGTGTGGCTTGGGCCAAGCCTCTCTTTAAGGGATCTATTCAAGCCCGCCTTCAGAGCGGGACTTTTCAAACGTGTAATATGATCGGGATTGATGATGAAACGCTGATTGGTGCACCTGCTGTTATGCTCCAGGGAAGAGTTCAGGATTTAAGGCGAGCTGATGGAATTATCGTGAATGAAGAAGGGGCAAAAGACAAATTGGCCAACCCTCCTCTCTATCCGGGAGGACCCAAAGTTCCCTTAAGGGTTGGGCAAGAACTTGAACTGAATAACCACCGTGCCATCGTTGTTGGTATTGCAAAGACAACACGAACGTTTCAATCCCAACCCGTTGTTTTTACGACGTATTCAAATGCCACACTATTTGTTCCTCCCCAACTTAATTTACTCAGCTTTGTACTTGTGAAAGCAAAGCCAGGTCAAAACTTGGAAGAACTTTGTGCTCGTATTACAAAAACAACCGGACTTGCTGCTCGTACGAAAGATAAGTTTGAAAATCTAACCGTCAACTATTATTTAAAGTATACTGCAATCCCCATTAACTTTGGGGTTTCAGTGCTTCTAGGATTTTTAGTAGGGGCCGCCATCGCGGGTCAAACGTTCTATAATTTTACGCTTGAAAACTTGAGGTATTTTGGTGTCTTAAAAGCGATGGGGACATCGGAAAAAACGCTTCTCTATATGATCGTCTTTCAAGCTATCATTGTAAGCTTCATAGGGTATGGAGTCGGGGTCGGATGTACCGCTCTGTTTGCTTATTTTACCCAAAATAGTGCGGTCGCTTTTCGGTTTCCCTGGCAGCTTTTCGTGTTTAGCGTTGTGGGCGTGGCTGCGATTGCAACATTTGCAGCTCTCTTAAGTATTCGTAAGGTTATAAAACT
The DNA here is from genome assembly GCA_013287665.1 of Alphaproteobacteria bacterium. Classification (GTDB taxonomy): domain Bacteria; phylum Pseudomonadota; class Alphaproteobacteria; order UBA9655; family UBA9655; genus UBA9655. The sequence goes on from JABDDK010000001.1 coordinate 36,584, forward strand.
TGAACCCGCTATCGTTTTCAAGAGTTGATCTGAGATGAAAGAGTCAGCCGTTGTTTGCAAGAATCTTATAAAGACTTATGGTGCAGGGTCTAACAAGGTTACGGCTTTGCGAGGTGTTGATCTTGAAGTGAGATCAGGGGAGCTGTTGATGTTGGCAGGGCCGTCCGGATGTGGGAAAACAACACTCATCTCAGTGATCGCAAGTATCCTTAATCAAGATAGCGGTGAGTGTAAAGTTTTTGGAAATGATCTCAATCATATGACAAAACCAGAAAGGATTGCTTTTCGTGCAAAAAATATTGGCTTTGTCTTTCAATCCTTTAATCTTTTTCCAACGCTTACGATAGCTGAGAATGTTGCCGTTCCGCTTATCATACAAGGAATCGAAAGGCATATTGCTACGGAAAGGGGAGCTGAACTGATCGGAAGAATGGGCCTTGGGGATCGGGTGAATGCGTACCCAGCGGATCTTTCAGGCGGGCAGCAGCAGAGAGTCGCGATAGCGCGAGCAATGATCCATAATCCACGTCTCATCGTTTGTGATGAGCCGACAAGTGCATTGGATGGGGACACAGGTCACAAGATAATGGAGCTTGTGAAGAAAGTGGCGCTCGATCAGTCACGTGCTTTGATTGTAGTGACACATGATATAAGGATTTTTCCTTTTGCTGACAGAATTGCAAAAATGGAAGACGGGCATATAATAAAAATAGTAAAAACCTTAGAAGAATTTGAAAAATAAAAGGATGAATACATGATTAGAGACAAAATTAATTTAAATCGTGTGTTAACCGTGGTTGCAATATTAGGAATATTAAGCGCTTTTTATATGATATTCCTCGATCAAAGACCTGTCCCTTATTCTCAGCCTTTCTCTGCTCCCTCGGTTTCCCCCTATGAGAGCTTTATCGCTGGTGCTGGAATTGTTGAGGCAGCGAGTGATAACATTAATCTTTCATCAATGGTAAGTGCGGTCGTAGACACAGTCTTAGTGAAGAAGGGACAGCTCGTCTCAAAGGGGCAACCCCTATTTATGTTGGACAGTCGTCAAGTCAAAGCAGACCTGGATGTTAAGAAAGCTCAGTTGAAGGCTGCACTTGCAACCTTAGAACAGTCAAAATCTGCCTTAAAATATGCTCAAGATGAATATGATTTGGTCTCGGTACTTGAGGATAAACGGGGTGTATCAAAGGAAGAGATTATAACGCGGCGTAATAACGTTATCACCGCTCAAAAAGGTGTTGAGGTTGCAGAAGGAAATTTGGAAGCATCAGAGGCTCAGGTTGCTGAGGCTGAAGTCGTTTTAGACTTTTATACTATCAGAGCGCCCATCGATTGCGAAGTTATGCAAATTAATATTCATCCTGGCGAATACGCTCCAACAGGTACGTTTCTCACCACACCTCTCATGCTCATTGGAAATGTGAGTCGGTATCATGTTCGGGTTGATGTAGATGAGAATGACGCATGGCGATTCAAAAAAGATCAACCAGCTGTTGTCTTTTTGCGAGGTAATGTTCAATATCACACAGAGCTGAAGTTTGAGTATCTGGAGCCGTATGTTATCCCTAAGAAGTCTCTTACAGGTGATTCAACAGAACGGGTTGATACACGTGTTCTCCAAGTTGTCTATAGTTATGATCCAAAGGCCATGCCAGCCTATTTAGGGCAAGAGGTCGATGTGTATATCAAGGCAGAGAAAATATCATCAGGCGCTCGCTATGGCGGCCCTTTGCCGGTGTCAAAATGAGGAAAGGTCTTCTCCTCACATCACCCTTCATCTTGCTTTCAGCCTGTATGGTTGGGCCAGATTATGAAAAGCCGGGAACTCAAGATGTTCCTTGCGAATGGGCGAATGCGACAGAAAAAAATAACGAGAATATACAAGATGAGATCCAGTGGTGGAAGAACTTTAATGATCCAATTCTGACAGATCTCGTTACTGAAACAATAAAATCGAACTATGATTTAAAAGTTGCCTTCTCGAAAATTTGTCAAGCCCGTGCAACTCTTCTTGGAGCAGAAGCGAGCATTGCGCCTGAAATCGATGGAATTGGGTCGTTTAGTCATAATGAAAGTAGTCTGAATACGTCCCGAATCCCAACGGCACAGGATGTTTCGGCGATTGGTCCCACCTCAGGTGGAATTGGGACAAACAGATACTTTAATCTTTATCGGCTAGGTTTGGATACAGCTTGGGAAATAGATCTTTGGGGGAGAATACGACGGAACATTGAATCAGCGAATGCAAGCCTCGAAGCTCAAGTTGAGGATATGCATGGCACAATGCTAAGTTTGATAGCTGAAGTTGCAACGACTTACATCAACTTACGCAGTTATCAAAAACAATATGAGATTCAAACGAAAGCTTTCAAAGCCTGGGATGATACCTATAAATTAAATCAAAACTTGTACGATGCAGGTCTTGCAACTCAAATCGATGTCATGGAAGCCAAAACCACACGCGATCAAACTGAGGCGGCTCTTTATCCTCTCAAAGAATCAATTAAAGCGGCGATGCATCAATTGGCCGTTCTTGTTGGAAAGCCTCCTGCTGCCCTTTATTGTTTATTATCAGATCCAAAACCAATTCCCAAAATGCCCGATGAAATCTTTGCAGGTCTTCCTTCAGAGCTCTTAAAGAGACGCCCGGATATTCGAGCTGCCGAACGGAATATAGAAGCCTATAATGCTCAAATTGGGGTGGCAATGGGGAGCTTATTTCCTGTCGTTACTTTTACAGGAACCATTGGGTATCAAAGTAATCGGTCGTCCAATCTCATGACGCCTGCAAGTGGCTTTTATTCATTCGGCCCCGGGTTTACTTGGGATATCATCGATTTTGGACGAGTGCGGTCTATGATTGATGCAAGCATTGCCGTTAAGAATCAATACTATTTCCAATACAAAAGCACGGTTCTCTCCGCCTTTGCAGATGTAGAAAACTCACTCGTTAATTATGCTGAAGAAGCCAATCATCATTACTGGCTAAAGAGCGCGTTTGACGCGAGTAAAACCGCTTATGATGTGAGCATGCTGCGCTATGAATCTGGGTTGATTCCCTTTATTGTCGTCCTACAAACCGAATATGCCTACCAACAGAACGCATTGAGCTTGGCGCAAAGTGAAGCAACCCTTTCGTTAAATGCTGTCGCACTTTACAAGGCTTTGGGCGGAGGGTGGCAAATCGATAAGACGTGTTGGCTGAATGACCCCTTTACTTTTCATAATGCGGTAAAGAGCGTTTTTGATTAACCAATCCTGACATCATCACCGGTTTTTAAACGGTTGCCAATCCATGTGCGCCAGCCCAAGTAGCTCTTTTGTCCAAGGCGGAGGGGTGGTGGATTGTTCACAGTAATGCGTGTCTTACAGGTGATCGTTGGACCTGCATACAGTTTGATCAGATCCTGAATTTTTTTAAACCCAAGTCCATTGGGGAGAAGGACATCAAGTTGGTCAGGATTAAGAGGGCCTATATTGAGATTAATAAACCCCTGTTGATCCCAAACGCGTGTCCCCATCGCGGCCCCTTGGCCTAGTTTTTGCCATTGACCCTGAGTTCCGATACGTGTGACTTGGTCAGAGCTTAAGGACCGCCATCCTCCAACACACTTATCGATGCTCAAGGGGATATTAAAATAGCTTGTAAGAACGCTATCCAGACCGTCAGCTGAACGCGGATTAATCCAGAAAAGACCCGCGTAGTCCAGCAAGCTTCGATCCTGAACATGAAGACGATTTTGAAGAGCGCGCTGCCCAAGGCCCAAAAATGACTTGAGCCCAATGGCGATCTCTGTCTTCTCAGGAGATTGGGTATTGAGGCTAATCATATATTGTTTACGTATACGGTGCAGGATCGAAATGAGGCGATGGTTGAAAATATCGAGGAAGTCCTTGAGGCTTGAATCCCCAGCTCTCACCCGTTGGATAATCATTTCTGTATAAGGATAGGGGAGGGGGCCTTGAATGCCCGCAATTCCCATAAAGTTAACATTCATAAGGAGAGGCTGATAATCATACCTCCCCATGTTTTCTAAAGAGTAAATATCGCTTGAAAGGGATTCAAGGTAAACACGGGATTTAACCGTCACAACTTCATCAGTGGGGTCAACCGTTTCCCCAAAAGGGGCGGCCTTTGGGTGTAAATACTCGAGCAATTTTATAGCTTGATGAAATTCAAACCGATACGGCTCTGCAAAAAGAATATCTTTTACAGTAGGGATTGACTTCCGATTTGTGCGGGCCATTTTTTCCAAATTCCATCACTTTGAGTGCTGATAAGAGTGAGTTCTGTGAACGAGTTTATAGAGACATAAAGGCTAAAAAACTCATTGAGGACTGAGGCAAGCATATAGCCGCCTTGGCCCCCGAAGGGTGCTTCATCTATGGTGAGGGTAATGCTTAAACCCTGAATAAATCCTCGCCATGCGTCAGTCCCGCGCCTTCGCATAACGGGCTCATATTTTATATCTGAAAGCGCATTTATTTCTGGGTGAGATGTATTCTTATTAAAACCTGAGTAAAGCTGAAGTATTTCTTTTAATGCTAAGACTGCTTTTTCATCGCCACTTAAGCTCAGGTGATTTAAGGAAAGTTGGGAAATCAATCTCCATTGAGAGTCCCCATCGAGTGACGGTGGGATTTCTGGCGTGGGTCTATCAAGACACGTAATGGTTGCAGAAGGAATAACCCCATCAACTTCAAGAGCACCGCCCGCTGGAATATAGGAAGCAAGATCTCTATTCGTACAAAGGGTATATGCATAAACAGTTTGATCACTTGGTTTTTGAGGCGTAAAATTGAAGTCCACAAATGACAGATAAACATCTGTTCCCGAAATATCAGGATTTTCAGTTGGATTCCTTGTGGAGTGCCAAAACAGTCCATTGTCCTCAGCTTCCACATCATAATCATAGGAGAAATAGGGGGCAAAAACCTGAGTTTCACGGCCACCTGAGGTTGCGGCGACTACCTTTAGAATGCTGTGTATTTCAGTTGAATCCTCATTGCTTTGATCGCCAACAAGTCTGTAAGAAACGGATTGATAATTCAAGTCAATGGGCTCAGAAATTTTAGGGAACAGATTGACAATGGGTGTGCACCCCAGAACAAAGTTATTCTCATTTATTCTAAGCTTATCCGCCCGACTTCGATCGGCCAAAGGAATATAAATATCCACATACTTGGCAGCGCTTGTTGTTGAGAAATTGAGAATATCCAGGAACATAAATTTCTCTGGAAAGACAAAGAATTCATGAAGCAAGCGATAAGCATCAAGGGCTTTGTGAGGATAGGGAATTAAGGCTTCATCTTTCGAAAACCCAACGGGAACAAGAGAGCCGGCTGGAAGCAGTGTGGGCTCTTTTGCTTTATCGGCTTGGATGTACACCGGCGTTGGTTCGGTCGGTAAATACGCAAATATACTGTCATAAATGCACTGACTTGTCAGCGAATCTCCTGAGATAAAGAAACGGAGAGACGCAGGCGTGAGCTCACTCATTTTCCCATCATACCGTGCCACTCGAAGTTTAAGGATCCATTGGGTTTTAAGCTCTAAAGGGGAGATGGGGCTTTCATCAACATTCATGACTTTTGCTTCTGCCACCTCAAATGGCCAGAGCTCGACAGGATAGGACGTTTGAAAACGACAGAATTTGTTTTCTTGAGCCTCAGTAAATAAGGGAGTTCCTCGTGGAACCACAGTTCCGGAAGTCCCGGTCCCTAAATGAGGGGAGATCCTAAAGGAAGCAATGGCAGATGAAGGGAAAGGAGCTGTGAACTGAGGATAGAGAACTCCCAGCAAGGTATTGGTAAATTGGATGTACCGATTGTCGAGTTCTTTTTGCAACCGCCCTGTCAGAAAGGCAAAGGCTTCCGTTAGTCTTTGAACGTGAGGATCAGATGAGCCAGAAGTTGAATAATTCAGATTTTGGGCAATTTTAGGATATTGTTTCACAAACTGTGATCCCGCCCGCCGCAAGTACATCATCTCTTGCTGGTAGTAATCCAACATTTGCTCAAAATGCTCTCGACTCAATGCCATCCCCTGTTCTTGATCATAATTAGATGAGTGTACTTCAAAATGAAGCAGGATTCTATAGGAAGGTTAAACAGGGGGGAAACAATAGAGAAAGGATTAAAATTCTGAGTTTTATTCCTATACACGAATAATTAAGGACTCAGTGTTAGAATCTTAAAAAAAGCAGCAAACCGGATGTTTTAATTAAACAGTAAGGAGAATTGAAATGGGTCGTCTTTCAAGAAAAGTAGCTCTCATTACAGGAGCGGGTATGGGAATGGGTGAAGCTGAAGCCATCCTTTTCGCAAAAGAAGGTGCAAAAGTCATTGTCACTGACATCAATGAAGAAGCAGGACAAGATACCATCAACAAGATTGAAAAGGCGGGGCAAAAAGCTGAATTCATGAAATTAAACGTCACAGATGAATCTAACTGGACGACAGTCATGAGGGCTGTTATTGAAAAGTACGGCAAGTTGGATGTACTTGTTAATAATGCGGGCATCCTTCTATTTAAAACACTTGAAGAGACAACTGAAGACGAGTGGGAAGGTATCTTCAAAGTCAACACGAAAGGTGTCTTTTTGGGGTGTAAGCATGCTGTTGAAGGGATGAAAAAAGCCGGTGGTGGATCTATCATCAATATATCCTCGATCTATGGAATTATTGGAGCTCCCTCTGCTGCAGCATATGAGGCTTCCAAAGGAGCCGTTCGAGAATTAACCAAAGCAGCCGCAGCTGATTTTGCAAAATATAATATTCGTGTAAACTCGGTGCATCCTGGTTTAATTGACACACCTATGACAAGTGATATCATTAAGGACCCAGCACAAACCAAACAAGTATTATCCACAACAATCATGGACCGTCCTGGCACACCAGAAGAAGTAGCATTACCTGTTCTTATGCTCGCTTCCGACGAATCCTCCTATATGACTGGCAGTGAGCTTGTCATAGATGGAGGTTATACGGCGAGATAGGCAATGAAATATATTGAAAATAAAACTTTTGATGAGATTAAAATCGGAGAATCAGCAGAGCTCGTTCACACTCTGACAAAGAAGGATATAGACGTTTTTGCCGTCATGTCCGGAGACGTTAATCCAGCTCATGTCGATAAAAAGTTCGCTGAGAGTGATCTTTTTCACAGAATTGTCGTTCATGGTATGTGGGGTGGGGCGCTGATTTCAACTGTCTTAGGAACGGAGTTGCCGGGTCCAGGGTCCGTCTATCTTGAGCAAACATTAAAATTCAAAAAGCCAATCAGTATTGGAGACAAAGTAACCGTAAAAGTCACTGTGCAAAAAAAAGATGCCACAAAAAAGACTGTAACTTTTCTTTGCTCCATAACAAATCAAAAGAATGAAGAGGTAACGACCGGTATAGCTGTCGTTCTTGCGCCGACTGAAAAAATCAGACGCCGACGTATGGACCTTGGGCAAGTCGTTCTTCGCAAGCCAGGGGAACTCTATCAGGATCTTCTTAAACTGCTTCATAAAATGGAGCCTGTTAAAACGGCAGTCATTCATCCCGTTGATGACGTATCATTGTTAGGGGCAATTGAATCTGCCCGAGCAAAAATCATTATCCCAATCTTTATTGGACCTGAGAATAAAATCCGAACCGTTGCTGAAAAGCACAAGATTGATTTAAGCCCCTATGAAATCATTTCAACTCCTCATAGTGATGCTGCAGCTGAACTGGGAGTGTCTCTTGCACGCAAAGGTGAGGTAGACGCTTTGATGAAGGGAGCCCTTCACACTGATGAACTGATGCATGCTGCACTTGATAAAAACGCAGGAATCAGAACCGAACGTCGTATGAGTCATGTTTTTGTTATGGATGTCCCAACCTATCCTCGTTTAATGCTTGTTAGCGATGCAGCGATTAATATCTATCCAAACCTGGATGAAAAAAAAGATATCACACAAAATGCCATAGATCTCGCTCGCTATATTGGTATCAAGCTTCCTAAGGTTGCTATTCTATCCGCAGTAGAAACGGTCAACTCCAAAATTCAAAGCACACTTGATGCTGCTGCTCTGTGTAAAATGGCTGACAGAGGTCAGATTCAGGGGGGGATTTTGGATGGACCGCTTGCATTTGATAATATTGTTTCTTTTGAAGCTGCAAAAATTAAGGGAATTATATCAGTCGTTGCAGGGAAAGCAGATGTTATTATCGTCTCCGATTTAGAGTCAGGAAATGTTCTTGTTAAACAATTAGAATATTTAAGCAATGCTCAAAGCGCTGGAGTTGTATTGGGCGCCAAGGTGCCTATTATTTTAACGAGCCGTTCGGATGCAGCAATTACCCGTTTGGCCTCAAGTGCACTCGCTGCAATCATTGTTTATAAGAAACTGGCTAAGGAAAAGTAAATCATGATGCAAGGTGTACTTACCCTTAATTCTGGGTCATCAAGTATTAAGTTTGCCCTTTATTCGATGGAGAAGGAACCCACTCTTATTTGCCAAGGAGAGTATGAGGGGCTTCCGGGTAGGCTGCATTTCTCAGCGCAGGATACTAAAGGTAGCCTCGATGACGAAATTATTCATGACAAAGCTGATTTTGAGACTGCACTTCGACACCTACTTGATTGGATAAAAAAATCCTATTCTGATGTTCAGTTGACAGCTGCGGGTCATCGAATTGTTCATGGGGGAGAGCGTTATATAGAGTCAGTGATCATTGATGAAAACATCCTCAAATATCTAGAAACCTTAATTCCTTTGGCGCCTTTGCATCAGCCTCATAATCTAGCTGCAATTCGCGTCCTTCAGATATTACACCCGACCCTTCCTCAAGTGGCCTGTTTTGATACCGCATTTCATCACACTCAGCCTAAGCTTGCGACTCTTTTTGCTCTTCCTCAGCACTTCTGGGATGAAGGCATCAGACGGTTTGGTTTTCATGGTCTTTCCTATCAATATATATCTGAGACCTTACCCAAATTAATAGGTGAAAAAGCAAAGGGGAGAATTGTTGTTGCTCACTTGGGAAATGGTGCAAGTATGTGTGCCCTCAAAGACTTAAAGAGCATTGCAACAACAATGGGTTTGACCGCTCTGGATGGACTTCCTATGGGAACGCGGTGCGGAAGTATAGATCCAGGTGTCCTCCTCTATCTTGGATCAGCAAAGGGATATACAAACCAAGATATGACAGATCTTCTTTATAATAAGTCGGGTCTCTTAGGTCTTTCAGGACAGAGTAATGATATGAGAGAGCTTCTCAGCCTTAAAACGCCTGAGGCAAATGAAGCCATAGACTATTTTTGCTACCACATTCAACGGGAACTAGGTTCCTTGGTTGCAGCCCTTGGGGGGGTTGATACTTTCGTATTTACAGGAGGCATTGGTGAGAATGCGTCCTTGATTCGTCAAAAAGTGTGTGAAGGATTAAAATGGCTGAATATCGAAATTGATGAAACTCTGAATTTATCACCTTCTTCTAAAGCGATTCAAATTAGCAAGGCTGAAAGTAAATCAGTTTGGGTTATCCCTACGAATGAAGAAATAATTATTGCAAAAGACGTGTTTAAGCTCATGAAAGCTTAAGCAAACCTCTTATAGAAATACCGTTTACCTATCTCCGCAATGACAAGGTACACACACACCATAAGGGTCAAGATAAAGAAGAAGTAGAGAGGGAGTTTTATAAAGCCAAAGTATGCGCCGAGAGGGGAGATGGTAATGATAACCCCAATGGCAAGGATACTGAGAGAGGAGGCAATAAGAGCGGGATGGGGGCGACTTTTAAAGGGAGAGAGGCTGGTTCGAATGACAAAGATAACAAGAATTTGAGTGGCTAAGGATTCGATAAACCATCCTGTTTGAAAAAATGCTTCTCCTGCATTTAATAGTTTAAGCATAATATAGAATATTAAAAAGTCGAAAGCTGAACTTATTGGCCCTAAGATGAGCATAAATTTTGTAATGAAGGACATAGACCATTGATGGGGTTTTTTTAAAACCTCCTGGTCAACATTATCGAGAGGGATGGGGGTTTCAGAAATATCGTAAAGAAGATTATTCAGCAATATTTGAGGGGCAAGCATTGGCAGGAAGGGGATAATGACGGAAGCTCCCGCCATGCTCAACATGTTACCAAAATTGGAGCTTGTCACCATCATGATATATTTCATGATGTTGCCGTAAGTTCGTCTCCCTTCAAAGATACCGTCATTAATGACATTGAGACTGCGCTTTAATAGAATAAAATCGGCCGCCTCTTTAGCCACGTCCACAGCCGTATTAACCGAGATCCCAACGTGAGCTGTGTGCAGTGATGGGGCATCATTGATGCCGTCTCCCATAAAGCCAACAATGTGGCCTCTCTTTTTTAAGGCCTCAATAATCCTCGTTTTTTGGTCGGGAGTAACGCGACAAAAGAGATTTGTCTTTTCAACTGAAGCTTGGAAGGCTTCATCACTCATGTGACTGATTTCAGAGCCATTCAATATTCCTTTGATAGGAATTCCCAGTAAAGTACAAAGGTGAGAGGTTACAAACTCATTGTCTCCTGTGGCAATTTTTAAATCGACATTATTTTCTTTTAGAAGGTTGAGGGCTTGTATCGCACTCTTCTTTGGGGGGTCAAAAAAGGTTGCAAATCCCGCAAATGTCAACCCGCTTTCATCACTTATAACGGCACGGGAATGATCTTTAGGCATAGACCGATAAGCAACACCTAAGACACGAAATCCCTGCCGGCTTTGGTCTTCAAATAAGGCCTCAAATTTCTTAAGAGCTGCGGAATTTAAAGGGAGTAAGTCATCACGTGTCTTCCCCTCAAAATGTGTACAGGCTTGAAGGATATCCTCAGGTGCTCCCTTAACGATTAAAAGACGTTCTTTACCATTATCGATAAGAACGGATATTTTACGTCTTTCAAAATCAAAGGGAATTTCGTCTATTTTCCGCCATCCTTCCGTAATCACATTTTTATGATCGAGAACAGCTTGATCCAAAGTACTTTTAATTCCTGACTCAAAATAACTGTTTAAATAGGAAAGTTGCAAAACCTGATCACTTTCCTCACCTTTTCCATTTAAGTGTTTTGCAAGTTCAATCTTTGCTTCTGTAAGAGTTCCTGTCTTATCGGAGCATAAAACATCCATACTTCCAAGGTCGTGGATAGCTGATAATCGTTTGACAATAACCTTTTTTTCAGCCATGCGAATGCTTCCTCTCGCAAGTGTAACTGAAACAACCATGGGCAAAAACTCAGGAGTCATTCCGACAGCAAGAGCCAGGGCAAAGAGGACAGTTTCCAAAAAAGGTTTATGGAAGAATAGATTGACGATCAGCACAAAAAGAGTCAGGAAAATAGTTAAGCGCATAAGTAGAAAGCCAAATTGCCTTGTTCCAAGCTCAAAAGCAGAGGGAGGGGCATCTTTCTCGAGAACATCAGCAATTCCACCGAGAAAAGTGTGTGAGCCGGTTTCACAGACAAGCATTTGGGCCGAACCACTCACGAGAGACGTTCCCATGAAAAGGGAATTGGTTGCTTGGGTTAACTCATCTTTGCCATCAGTTATGTCGGAGGCTGATTTTTCAACAGGGAAGCTTTCTCCCGTAAGAAGAGCTTGATTTGCAAAAACACCATTTGCAGAAATAATACGTCCGTCTGCGGGAACAAGATTTCCCGCTGATAGGATGACCATGTCACCAGGGACAAGATCGGTCGAGAAAATCTCGTTTTTTTCCCCATCTCTCAAAACAATACTTTTGAGAGCTACAGACTTAGTCAGTTTTTCTGCAGCTTTTCCTGCGCGATATTCTTGGAAAAAATCTAACAAAACGCTGAAGGTGACGATGCTAAGGATAATGACTGCATCTTTGATTTCACCAACAAAAACAGAAAGGACTGAGGCCACAAGCAATAAAATGACGAGAGGATTACGAAAACGGGAGAGAAACTGAAAAAATAGATTCCTTTTCTGATGCTTAGAGATGAGATTTGGCCCTACCTGTTTAAGGCGTGCTTTTGCTTCCTTTTCAGACAGGCCCTGGTTGGAACTGTTAAGTTTTTTTACGAGATCAGAAAAGGGAATTAACCAAAATGTCTGTTCATCTGCCATAAATAAAGCTTTCTTATTATTATTTATTCAAAGGTACACGTATAAGGTGGGCCTGCCAATACTGTTGATAAGTTTGTGGGATGAGGGAGCGTTTCTACCGACTACCGCCGCCCAAACAGCTTTTCCATATCCGCGCGTTTGAGTTCGACATAGGTCGGGCGGCCATGGTTGCATTGTCCTGAATGGGCGGTTTGCTCCATTTGGCGGAGGAGGGCGTTCATTTCTTCAATGGAAAGTTTGCGTCCTGCACGGACACTATTATGGCAAGCGCTTGTGGAGAGGATTTCAGCGAGCTTTTCCTTGAGGGTCAAGGGGCTGCCTAACTCCTTGATTTCATCAGATAAATCCTGGAGTAAAGCTTGTACATTGATCTCGCCTAACAGGGCTGGAATTTCGCGTACCAAGAGGGCTTTCTCACCGAAGGGTTCTATCACAAGCCCGAAGGTTAACAGCTCACCCAGTACTTCTTTAAGGCGGTTTAAAGCCCCTTCCTCAAGCTCAACGACCTCGGGGATGAGGAGAGGCTGGCGGGTGACATGGCCTGCTTCCGCCTTGAGTCGCTCATACACAAGACGTTCGTGAGCGGCGTGCTGGTCAACAATGATAAGGCCTTCTTCTGTTTGAGCAATGATATAGGTTCCATGGAGTTGGGCTTTTGCAAAGCCAAGAGGCGGTGTATCAATTGGAGCAATCTCTGGTGCAGCGGTTGAATACTGGTAAACGGGCGCAGGGCTTTCCCTTAAAGCTGTCGTGCCATATGAAGGTCGTGGGGAGGGCATATACCCCGTTAAAGAAGGCTGGCGCATAGGCTCCGGTCGAAAGGCTTGGACCGCTTGATAACTCACGGTCGAAGATGTTTTTTGGCTGGCCCCTGCAAGGGTTTGCTTGAGTGCGCTTACCATTGTCCCCCGAATGTGGCCACTATCTCGGAAGCGGACTTCTGTTTTCGCAGGGTGAACATTTACGTCAACCTCTTCACAGGGAACGTCGAGGAAAAGAGCAAGTAAGGGATAGCGGTCAGAAGCAAGGAAATCCTGATAAGCCGCGCGCACAGCCCCATGGAGAAGTTTGTCCTTCACAGGTCTGCCATTGACGAAAAGGTACTGGTGAGAGGCATTGGTGCGGTTTAAAGTGGGTAGGGATATAAAGCCTTTCAAATGGATCTCACCCCGGCTCATCTCAAGCGCTAAGGCATTTTGGGCAAAGTCAGATCCCATGACTTGGGCTAGGCGATCCTTTAGGGAGTCTGAAACCTTGTAATCAAAGACAACGCGTTGATCTGACTGCATTTTAAAGGCAACCTCTGGATGGCTCATGGCAAGGCGATTGAGTAATTCGACGGCGTGGCCCAGCTCAGTTGTCGGTGTCTTCAGAAACTTAAGGCGAGCGGGCGTTGCATAGAATAAGTCTTTGACTTCTATTAGAGTTCCTTGAGGGTGCGATGCGGGGCAGGGTGGTGTTTTTTCTCCCCCCTCAATCTTTAAAACCCAGGCTTCATCAGCTCCGGCCTCACGGCTTGTGATATGAAGACGACTTACGGATCCGATGGAAGGTAAGGCTTCCCCGCGAAACCCGAGGGTTTGAATATTAAACAGATCGCTGTTGGGAAGTTTAGAAGTCGCATGACGCTCAACGGATAGCTCAAGATCCTCGCGATTCATTCCTGAACCATTGTCTAAGACGGAGATAAGGCTACGGCCACCATCTCTCAGTTGAACTGTTATCTGTGTGGCACCTGCATCCAGGGAATTTTCAACGAGTTCTTTAAGGGCTGAGGCGGGCCGCTCGATGACTTCACCTGCGGCAATTTGATTAATGAGCTGAGTCTCAAGCTTTCTAATCTTCATGCAGCAAGGTACTCTCGAGCTAAACGTTTTCCTTCTTCCACTGCGGGTTGATCAAAGGCATTTACCCCCAGGAGGTATGAAGCGAGTATCGTCTCTATCATAAAGTGCATCATGAGAGCGCCCATGCTGTGCTCATCGATCCGGTCTAAGGTGATCAAACGTGTGGGACACTGATTGCGGATCAATGTTTGATAGGTTGCCTTTTGTTCTGCCGCAAAGAGGTCGCCCATCGTTTTACCCGTAAACTCTGGGATAAGGTGGGATTTGATGGGTGTGCCCACGCCCTCCCACCCTGTCGTGAGGAGCGTGAAAAACTTATCCTTTGGGCCATCTAAATACAACTGGAGTTGACTATGTTGATCGACCGTTCCGAGAGCTTTAATGGGTGTTGTTCCTTTGCCGTCTTTCCCAACACTTTCAGCCCACAGTTGGCGATACCACAACGAAAAAGAATCCAATTGATCTGCATAGGGCATCATCACAGTGAGAGATTTAAGGGACGCAGCAACGGCCCCTTCGAGAGCTGGAGGGCATTCAGAGTTGAGGGTTTGCTGTAAAACCTCGGAGGCCCCTTTTCGAAAGGCATATGGATCTAGACCTGCAAGAATCATCGGTAAAAGTCCAACAATTGAAAAGGCGGAATATCGTCCCCCCACATTTGTTGGATGGTCAAAGCAGGGCCAGTCGTGGGTTTGCGCTAACCCGCGGAGAGTATTTGGCGTGGGCTCTGTAATCACAACAACTTGGGGCTGCTTACCAAAGTGCTCTAAACACACGAGAAGTTGCATCAAGGTTTCAACAGTGGAGCCTGATTTCGAAATCGCCAATATACTGGTATTATTTATATCTATTTTATCAAATAAAGCTTTAAAAGTAGTCGGGTCAATATTGTCAAGAAAATGCAGGCGTGGTTTACTCTGTTTGCTTAAAGCATAGAGCGTCTTTCCCCCCAAGCTTGATCCGCCTGTACCGAGAATCAGAATGTCCTCAACGCCCGTAAATAATTTAGCTGCTTCTTGATATACCTTGATATCTTCAGTTTCTTCCGCAAGCGAAAGGGGAGCAAGTCTGCCCTCTTTATAAGCTGTTCGAAAAGTCTGCAGTGCGTTAAGAGCAGTCTTATCCACTGCCCCTTCAAAACACCCTGTTAGATCTTGCGTATATACCATACTATCCTATTACTGAGTTTGAGGGAATTGATGCGTAATCACTTCATCATGTGCCTTCTGCATTTGCGGAACGCCTTTGTTTTGAAGCTCAAGCGCCTCAGTGTGTGGGTTAATGACTTCTTCCTTGTTGTTCGCTTTTCTGATACCTAATTTCTCAAGAACTGGCTTTCCTTGTGCCCTTTGAATCATGGATTCTTCATCAATTTTAGTTCGGACGCGATCGTTTCCTTCTTCAGCGCCAGCCATCTCTAAAATCGCTTTTTGACCTGGGGTTAAGGTTTTACCGCCTTGCGTTGCTCCAATGATCTTTTCCTTGGCAATTTCCCGTCCTTTCATCTCTTGTGGATTGGGTTGGCAAGGAGTGGGTTCGGGCAAGACAAAGAAATCAGGCGGCATATCTAAAGGCTGACAGCTGGGAGACACAGAAAACTCATCCGGAGCATCCCGATCAATCCCAAGGGTTTTCTTTACTGAATTACAACCTTGCAACAATACGCTGCATGTTAAAAAACTACCGATGATGTATTTATATCTTTGATTCACTTTTTTTCCTCACAAAATTTTCTAGTAGTAAAAGACACACTCCAACCGTAACAGCACTATCGGCCACGTTGAACGCTGGAAAATGATAGCCCCATATGTAAACATGAACGTAAATAAAATCAACCACTGCGCCAAAACGAAGGCGATCTATGATGTTTCCAATGGCGCCGCCAATGATCATGCTGAGGCTGATGAGGAGTAACTTGTCCGTGGACCTTACCAGCCACACACCAAGAGCTGTTGAAATGATAAGGGCCATGGCAACAAGTCCCATCTTTCCCCAAAATGTACCGGCTTTCAAAAGTCCAAAACCAACACCCGTATTCCACGTCAGAACAATGTCTAGAAAGGGGAATACCTCAAGATTTGTGGGCGGATTCATGAGATCATACAGAATCCACGCCTTACTGGCTTGATCAAGACCAATGACGAGAAGGGCGATTAAGAAGGCAATCGAGAGACGTTTCATGGCAAGGTCACCATCACCTCTCCCCCTGTGGGAGAGGTCGCTCGAAGAGCGGGTGAGGGGTGAGCCGCACACACTGTCATTTGAAATTTCATTAAAGTCATCTATCCCCCTCACCCGCCGCTTCGCGTCGACCTCTCCCACGCAGGGGAGAGGTGAGGTGCCATGTCGATTTCTCTTGTTTCATGCGTCAAACTTCTCAACAACATCGGCACACCGCTGACATAAATCAGAGTGATCCTTCACCGATCCGACCTCAGGCAAAACTTTCCAGCACCGCGCACACTTTTCGCCGGTGGCGACTTCAACAATAACGGAAACCCCTTCAACGTCATCAAGGGTAAAGGCATCTTTAGAATTGCCCTCTGTAACTTGAACACCAGAGGTAATTGAAAGTTCGGCCAAATCAATGCCTTCAATAAATGGTCTGTGCTTTGGGTTCAGGAAGAGTTTCACAGTTGCTTGCAAGCTCGATCCAATCAGTTTTGACGCGCGAGCGACTTCAAGGGCTCCCGTCATGACTTTCCGGATATCCCTCAGTCCCGCAAACTTTTCAGCTAGCTTTGGTGAGTTCCATGCGAACGGAAGGGCAGGGAAAGTCTCAAGATGGACACTTCCTTTTGTATCAGGAAAGCGTGCAAGCCAGGCTTCTTCAGCTGTAAAACAAAGCACAGGGGCTAGCCATTTCGTGAGACACTCAAAAGCGATGTCCATAACTGTCCGGGCCGCGCGCCGCTTAGGGTCAAGGGGGTCATCACAATAAAGTGCATCCTTACGGGTATCAAAATAGAGGGCTGAGAGATCCACCGCACAAAACGTATGGATTTCTGTATAGAGAGCTTGGAAAGCATATGACTTTGTTGCTTCACGAACCTTAAGGTCAAGCTCATAAAGGCGGTGCAGGACCCAGCGCTCGAGTTCTGGCATTTGATCGTATGGCAATTTTTCTTCGTCCGTGAAACCAACCAGCGCTCCCAGAAGATAGCGAAAGGTATTCCGGTACCGTCTGTAAATGTCTTGGTGGCGCTTCAGGATTTCGGGGCCGACGCGAAGGTCCTCGTAATAGTCACTGCCCACAACCCAGAGACGCAGGACATCAGCACCAATGGTGCTTGTGATGGTTTGAGGAGAGACGGCGTCACCTGCAGATTTAGACATCTTCTTTCCGTCTTCACCAACGATAAAGCCGTGAGTCATGACCTGTTTATACGGGGCGCCATTCACTGTTCCCGATGCGACGAGGAGCGAAGATTGGAACCAGCCGCGATGTTGGTCTGATCCTTCAAGGTATAAATCGGCAGGCCAGCGAAGCCCTTCCCTGTGACGCAAAACATAGCTTTGACTTGAAGCAGAATCAAACCAAACATCAATCGTGTCCTGGACTTGCTCATAATCCTTTTCTTTATATTTTGGGCCGAGGAAACGTTGAGGGTCGGCTGTATACCAGATCCCTGAGCCTTCTTGCTTGACGGCCCTGACGATTCGTTCCACGACCTCGTGATCCCGCAACACTTCACCCGATTCCTTATGCACAAAGAGGGTGAGGGGAACGCCCCAAGACCGCTGACGGGACACACACCAATCAGGGCGGTTTTCAATCATGGCGAGGATGCGCTTTTTTCCTGTCTCTGGGATCCATTGGACAGTCTCAATCGCATCTAAGGCTTTTTGACGTAAGCCCTTCTTCTCCAGGCTAATAAACCATTGGGGAGTCGTGCGATAGATCAAAGGTTTTTTCGATCTCCAAGAATGAGGATAGCTGTGGACGAGCTTGCCTTGCTTCAACAGGTTCCCCATTTCTTCAAGCTTTTCAACAACTTCTGGGCCGACCTTGTACACATGCTTTCCCGCAAAGAGAGGAACTTTATCGTAAAAAACGCCATCTTCCGCAACCGTCTCTGGAACCTCAAGGTTGAACGCTTTACCGACGGCAAAGTCTTCCACACCATGGCCTGGTGCAGTGTGGACAAGGCCTGTTCCAGCTTCTAATGTCACGTGCTCACCCGGGAGGAGGGGGACATCAAAGTCATACCCCTGCCCATGGAGGGGATGGTTTGCGTGCGTATCTTGTAGATCAGAACCCTTGAACTTGCCCATAATCGTACTTGAGGTAATGCCTGTTGCCGCTTCAACAGCTTCTTTAAGATCTGCGGCAATCAAGATGACTTCTTGCGGCCGAGCGATTGATCCTTCAGCAACAGTATCCACCCGAAGGGCTATATAGTCGAGATCCGCTCCATAAGCGACAGCGCGGTTACCGGGAAGGGTCCACGGCGTTGTTGTCCAAATGACAGCGCTGGCTCCTTTAAGTTCTGGCACAAGGGTGCGCACGATCGGGAACCTGACATAAATGGAGAGAGACTCATGGTCCATGTACTCAATTTCCATTTCAGCAAGAGCTGTCTTTTCAACAACGGACCACATGACGGGCTTTACGCCTCGGTACAAACTCCCATTCATAAGGAATTGGCCCATGAGACGCACGATTTCAGCTTCAGCTTCAGGCGCCATGGTTGTATAGGGATTCGCCCAATCCGCCGTGACACCGAGGCGTTTGAACTCGGTTCGTTGTATATTAATCCATCTTTCAGCAAAGGAGCGGCACTCCTCAATAAATTGAGCGCGTGGGACATCGTCTTTTTTGATGCCCTTTTCCCGGTACTGGTCTTCAATCTTGGCCTCAATGGGGAGACCATGGCAATCCCATCCAGGCACGTAAGGTGTTGCTTTCCCTAGCTTATACTGGGTTTTGAGGACGACATCTTTAAGGATTTTGTTCAAGGCATGACCGATATGAAGATGTCCATTCGCAAAGGGAGGGCCATCATGAAGGATAAAAGGCTCACAGCCTTCTGCTTTCTTCTGCATCAATGAATAGAGACCCATTTCCTCCCAACGCTCAAGGAGCTCAGGCTCCTTCTGAGGGAGCTCACCCTTCATGGGGAATGAGGTGACGGGCAAAAATATAGTCGGGCGATAATCTCGGGTCATGGCAATACTATCTAGTTGATTAGGGTTCTATTTGTGCCACGGGTGCTTCATTTCGTCAAATGGGAAGTTGGTCAGCATCACCTCTCCCACAAGGGGAGAGGTGGGGTGCGTCAGCTGGCTTTACATTTTGCATCGTTTGGAGTACACTCCGGATAATAACATAAAATTATGGAGTGTAGTCTTGAAAATCGACTATTTACGAGAAATTTATCAGGGTTTGCTTGATGCGGTTGTTGTTGATAAACACCGTTATCTCTTCGATCAAATAGACTTGAATAACCGACTCACAGGTATCGTGGGAGCACGGGGTGTTGGGAAAACGACCTTGATGCTGCAGCTCATTAAACAAAAGCTACCCCAAGGCAGAAAAGCTTTCTATGCGTCAGCCGATAATATTTATTTTCAAGAAAGTCCGCTTTTTGAATTCGTTGCCGATCTTTATCGCTATGAAAACATTGATTATTTCTTTATCGATGAAATCCACCGCTATCAGAATTGGGATCAAGAATTAAAAAATATTTATGATTCATTCCCCAAAATTAATGTTGTTTTTTCAGGGAGTTCTAGCATTGATCTCGTGAAAGGGAGTTACGACTTATCGCGTCGTGCAAAATTACATACTCTTTATGGGCTTTCCTTTCGTGAGTACTTAAATTTTTACCAAGATCTTGCGCAACCAGTGATTCCCTTTGACGATTTAATGAATCATTCAGAGGACGTTACGCATACGCTCTCTAAGCTTCCGATGCTCCTCGGTCACTTTCAAGAGTATCTTTCCCACGGCTATTATCCTTACTATCAGGAAGATACTCAAGGATTCTATGAGAGAATTCATCAAACAATTGACAAGGCTATTTATCAAGACATCGCCAATTTTTATCAATTAAAAACCCAGAACTTGATGTATTTCAAGCGCATCTTAAATTTTCTTGCAACCATTCCCCCTGGAGAATTTTCCGTCAATAATCTTGCCAAAAATCTCCAGATCGACAACAAAACCGCTCATTTCTATTTAGAAATACTGACTGAAATTATGCTGATTCGAGAGATCACTGTCGAAGAAGGCGGCAATAAATTACTACGTCAACCCACAAAAGTATTTATTGATAATACGACACTGCTTACAGCCCTCAATAGTTATTTAGGGGAAAGCCTGGACGTTGGAACAGTTCGTGAGCTGTTTTTCCTGCAATCCACTATTAATGCAAATTTATCAGTGTTCTATAGTACCATTGGTGATTATTCTGTTCAAAAACATATTTTCGAAATCGGTGGAAAAAGTAAGACCCGTCATCAGCTCAAAGGCACACCAAATGCATACCTCGTGAAGGACGGAATTTTACATTCAAGCCACAATACGCTGCCTCTCTATTTATTTGGTTTCCTTTATTAGATCCTTAGAGATCACCCGAAGTTATATAAATCTTTCTTGATGGGGATAAAAAACAAATAAAATCATAGGGTTATGTGCCATTATCCAAATTTGATCAATGGCCATTATCCAAATTTGATCAGTGCTGCCCCCACTCAACCATGCCACCCTTGAGATTATACACGTTGTTAATGCCATAAGTCGCCGCTAACTCGCACGCAAGACCTGATCGATATCCGGCAGCACAAATGAAAACATAGTTCTTGCTGGGATCAGCGGAGTCAAGATAGGTTAACAAGTTTTCTCCTAAAGGGAGCAAGAGCGCTCCTTCAATATATCCAAGGGGACCTGTAAATTCATGGGGTTCACGCACATCCACCAAAATGTAGTCATTGAGGTGAGACTTTAAGTCTTGTGGGGTTATCTCGCGCATCTAATACAATGCCTCAAATAGAGTTCTCGCCATGGAAATAAGGATGACACCTGTCAATGTTAGCTTTCGAATGAGGAGCATTTTGGGACGCGGAACGTTTGAGGTGGCTTTCTGAGTCAAAAAAGCCATGATGAGAACCCCAAAAACGAGGCCAATCCATTCTTGGAGAGTAAGGTCAAAACGATCTTGCCTCCAAGCAGAAAAGGGGGCTGATACAGCGATCGTCAGCAGACTGCACGCCATGGCTTGTTCGAACCGTAAACGAGTAATGCCTGTGAGCCACGGGATGATAACAACGCCGCCGCCAAGGCCTGTCATTGTGCTCAGAAAGCCAGTTATCATTCCTCCAATGGAGGCTGTTTTAAGACGGTAGGACATGGGACGCTCTTCCCCTGGATCATCAGGTTTACGTAAAACCCAGAGACTATAAAGACTAAAGATGAAGGTAATATTCAAAAAGGCTATAATTACCCAGGGTGGGGACATGACTTTTAATGGGGCAGAAATAAAGGCTACAGCTCCCGCAAAGAGAATGAGAACACCTGTAAGAGGATACAAGGTATTTTTTCGTTGAATCAACCAGGAGATTGCGGCGCTCACCGTCAATGCTAAAAGCCCATAGCCAGAGGCATCTTTAATTCCATACCCTCCTAAAATCATCAAAAGGGGGATCGCAATAGCGCCACCCCCTGTTCCTGCAATGCCTTGAGTGAGGCCCGAAACTCCCCCCACAAGGGCCCATAAAATAACAGGATTTGAGATGATCATCATTTTTCCCCTTAACTCAATGGACAAAACCCATTAAGACTAGATATAACTTATATCGGAGAAGAATATGTCATTAGATAAAGAAACCGTCAAACGGATTGCAACGCTGGCCCGCCTTAAACTGAGCGATGAGCGTATGGGGCCTATGCAGCAAGACCTGAATCATATCTTAACGTTCATTGATCAATTGAATGAGGTTGAGACGAAAGATGTCACACCTATGGCTGGCGTCAATACACCCGCTATGCCTTTTCGGAAAGATGTAGTGAATGATGGGGACATTGTCGAACAAGTGCTTGCCAATGCTCCGGAAGTTGCCTGTAATATGTTCGTTGTCCCTAAAGTAGTGGAATAAATCATGACAACCCTTGCCCCTAAACCTGTTTTAAAAAACGACTTAATTCGCCTGACTCTCGCTGATGCAAAAGAGGGCCTTGCGAAAAAATCCTTTTCTTCGGTGGAGTTGACTCAAGCCTATCTTGATGCGATGGCAGAGCATCGACATCTCAATGCCTATATTTTAGAGACACCTGAATTGGCACTCACAAGGGCCGAAGAAAGCGATAAGAAGCTCGCCCAAGGGTCGGGAGGAGCATTAGAGGGGCTTCCTATAGCCATCAAAGATCTCTTCTGTAGCGCGGGGACGCAGACCACGGCGGGCTCTCATATTCTTAAAGGGTTTACACCGACGTATGAATCCACTGTGAGCCACAATCTTAAGACCGCGGGTGCTGTTTCATTAGGCAAAACAAACTTAGATGAGTTTGCCATGGGGTCTGCAAATATCACGAGCTACTATGGTAATGTGATCAATCCTTGGAAACGTGCTGATGGGAAAGATTTAACTCCCGGTGGCTCTTCAGGAGGATCAGCAGCAGCGGTGGCAGCCGGCCTTGCGATTGCGGCGACGGGAACAGATACGGGTGGATCCATTCGTCAGCCCGCAGCATTCAGCGGAATTGTCGGGATTAAGCCTACCTATGGGCGATGTTCGCGGTGGGGAATTGTGGCCTTCGCGTCCTCCCTGGATCAAGCGGGCCCAATGACACGAGACGTCAGGGATGCAGCGTTATTGCTCAAAGTCATGGCAGGGCATGATCCGAAAGATTCGACCTCTGCGCCACGCGAGGTTCCTGATTTTGAAAAGGCCTTAACACAAGGCGTTAAGGGCCTTCGGGTTGGAATTCCAAAGGAATATCGCCTTCCGGGGATGCCTGATGACATTGTAAAACTATGGGAGAAGGGGGCCAAGTGGCTTCAGGAAGCTGGGGCTGAGATTATTGACATCAGTCTCCCTCATACAAAGTATAGCTTGCCGGTTTATTATGTTTTAGCCCCTGCTGAGGCGTCCTCGAACTTGGCTCGATATGATGGGGTGCGGTATGGGCTCCGCGTTCCTGGTGGGACTCTCGATGAGCTGTATGAGAACACACGGAGTGACGGATTTGGTGATGAAGTCCAGCGCCGTATCCTCATTGGAACGTATGTTCTATCAGCAGGCTATTATGATGCGTATTATCTCAAGGCTCAACGGGTACGGACGTTGATTACTCAGGACTTTCAAAAAGCATTCGAGAAAGTGGATGTGATCTTAACCCCCACAACGCCGTCAGCAGCCTTTGCACTGGATGAAAAGCCAACAGATCCTGTCGTCATGTATCTGAACGACGTTTTGACCGTATCGGCAAACCTTGCGGGTCTTCCCGGACTTTCCGTACCGGCAGGATTGTCCTCCGAAGGACTTCCCCTCGGACTTCAATTGTTAGGCCCAGCCTTCGATGAAAGTGTTCTTTTCCGTGTCGGAAAAGTTATTGAAGATGCTGCCGCTTTTAAATCCTTTCTAGAGAGGTAAGATCGTCATGGATAATCGATATATATATGAAGGCGCTTCAGGCCCTTGGGAACTCGTGATTGGTCTTGAGGTTCATGCCCAGATCATCTCGAACTCAAAGCTTTTTTCAGGGGCTGCGACGGAATTTGGGGCTGAGCCGAATACGCAAGTTTCGTTGGTTGATGCAGCCATGCCGGGGATGCTTCCCGTTATTAATGAGGTTTGTATTGAACAAGCCATTAAAACAGGGCTCGGAATTAATGCTGAAATAAATTTACATTCAGTATTTGATCGAAAGAATTACTTCTATGCTGACTTGCCGCAAGGGTATCAGATCTCTCAGTACTTGCAACCCATTGTCGGACAAGGACATTTGGATGTTGAGCTTGAGGATGGCTCCGTGCGGCGTATTGGAATAACCCGTCTCCACCTTGAGCAAGATGCTGGAAAAAGTATCCATGATCAACATCCGCAGAAATCCTATATCGATCTCAATCGCTCAGGTGTGGCACTCATGGAAATTGTGTCTGAGCCTGATATTCGCAGTGCGGAAGAGGCCTCAGCCTACGTCCATAAACTTCGCTCAATCGTGCGCTGCCTTGAGACCTGTGACGGCAATATGGATCAGGGAAGCATGCGTGTAGACGTCAACGTTTCTGTGCGAAAAGCGGGAGCGCCTTTTGGAACACGGGCGGAAATAAAGAATGTGAACTCGATTAAATTCTTGGCTCAAGCGATTCATTATGAAGCTGATCGCCAAATCTCGATCTTGGAAGAGGGCGGCGAAGTTCAACAAGAAACGCGGCTTTTTGATGCAGCGCGCGGAACAACGCGCCCCATGAGAAGTAAAGAACACGCCCATGATTACCGGTACTTCCCGGATCCCGATCTACCGCCTCTTGTGATCGATAAGGCTTGGGTTGAGGCCATTCGCAAATCGATGCCTGAATTGCCTGACGCCAAGAAGGCGCGACTCATGAAAGACTATGAACTTACGGCCTATGACGCCTCCGTATTGGTGAGAGAAACAGAAACAGCGGCCTATTTTGAGGAGGCTCTTAAATCACTAAAACCCTCAAATACAAAGTCTGCGAAATTGTTAGCAAACTGGCTCATTGGGGAAGTATTTGGAGCTTTAAACCGCGAAGATAAGACCTTGAGTGAAAGTCCGGTTTCTGCGACCCACCTTGCAGGGCTTGTCAACCAGATTCAAGACGGTGTCATTTCTGGAAAGATCGCAAAGGAAGTGTTCTCGTTGATGTGGGAGACGGGCAAGGATGCCTCGAGTTTGATTGAGGAACATGGATTAAAACAGGTCTCAGATGATGGCCCCATTTTAGTGGTTATTGACAAAATCCTCGCGGCGCATTCTGATAAGGTTGTCGAATATCAAAGTGGGAAGGATAAACTCTTCGGCTTCTTTGTGGGACAGGTAATGAAAGAAATGGCTGGCAAGGCAAATCCTGATCTCGTGAATAAGTTGCTGAAGGAGAAATTAAAATAAGGGAGGAATTATGAGACGAAGAATGCGCAATATATGGACGTTAGGGGCCATCACTGTTGCGATTGCGTTATTTGCTATTTTAGGAATTGTCCAAACAAAAAAATCTCATGATACGGTTGCCGTAGCTAAAGATATTCCGAGTGCTCAGGATGGATTGCCCTCTATTGGTGGATCATTCCAACTTGTTGATACAACGGGGAAAGTCTGGAAAAATACTGATTTTAAAGGCAAGCCGATGCTTGTTTATTTTGGGTATGCCTATTGTCCTGACATTTGTCCCACAGCCCTATCCAATATGACGAAGGCCATTGAGGTTTTGGGAGGAGGGAATGTCATTCAGCCGATCTTTATAACCCTAGATCCAGAGCGAGACTCACCAGCAAACTTAGGAAGTTACGCACAGAATTTTCATAAAGATTTTATTATGTTAACGGGTACAAGGGACCAAGTGAATGACATAAAAGCGGCTTATAAGGTACATGCTGCACGCACTTCAACGGATCCAGATTACCTGATGGATCATTCTTCGCTGATCTACTTGATGGATAAGGACGGCATCTACCGCGCCCACTTTAATCATAATACCCCTCCAGAGGAGATAGTGGAGAGGGTGAATAGGTATATAGAGAAAGGGATATAGGCGCGTCTTCACCTCTCTCCTACGTGGGAGAGGTCGACGCGCAGCGGCGGGTGAGGGGGATTTATACTCTCTATAAGTCGTTTCGGAATATACATTGGCGCCCCCTCACCCGCCCTAAAGGGCGACCTCTCCCACAAGGGGAGAGGTGAAGAAACCACACATTGAGACCCTTGCCACATCACTGACTACTGCTTCTCCCAGGAGCCTTTTTCTGTTTGTTTCCAATAGGTTACCGTGTGTCCGGCGTCTTTGTATTGTTTCCAGCGTTCGCGGGCGTTTTGGAGGGCCTCTTCGTCATTCCCATCAAAGAGATCAAGGCATCTTGCGTAGGTTGCAAGGCTTGGGGATTCGACGCCATCCGTTAAAACAAGGAACTCAGACCCATTGGGATTTTCATCCTTCAACGTCAACCAAATGGGTTGGTCTTCCGGAAATCCTTCCTTAGCGCATCCGTGTGGGATAAAGCTCAGCTTTCCCAAAGTCCAAAGAGTAGAGTTAAGGAAATCCAGGCGCTCTTCGCTTCCGCACATAAGAACGGCTCGTTTATTAGCCTCAAGGATTTTCTCAAGCAGCTTTGGAAGAGCCCGTTCTAAAGGTGACGTCGTGAGATGATAAAACCCGATCTCACTCATAATTGTCTTTAACAAAACGATCTAACAAACGTACGCCAAAGGCTGTCGACCCAATTGTTGATAAGGGAAGGTCCTTCTTTGTGTTTGCAGTGCCGGCAATATCAAGATGTGCCCACGGCAATTTGTTGGTAAAGCGCTGTAAGAACTTCGCTGCGGTTATGCTTCCCCCACCTCGAGCGCTGCCGACGTTTTTAACATCTGCGACTTCGCTATTGATGTCCTTGTCATAGTCGTCATCGATCGGAAGACGCCATAAAAGCTCTCCGACCTTATCGCCTGCATCGCTGAGTTTCTTCGCTAAGCTATCATCATTGGTAAAGAGGCCTGCACGTGTTGCACCCAAGCAAATCGCAATAGCACCCGTAAGGGTTGCAAGATCCACCATTAACTTTGGTTTGAACCGCTGTTGTGTATACCAAAGGACGTCCGCAAGCACGAGGCGGCCCTCAGCGTCAGTATTAATAACCTCGATGGTTTGGCCGGACAAGGATTTAACCACGTCCCCTGGGCGTTGTGCCGTGCCTGAGGGCATATTTTCAACAATCCCAGCAACGCCCACAACATTGACCTTTGCCTTGCGCATCGCGAGTGATTTCATGACCCCAATAACGGTCGCAGCGCCGGACATATCAAATTTCATATCTTCCATATTGGTGGCCGGTTTAATTGAGATTCCGCCTGAGTCAAAGGTTACACCTTTACCTATAAAGGCAAGAGGGGCTTCGGTTTTAGGTCCCCCGTTCCACTTTAAGATAACAACTCTTGCGCCTTTGTCGCTTCCTTGCGCCACACCGACTAGGGCATTCATCCCCATTTTTTTGAGTTCTTTTTCGTTATAGACTTCAACTTTGACGCCGTCTTTCTCAAGCGTTTCAGCCACTTTTGCTAGAGCATCAGGCGTCATAACATTGGAAGGTTCAGTGGAGACGGTTTTTGTCAGGAACACACATTCGGCAGTTGTGGACAAAGGCTTAAACGCCTTTTCAGCATCCGTTGGAGTTGGCGTAAGAACAGTCAACTTCTTGACTGAAAAGAGTTCTTCTGGTTTTTTTGTTGTAAAGTACTTTTCAAATTTCCAAGACTTTAATAAAGCGCCTAATGCAATATTGACAGCAATGTCTGTGTCCTTTGACCCTTTAATACTGTGGATCTCAACAGCTCCCTCACCGGAAGGCGCTGTGCCGAGAGCGCTTAAAGTCGTACTGCCAATTTTTTGCCAATAAAACTCACTATGATCCTTTCCTTTTCCAAGACCAATAAGGATGATTTGTGAACCCTCAGGTGTAAACAAGTTCAAAATCTGACCGTCTTTTCCTTTAAACTTAGAATTTTTGATGGATTGACTTATGAAACCCTTGAGTTTTTTATCCCAATCTTTTGTTGGAGCGGGGAGATCTGGCCCTTCGCCTACGCCTAAGCAAAGGGTTTGTTGAGAGGCTGGTTTTTGAAATGCAATTTTTATCGTCATTCTTCTATCCATTCATATATTTTTCCCCATATTAAGAGGTTCCGAAGGCACTCTGTCAATGGGCCTTTTAACATTTCTAGTGGATACTTGATTCAAGGAATGCTACTGTTCCCCTTTGTAAAGCAAAGCATTCCAAGGGATGCTATATGGAGGATATGGTGCGGATTGCGGCATATTTGTTTGTTTTTGTTGGGTTATTTATGCCATCGTGTCTGGGTGCTGCGCCTGTTGAGCTGCAACCTCATCGAGCCTATTACACTGTTTCATTAGCGGGTCGTCCAGACCCAAGGAGTGATGTGACTGATGTAAGAGGGACGATGATGATCGAGTTTGACAAGGTTTGCGGGGGATGGACCGTTCAGCAACTTTCCGAAATATGGCGGTATCACAACGATGAAGAAAATGCTGTTGAGCATGTCAGATGGGGGTATGTAACCTTCGAAAATACAGAAGGGACCCGTTTTAAGTTTAATACGTTTCGTAAAACGAATAATGAACTGGTCGAAGATATTCATGGTTCAGCCACAAAAAATGGCGCGCACATTGAAGTGCACTATCAAAAACCGGAGAACAAGAAGCTGCGGCTTCCTGAAGGGACCCTTTTCCCCATTCAGCATATGACGGCCTATCTAGAGGCGGCACAGAATGGAACACAGATGTTCCCAGGGACTGTCTTTGATGGAAGCTCAACGGAAGGGGCTTCTGAAATTAATACGTTTATCGGAACGAAAAAGTCTGTCGAAGATAACCCCAACAATGCAGCAACCCATCAATTTGCAAACCAACCCTTTTGGCCCGTTAGGTTTGCCGTTTACGGGATTGATAAGACCGATTATGAGCCGGATTATATAACAATCCAAGAATTGTTGCCGAGTGGTATCATCAAACAATATACAATTGATTACGGTGGATTGAAGATTCGCGGTGTACTGGACCGTATTGAATTATTACCGGCATGCGGGTCTTAGCCCAGGGCCACCTCATGAAAATTTGTGAGGTGCCTTCACCTCTCCCCTTGTGGGAGAGGTCGCCCTTTAGGGCGGGTGAGGGGAGGCCGTATGCAGTGTTCTTTGACATTTCTTTAAAGTCATATATCCCCCTCACCCGCCGCTGCGCGTCGACCTCTCCCACGCAGGGGAGAGGTGAAGGACTTCGTCCTTAAGAAAGAATATACGATTTTCATGAGGTGACCCCGGGTCTTAGCCAACTAAGGCTTGACATCAGCTCTGAAAACAGTATTCTGCCGACAGTTTCAAAGATGGATTAGATAAAATGGCTAAGCAAAACACGATTTCAATTAAGATGGAAAGCACAGCTGGAACAGGCTTTTTCTATGTAAAGAAGAAGAACCCCCGCCAGCTCACAGAAAAGCTCGTCATGCGTAAGTACGATCCCAAGGTTCGTAAGCACGTTGAGTTTAAAGAAACGAAGATTAAGTAAGACTTCACCTCGCCCCTTGTGGGAGAGGTCGCTCGAAGAGCGGGTGAGGGGGCCGTAATTTCAGTAAAACTCTCTGTTCATTAGTGGATATAGATAATCTTAATCAATAATGTCGGTCTGTACTTGTGTTGACCACCCCCTCACCCGCCGCTTCGCGTCGACCTCTCCCACGAAGGGGAGAGGTGATGGTGCCTCACAAAATCATCATGACGGGGTTTTCGATCAGCGACTTGAATTCCTTGAGATAGACTGCACCGAGGGCTCCGTCGACGACGCGGTGATCTACGGATAATGTGCAGCTCATGATCGTTGCGGCTGTAAGAAGTCCGTTCTTCACAATAGGCCGTTCTTCTCCTGCGCCGACGGCAAGGATGCAGGCTTGAGGGGGGTTGATGATGGCTGAGAATTCCTTAACGCCGTACATTCCCATGTTGGAAAGACTAAAGGTGCCACCTTGGAATTCCTGAGGCTTTAGCTTGCCTTCACGGGCCTTTGTTGCTAAGTCCTTCATTTCATTGGATATTTCTACAAGCCCTTTGGTTTCGGCTTGACGGATAACAGGCGTGATCAGGCCGCCATCCGTAGCGACGGCGACAGAAATGTCGGCTGTTTTGTAGTGATAGACTTGGTCATTAATCCATGAGGAATTCGCATCAGGCACGTGCTTCAACGCCAAGGCGCAGGCCTTGATCACGAAGTCATTGACCGAAAGCTTATAGGCGCCATTTGCGGCTGTATTGATTTGTTTGCGTGCTTTCAACAGCGCATCGATTTCACAATCAACAGTAAGGTAAAAATGAGGGATCGTTTGTTTGGCTTCTTGAAGGCGCCGTGCAATCACTTTCCGCATGTTGGATGGGTTTGTGACTTCATATTCAGGCTCATATCCGGTGAGGAGAGCTGGGGCAGCGGTCCTTAACCCAGGGGCAGCACTTCCATGGGCAAGGGCTTGTTCAACATCGTCCCGAATGATACGTCCACGAGGACCTGAGCCAGAAATGGATCCTAGGTTAAGTTGAGACTCCTCAGCAATCCGGCGGGCGAGGGGGGTTGCAAAAACCCGATCCCCGGAAGTAACGGCTTGGGGGATCACTTTAAGATCAGGCTTTTTCTCAAGCGCAGGTGCTGGCGCTGTCTCCGTTTTCTTAACGGCTTTAATATCAGAAGCCTTTTCACCTTCTTCAAGAAGAATCGCAATTGGCTCATTAACCTTAACGCCTTCCGTTCCTTCTGGGATGAGGATCTTGCCGATCGTGCCTTCGTCAACAGCTTCAACTTCCATGGTGGCTTTGTCCGTTTCAATCTCAGCCATTACGTCACCGGCTTTGACGGAGTCTCCCTCTTTTTTCAACCACTTAACGAGGTTTCCTTCCGTCATGGTGGGTGAGAGAGCTGGCATTAAGATTTCGATAGGCATCCCTGAATCCTTTTCTTATGATTTATAACAAACAGCTTTAGCTGCTTCGATAATATCGGCAACTTGAGGAAGTGCCAAGTGCTCTAAATTCGCGGCATAAGGCATGGGAACATCAGCGCCCGTCACACGGAAGACAGGGGCGTCAAGGTAATCAAAGGCGTGTTCCATCATGAGGGCAGCGATTTCAGAGCCGATCCCCGCAAAGGGCCAGCTTTCCTCAACGGAGACGAGGCGGTTGGTTTTCATGACCGAGCGGACAATGGTCTCTGTATCAAGCGGTCTGATGGATCTCAAATCGATGACCTCTGCGTCAATGCCAAGTTCAGCAAGGGCTTCAGCGGCTTCGAGTGCTTTTCCAACCATGATTGAGAAGGCCGTGATGGTCACATCCTTACCCGGACGGCGGATCAGGGCTTGCCCAATCGGCAGGACGTAATCTGGATCTTGCGAAACATCATCGAATGTATGTCCATAGAGAAGTTCATTTTCTAAGAAGATGACAGGATTTGGATCACGAATAGCGGCCTTAAGAAGGGCTTTCGCATCTCCAGCACTATAAGGGCTCACAACCTTGAGGCCAGGGCAATGGGCGTACCAGCTGGCATAACAGTGGGAATGTTGAGCGCCAACGCGCGACGCTGCGCCATTCGGCCCACGGAAGACAATGGGACATCCCATTTGTCCGCCTGACATATAGAGTGTTTTAGCGGCAGAGTTGATGATCTGGTCAATAGCCTGCATGGAAAAGTTAAAGGTCATGAACTCCACGATGGGACGTAAGCCCCCAAACGCAGCTCCGACACCAAGTCCTGCAAAGCCGTGTTCTGTAATAGGGGTGTCCACAATCCGCTTTGAGCCAAACTCATCTAAAAGACCTTGGCTGACTTTGTAGGCTCCATTGTACTCAGCGACCTCTTCCCCCATTAAAAAGACGGTAGAGTCGCGCCGCATTTCTTCGGCCATACCGTCCCTCAGGGCTTCTCTTACGGTCATTGATGTGAGGCCTGGATTAGGCAGGGCTGTTTTTTCAACTGTCATGTAACTGCATTCCCTTCATTCAGGATATCTGTATAAAGCTCGGAAGGATCGGGTTCAGGAGACGTCTTTGAAAACTCAACGGCTTCCAGGACGACAACTTTGATATCATCCTCGATCTTCTTGATTTTATCTTCAGAGATCTTAAGGGTTTTTGTCATATAAATTCTGAAATGATCAATAGGATCCCGGTCGACTTTGACGGTTTCAACTTCTTCCTTTGATCTGTATTTAGCAGGGTCTGACATGGAGTGACCGCGGTAACGGTAGGTGTCCATCTCGAGTATATAAGGCCCTTTGCCGGCCCGTGCATGGTCAACAGCGCGTGCTGCGGCTTCTTTGACAGCGGTGTACACCATGCCATCAACTTTCTCTCCAGGGATGTTCCAGCCCTGTCCACGACCATAATAATTTGGCCCAGCAGAGGAGCGTTCCTGAGAGGTTCCCATGCCGTAGTGATTGTTTTCAACGATAAAGACGACAGGTAACTTCCAAAGGGAGGCCATGTTATAGGACTCATAGACCTGTCCTTGGTTGGCCGCTCCATCACCCATAGATGTGATCGATACACCTTTGTCCGCTTTGTATTTATGGGCAAAAGCAAGGCCTGTTCCAATAGGAACTTGAGCCCCCACAATACCGTGCCCGCCAAAGAAGTTCTTTTCTCGGCTGAACATATGCATGGATCCACCCTTGCCCTTAGAGTAACCACCGCTACGTCCTGTAAGCTCTGCCATAACACCCTTCGGGTCCATACCCGCTGCGAGCATATGTCCATGGTCGCGGTACGCCGTAATGATGGTATCTTGAGGTTGAAGAATGGATTGAATGCCGACAACAACGGCTTCTTGACCAATGTAGAGATGGCAGAAACCTGCAATGAGGCCCATACCGTACAACTGGGCGGCTCGCTCTTCAAAGCGGCGAATGAGGAGCATATCGTGATAAGCTTTTAGAGCCTCATCTTGAGAAATCAATTTTGACAAGTGTCATCCTCTATGTGAACTGATTAATGAGACATGAATACCCAGAAATGATAGGATTGGCAACCCAGTTTCGACTTAAAGTAGGCTTAACAATATATAAATTGAAAATCCAAATAACATTATTCCTGAAGAACGATTGATCCAAAGCAACTGAGTCTCAGAAAGTTTGTGGTGCATGAGGTGCACAGCGGTACTGAGAGAGATCCACCATGTGGTTGCTCCAACGAAAACACCTGCGACAAGAATAGACGCTTGAGATAGAGAGTCATGAACAGGTTTTATGCCCATAGCTGCAAAGGCCGCTGCAAAAGCGAGAAGGGTGATTGGGTTCGAAAGAGTCAGAAAAAAGGCAGAGGTAAAGGCTTGAATGAGTGACCCTTCACTTGACGAGTCTTGGCTCAACTCTCGAGGATGGGATCTAAATATTGAGACACCAATCCACGCGATAAGAAATCCACCAAATAAGCGTATATAAAAGTCATAATGATGAATAAAATCAGAAATACTGGCCAGTCCAAATCCCGCAACCGCCCCATAGAACGTATCGGCAAGACCCGCTCCAAGGCCTGTAAATAGGCCTAAAGCGTACCGGCCTGAGAGAGTCCGTCGAATACAGAGTATACCAATGGGCCCAACAGGGGCTGCGATCGCAAAACCAATGAGAGTGCCTTTGATGAACAAGATGAGAAGCGTTGTGGCCATTCCTGAACTTCTGTCTAATTACGAATGAGTCATTTTTAACCTGGAAGAGAGGATATGTCTAGGGGAGTGGTTTTACACCACGGTAAACGCATCTAAATAGTAAAGAAACCCTATCCCCACTGGCGTCGTCCTCGCGAACGAGCCTGTAAAGAAAATAGAACGAACCCACTCACCGGTGTCCTTGGACAATAAAACCTTTGTTTTCCGAAGGAAAACTCTAGGTTTTATTGATCCGAGGATCTATTAGTGGGTAGCATGGATCCTCGGGCGAAGGAATGCTAGAGTTTTCCTTCGGAAAACAAAGCATTCCTTCCCCAAGGATGACACGTCTGGGGAGAGAATAGGTGAGTAGGTAATCATTTTCTTTACAGCCTCGTTCGCGAGGACGACGCCAGTGGGGACGTTAGGTTTTCCCTAAACTGTAGATGCGTTTACCCTGGTTTTACCCTTCGCTTTTATTCTTCAAGCATGCGTAGTTGAATGGCGGACGTCTTGACAGATTTCTGCAGTTTTTCAAAGGCTCGAATCTCAATTTGACGCACACGTTCGCGGGAGATTCCCATCTTTTCGGATAGGGCTTCCAACGTAATCGGTGGCTCTTTAAGGCGTCTTTCTGTAATAATAAATTGTTCCCGCTCATTTAATGTTTTTAAGGCGGTGGTTAACAGAACATTCTTATGCTTGCTTTCATCACGTTCAATGATATGCGTTTCATGGCTGGAATCTTCATCCACAAGCCAATCCTGCCATTCATCGAGACCTTCTTCTTTCAAGGGCACATTGAGGGATTGATCTTGCCCGCTCAGCCGTTTGCTCATTTCAATAACTTCTTGCTCAGAAACCTTAAGTTCACCAGCAATATCTTTGATGGTTTGAGCTGAGATGACGGGCTCATCCAATTCTTGCATCTGGTTTTTAAGCCGTCTTAAATTGAAGAAAAGCTTCTTTTGAGCCGCAGTTGTGCCAATTTTAACAAGGGACCAGGAATGGAGAATATATTCTTGTATATTGGCCCGAATCCACCACATGGCATATGTCGAAAAACGAAACCCTTTGTCAGGATCAAACTTGCGGAGGGCTTGCATGAGGCCCACATTTCCTTCTGCGATAAGATCCACAATAGGTAACCCGTAGCCCCTATATCCACCCGCAATTTTAGCCACAAGACGAAGGTGTGAAGCGACAAGCTTTTCTGCTGCTTTTGGATCTTGTTGTTCTTGCCATCTTTTCGCGAGAATAAATTCTTCCTCTGACTCTAACATGGGGAATCGTTTGATCTCTGCCAAATAGCGTGTGAGACCATCCCCCATAGAGGGAAGGGCTGCGACCTCGGGGAGGACAGGGAGGTTAGTGTTTTGATCGTCCGACACGCATGCTCACTTCAGTTGTTATTGAGGGGAGTTTAGCATATTTATTAGATTTCGCATATCCTCTGGTAAATCAATTTGAAAATGTAACTCTTCCTTGCTTGATGGATGGATGAACCTGAGTTCCTTAGCATGGAGGGCTTGCCTGCCGGGCGTCCAGTTTTCTTTCAAATATTCTTTTAGAGGTTCAGGTATAACTTTTGGAGTTTTGCCATAAACAGAATCTCCCAATAAAGGATGATTCTTGGCGGTTAAGTGGACGCGAATTTGATGGGTTCTTCCTGTCTCCAAGCGGCATTCGACAAGGCTTGCTGTTTTTCCAAAGAAGGTGAGAACCTTATAATGCGTGCGAGCAAATCTGCCTCCTTCACGAATGGCCATTCTTTTACGGTTCCGAGGATCCCGCCCTATCGCTCCCTCAATAACCCCTTCTTGGGGGAAGAGCATACCCCAAACAATGGCTTGATAGACGCGTCCCATGTCTCGGGTGCTGAGTTGATGGGAGAGGCTCTTGTGAGCTTTATCATTCTTAGCCGCAACGAGTAGACCGCTTGTTTCTTTATCAAGCCTGTGAACGATGCCGGGACGTTTAACGCCATTGATTCCTGAAAGACTCTCACCGCAGTGGTTGAGGAGCGCATTCACAAGTGTACCCTGATAATTCCCAGGTGCCGGATGGACAACCATTCCTGCCGGTTTATTGATAACAATGATATCTTCATCTTCATAGAGGATCTCAAGGGGGATATCTTCTGGTTGAGGGATTGCTTCAACAGAAGGTGGCACGGTCATTTCAATGGATTGGCCCTCTTTGACTTTGAGAGATGCCGTTTGTAACACCTCTCCATTAAGGCGCACATATCCTTTATCGATGAGCTCTTGGAGTCGCGTGCGAGAGATCTCAGGGACCATCAAAGCCAGGAATTTATCCAGGCGCAATCCTTGAGTATCTGGCTCGACCATAAGGGTCAGTATTGAGGAAGAGGATGAGAGCATAGCATGTCCGTAAATAAATGTGTCTCATTTATATTACAATTATAAAAAAATGCAATGGTTAAAATTTAGTAAATATTCAATGGTGTTATTAACTTGATGGTGTAAGTTGTTGAAATCAAACAAAAGATCGTTATTGCAAGAATGAGTGCTTATTGTATCTTTTCTTAAGGACGAAGTCCTTCACAAATTTAGGAATCGACTCCTGAAATTGCGCAGGACCACATTTTCCCTCTAGCTTTCTGGCGGAACTTTGGCACAATAGCCACCTTAACTTAACTTAGAAAAGGCAAACCCATGGTCTCAGAAGTGTATACAAAAGTTCTTATTATTGGCAGTGGTCCTGCGGGATATTCGGCCGCGATTTATGCGGCGCGGGCTAATCTTGAACCCGTTCTTGTTGCTGGGCTTGAGCCGGGTGGACAGCTCATGATTACAACGGATGTTGAAAACTATCCCGGCTTTGCGGACGTGATCCAAGGGCCCTGGCTGATGGAGCAAATGCGTCTTCAAGCGGAGCATGTGGGCACTCGCCTTATCCAAGACCATATTAAGAATGTAGACATGTCCAAGCGTCCCTTTGTGTGTATTGGGGAGAGTGGGACCATTTATACGGCAGAAACACTGATCATTTGTACGGGAGCACAGGCAAAGTGGTTGGGACTCGAGAGCGAGATGAAATTCCGAGGCTTTGGGGTCTCAGGATGTGCCACATGCGATGGATTCTTCTTCCGTGGAAAAGAAGTTGCTGTTATTGGGGGAGGGAACACGGCCGTTGAAGATGCTATTTATTTAACGAATCACGCCTCAAAAGTCACTCTCATCCATCGCCGAGACCAACTGAGAGCTGAAAAAATACTGCAAGATCGACTATTTAAGAACCCGAAAGTTAATGTGATTTGGAACCATGTTATGGACGAAGTCTTAGGCAAGGAAGATCCTCTGACCGTGAACGGCATTCGTATAAAGGACGTGAAATCTGGGAAAACCCAAGAGCTTCCCGTAGATGGTTTGTTTGTTGCGATCGGTCACGTGCCGAATACAGAGATTTTCAAAGGAAAGCTGGAGCTGGATGCGGAAGGCTACATCATAGGATCTGCTCTCTCGACCGCGACGAATGTGAAGGGTGTCTTTGCGGCAGGAGATGTTCGTGATAAGATTTACCGTCAAGCTGTCACTGCGGCAGGGATGGGATGTATGGGCGCCCTGGATGTAACAAGCTTTTTGCAAGAAGAGGGACTTTAAATAAACACGATGGATTGGGATAAGCTGCGGGTATTTTATAATGTTGCCGATTCGGGAAGTTTCACCCGCGCAGCTATGCGTCTTGACATCACTCAATCAGCCATTAGCCGCCAAATTGGAAGCCTCGAAGAACGCATGGGCGTTCCTCTTTTTCACCGCCATGCGCGGGGTCTTCTTTTAACAGAACAGGGGGAGCTTCTCTTCCGAACAGCCCGTGAAGTTTTCTCTGAGCTTGCCATGGTTCAAGCTAAAATTACGGAGAACATCGCTGTTTCCCCTTCCGCCTTAAAGATTGCAGCAACGGTTGGGTTTGGCACCACCTGGCTTTCGCCTCGTTTACATACATTTTTGGACCTTTATCCCAACCTTCGTGTCACCCTCCTCTTAAGCGATAACCCAATTGACTTAACGGTTCATGAGTCAGATGTCTCGATAACGTCTTCTGTGACAGAGGATGAAGACCTTATTTATAGAGAGCTGATGTGCCGAAAACTATTGATTTATTCAAGCCGGGATTACCTTCTTAAATACGGTGTTCCTTTGACACCTGAGGATTTGGATCACCACAGACTTGTTGTCTATAGTGAGATGGCAATGGTTCCTTCTGATAATGTGAACTGGATTTTAACGTGTGGAACGCCTCCCGGTATTAAGCGAGAGCCCTACCTTGAGATCAATAACTTAACAGGGATTACAAAAGCTGTTGAGTATGGGGCAGGTATTGCTTGCCTTCCAGAATATGTAGCGAAAAAGTACAAAGGACTTGTGCAAATATTACCTGAGACGATGAGTCCTATTGTTCGGTTTTACTTTGTTTACCCAAAGCAATTAAAGGATTCAACACGGATTACAAACTTGTGGACCTTCTTAAGAGAAGAAAGCCAGAAGGACGAAGAAGACATCAAACGAGGATCCAAACCATGACCTATGAATTCATTCTTTTTGAGAAAATCCAGAAGGTGGGGGTGATCACACTCAATCGACCACAAGCTCTGAATGCCTTGTGTGAGGGGTTGATTCGTGAATTAACAGCGGCTCTTGATGTCTGTGAGGCCGATCCTGATATTCATTGCATGGTGTTGACCGGCTCTGAGAAAGCCTTTGCGGCAGGGGCTGATATTAAAGAAATGCAATCAAAGACTTATAGGGAATCCTATATGGAAGATTTTATCTCGAAATGGGAGAGAATCGATCGTTGCAGGAAGCCCATCATTGCAGCTGTCTCTGGGTTTGCCTTGGGAGGTGGATGTGAGATGGCGATGATGTGTGACTTCATTATAGCCTCTGATACGGCTAAATTTGGCCAGCCAGAGGTGACAATTGGGACGATCCCGGGGTCAGGGGGCACCCAACGGTTAACCCGCGTTGTCGGCAAGTCTAAGGCCATGGAGATGTGTTTAACGGGTCGTATGATGGATGCAGAGGAAGCAGAACAGGCGGGGCTCGTGAGTCGGGTGGTAGCTGTTGCTGAATTACGTGAGGAAGCCTTGAAGACTGCTCACAAGATTGCCTCATTCTCCCTACCGATCGTGATGATGATTAAAGAATCGATTGGAGCTGCCTTTGAGATGCCCTTGTCTGAGGGCGTGAAGTTTGAGCGGCGCTTGTTCTATTCGACCTTTGCCCTCGACGATCAAAAGGAAGGA
This sequence comes from Alphaproteobacteria bacterium, assembly GCA_013287665.1. Lineage (GTDB taxonomy): Bacteria > Pseudomonadota > Alphaproteobacteria > UBA9655 > UBA9655 > UBA9655. Next base: position 75,182 of record JABDDK010000001.1, read on the forward strand.
ATGGCCGCTTTTCTAGAAAAGCGCCCGCCCGTGTTTAAGGGGAAGTAATCTTCACCTCTCCCCTGCGTGGGAGAGGTCGACCCGAAGGGTCGGGTGAGGGGCATTTAAAATCATCTCCAAAACTCCCTCAATATTACTAAGCACATCATTATTCCAAAAACGGATAACTTTAAATCCATTCATTTCAAGAATACGTGTCCGCTGATTATCATAGGCTTCTTGGTCAGCATGTTGTCCTCCATCGAGTTCAATCACTAGTTTTTTCTTAAGGCAAACGAAATCAACAATGTAGTTTTGCAACATATGTTGACGCCTAAACTTCCAACCATAAAACCTCCGATCTCTAAGATGATACCAAAGACGACTTTCGGCGTCAGTTTGATTTGTGCGTAGTGTTTTTTGAAATCTCTTTAGAGTCATATTTCCCCCTCACCCGACCCTGCGGGTCGACCTCTCCCACGCAGGGGAGAGGTGAAGAAATTCCATATGGGCAATTAAAAACCCGTCCTCAAATTGACAGAAATCAAAATTGAAATAACCTCATAAATGTAAAATCCCACCCGTGTGCCTGGATTTTACTCCCCACAATCACGAAAAGGATACCACCATGATGCAGTCAACATCTGCCCTGGAACAGGGTTCATTTAACTCGCCTCCAAAAAATCGACTTGTTGTTTTACGAAGAGAATTCATGGATCTCACCAAGGATCCTCTTATCGCTATTGTCCTTAATCAACTGGTGTATTGGTCCCGTCGGGTTCAGGATTACTCCTCCTACTTGCAAGAAGAAAAAGAGAGCAAAACCAACCCTCAATTTGGGTGGATATATAAGGCGTCCGACGAGCTTATTGAGGAAACCTTAATCGGTGTGGACCGCGCCACTATGTGTCGGTACCTTAATTTCCTCATTGAAAATGAATGGATCCTGCGGCGGTCAAATCCCCATAACCCTTGGGACAAAATTCCTCAATATCGGGTTAACCTCCGAAAACTGGAAACGGACCTCTTTGAGCTCGGACACCCCGTTCCAAGCGAACAAAACTCGACGTCGCAAAATGCAACGTCGACGTTGCAAAATGCGCAGTCGACGTCGCAAATTGCAACTTCATATACTTATACAGAGACTACTATCAAAGATGACAAACAGAAAGAAGAAGCGCGCGCGCGAATTGTAAAAATGAGGGAAGTTTGGCAATCCCATATGCCATACGATCAATTTGAGCTGACAGAGAGCCGGCTCCAGCAAATGGAGGCTTTGTTAAAGAGAGAGTTCCGCGATGATCTTGAGGAGTGGGGGCGATTTTGTATTCGTGTGAAGGAGTGCCCTTTCTTGATGGGACAAGGCTCTCGTGGATGGCGTATCCGCTTGGATTGGTTGCTCAACTTAGATAATTTTCAAAAGGTTCAAGACGGTCACTACGAGGAATATGATCGGCCCATGATGGTTTTCATTGATCCTCCTCAACACCCTAAAGTGACAGAAATCCTTGACAGCATCAAGGATCCCAAGTGGAAAGAGTGGTGCACCAAAATGGCGGAGGGACTCAAGCTTCCGAGTGGGCAAATGATTGAAAAACGATTGTCAGTGAATGACCTAGAAGTCATAAAAGATGCCTGGTTTATCGAGTATGACGATGACTTCCTGGTCTGGATTGGAAGCCACGATCAACGCGTTCTCAACAAGATTGAAGACCTACGCGTCAAAATCAACTGGGCCTTTAAAGCGGATTATTTTGAAGGAAGATCCTTCCGAACACGGCTGATTGAAAAGTGAAGGCAAAAAAAATCCCCTGAAATATCAGGGGACTTTAGTTTTCAGTATACTTAAGGAGGGGTACTCTTTAGTAAACAAACACCGACGTTTAATTAAAAACTCACGTTATCAAAGTTAACGCTTACAGCTTTACCAACAACGTTCGTCACTTTTGAAGCAAGCCAAGAGAAAGCTGAGCTTACTTTTGATCCTACATAAGAAGCTGCTGATGCAACGGCTGTTTTTACTTTTTGAGCTGTTTCAGACTCAACCGCATCTTTAACGGCTGCATACGATGTTTTCGCAATGGTTCCAATACCTGTACCGAGCTCTACAACGCCGTCCTTAAAGTTCGTAAAGGCTTCAGGAATATTCTTCAAACCCTTGCCAGCAGAACTTACAGCGCCTGATGCGTACTTGCCTGCCATATCAAAATGCTTGTCTTTGGTTTCTGCATCAGCATAAACATAACTTGGGAGTGCAACAGCAGTGTGATAAACAGCACCAGCTGCTTTAAGGAATGCTTCTGCGCCTTTTTTCGTATTATACAAAGTGTTTACAGTGCCAAGACCAAGTTTTTTAGTCCCACTACCAACGTTCTGTGCACCTTCCCAAAGTTCAGCTCTATAAACCCTTGGAGCTGCAACTGGAACTTGCGCCTCAATATCACCCTCTAATGGATTATCAACAGCTTGCACTGGAGTCATAACCAAAGTGGAAAGCATTAACGCCACTAAAATTCTATTAAACATATACATTACCTCATCAAAACAACGTTAAAATCAATCTATTTAAATAGATATAACATTTAAGTAGGTTGTTTATATCAAAATGCAAGAGTAATGTCAAATTTTTTCAACAATAATTTTTAGTTGGCAGGTATGCAATTTCGATGTGGCTTGTTATACTTCCTTAAAAACAACGAGGTTTTCTATGAAAGCACAAGTCCTTTATAAGGCAGATGATGTAAAAAACCACCCGTTACAATTACAAGATATAGATATTCCCCGCCCATTGCAAGGCGAAATTCTTATTAAAATCAATGTTTGTGGGGTGTGTAGGACGGACCTCCATGTTGTTGAAGGGGAACTCTCGCTTACAACTTTACCGCTTATCCCCGGCCATCAAGTAGTTGGTATCGTCGAGGAATGCGGTCCTGGTGTTCAGGATCTGCAGTTGGGTGATCGTGTCGGCGTTGGATGGTTGCAAGCCACCTGCGGGAAGTGCCGTTTTTGCCTATCAGACCAGAACAACCTCTGCGAACAAGCTACCTACACGGGCTGGACTACCCAGGGGGGGTATGCGGAGTACATGATCGCCCAAAGCCACTTTGTTTATCCCATCCCTGAAGGATATTCAGATCAAGAGGCAGCCCCTTTGTTATGCGCGGGCATTATCGGGTATAGATCTCTCAAGTTGATGGATATAGCGGATTGGAAAGGAAAGCGCATTGGAATCTATGGTTTTGGAGCCGCAGGCCACATCGTCATCCAACTCCTGCGGGCCTGGGGCGCTGAAGTCTACGTCTGCACACGGGAAAAGGCTCACCAAGAGCTCGCTCAAGAGTTAGGGGCCGTGTGGACTGGTAGCGCCACCGACAACCCTCCCGCCCTGCTTGACGGCGCTGTTGTGTATGCCCCTGCAGGTGAGATCGTGCCCGCAGCCTTGCAAGCCCTCGATCGGGGAGGGCGCTTGATACTTGCTGGTATTCATATGAGTCCGATTCCTAGCTTCTCGTATGATCTCCTCTATGGAGAGAAGATGATCAAGAGCGTCACCAATAATACGAAAGAGGACGGGATTGAGTTTCTAAAGGAAGCGTCACGTATTGGGATCAAAACCCACTTTAAAACCTTTCCGCTGGAAGACGCCAACAAGGCCCTCTGCGCCCTAAAGAATGATTATATCAAAGGCGCAGGGGTTTTGATGTGTGGGTAAACCATCACCTCTCCCCGCGTGGGAGAGGTCGACGCGCAGCGGCGGGTCACTGCCATTAAGTTAAGGAAAATTGTCTCGAGGTGGGTCGTCCCGGGAATGAGAATTTCTTGAGCAAAGCTCAAGATTTCTCATTGCCCGGGATCCAGGAGCAATACTATTGCGTAAGCAATACAACGCTCCTTTATAAAGAAAATCATTACATTCCTGCGGAATGAATTATTAGCCCTGGATCCCCGATCCGCGCTTCGCGCTCTCGAGGACGACCCTAGGGGTGGGCAGTTTGCTTAACTTAATGGCAGTGGCCCTGAAGGGCGACCTCTCCCACAAGGAGAGAGGTGAGGGTGCCTCACGTATTCCATTAGGTGCCCTTGATGAGTCGGTTATTCCGTTTCTTTCTTACTGTTCATCGGCTCGGGTACAGCAATAAGCATTCTTGCTTCACCATTCTCAAAAAGGACTCTAGAAATTGCCCTTACATTATCTCTTGCAATTCTAATAGGAACTGTTTCCCTTGGTAGAAGAGCAACCGTATCTCGCAAAGCTGTTACAAGTTCACTTGCTGATCCTTGAAGCCCCGATCTGAGACCCAGTTCTTCTATATCCTTATATATAACTGCAAGCCTTGATTCTGCAGCTTCCCAATCCTCAGGCTTCGCCCCATCTTTATTTAATGATTTCATTACCTTAGCGTGTTTTTCTTCCGCACTTTCAGAGTCTGGATATAAATAGAAAATGCACAATTGAGGAATCTTAATAATTCTGTTTTCGCCGTCTTGGACTACAAATGCATCTCTTGGAATATATATTTTAGCTTGATTCTGTTGAACACTTTGCCTATCACCTAAATCAACTCTCGTAAAATTAGTTTCACTCTCAACAGTTTCATCCTCTGTTACTGGCCCAGCTACAACTGTTGCAGTGGACTGAGGCGGGTCGAAAGTGACCGGAGACTTCTTTTTTTTTGGAGATGGTTTTGCTTCATTGCCTCTAACTAAAGGCTTTTTTTCAGGATCTTCTTCACCACCACAACAATTACCAGCATTAATTGTTTTATTCTCGATCAACATTGAGAATAATAAAAATGCAACAAAAACACTATACTTCATAAATTAAACTCCTACAATATTACTAAAATTAACAATCTTTGGATAATGACATATGTATACATTGCATATGAAAATCATACAATATGCTTCCCTCCCTTATTTAAAAATCTCCCTATCATTCTCTTTAGAAGAACCCACGCCCATTCTTTGAGCCCTAGAACTACGAATCTTCCTCACCTTTTTGTCCTGCTTGTTGATAGGAGAAAACTCAAGACCTTGTGCAATGTCAATTTCTTCAGTTTGAACTAAAATCAATACTTTTTTGTCAAGCAACAATTGGGCATTACCTTTTTCTTTACCCGTTGATCCTTCTGTAGCAGGTTTACGATTATCTTTTTGTAAGCCAAAGGCTGCGTCAGATACAGATAGATTCATGCTTTCATCAGCGTCATTTGCTTTATTTGCTTCAACAACTGGTTTAACCTCTTTCTTTTGTAAACCAAAGGCTGCATCAGATACAGATAGATTCATGCTTTCATCAACGTCATTTGCTTTATCTGCTTCAACAACGGGTTTAACCTCTTTCTTTTGTAAGCCAAAGGCTGCATCGGATACGGATAGATTCAAGCTATCGTCAGTGTCATTTGCTTTATCTGCTTCAACAACGGGTTTAACCTCTTTCTTTTGTAAGCCAAAAGCTGCATCAGATACGGATAAATTCAAGCTATCATCAGTGTCATTTGCTTTATCTGCTTCAACAACTGGTTTAACCTCTTTCTTTTGTAGACCAAAGGCTGCATCGGATACGGATAGATTCAAGATATCCTCTTCAAGCTCCTCCTCAAAAGTGGCATTTGGATAAACTTTAAATACAAGAGGTCTTACTTTTTCCCGGGTTTCTTTCGTCATATTATTCAAATTGAAGATCGCCATCTTACCCTGTAATAGCGTTGTTAGGGATTTATATATGCTTCTCCAATCTTCGAATATACTCATATGAACAATTGTTTTATCTTTTGAACGCATTTTTCCGCTAAGATCACTATAGTTGGGAAAGACATCATAGAGAACAACTTCCACATCTTGCGGTTTTGTTTGTGTTTGCCTTTCTACTTTAATGTAGCCCTTTTCTTTATCTTCGACATAAGAATCTGATTGATATTGAATCGCTCTTATAAATTTAGGAGTATCCTGTTGCTTTACTTCATGAGTAGATAAATTCAAAGACATCTTGAGTCCCAATGGTTGAGAAGGGCGAGCTGCGGCCATCATTGCATAAGGAGCAATAGTCTTTAACTGATTCAATTCATCTCTATCAGCACTTGCGCCTGATGCAAGGCGTTTTACAGCAACGTCAGCGTTTAACTGACGAAGACTTTTAGGAGTTACATCTTCAACAATTGCAGCAACGACGGGTAGAGACTCTACACTCTCAGGAACAGCCTCAGATGCAAGCGTAACCGCTCGTGCCACAGCAGCCGACGCCAAAGGCACGCCATAGGTTTCTAGATGCTCTTTCTGTGTGTTAATGTCCCCAATTTTCTTTAATAAACTAGCTTGAATGTTCGCATCTTTTCTATGCGCTTTTAATTCAGCCCTCACCTTTTTTAACTCTTGATTTAATTCATCAAGGAGTCCTTGAACATTCACACGTTTAGGTGAATCTTGTGCCACAATAGTCTCAGTTGTTTTCGATGCATCCCTTACAGGGGACGTCTTGCCCCACAGGCCATTTTTATCGATTTCTCTAAATGTTTGTCTTACCTGTTCATAAGACACAACCGGTTTAACCTCGTCTGGCGCCTTCTTCTGTCCTTTAAATCTAGATAACCAGCTGACTTTAGTCGGTTGTTGTTCCACAGGATTCAGCTTTTCGAGAATGGCTTGAACGCTCACCTTTTCTTGAGGAGCCTCTTGAACGTCTTTCTGTTGTTCTCTCAATAAGGTCTGTTCTTCGAGGATAAGCTTATCTCTTTGAGCTGTCAGTCTCGCAATGCGTTCTTGTCCATCAAACTCATAAGGTACGGCTTGAATAGCTTGATCATAACGGTGGATGTCCTGTTGAACGGCCGCTAAATCCTCATCTATCTGCGCTAAAGGATCTTGAGCCGGTTTAAGTGTCGTTTCAATTGAATCAAAGTTTAAGACAATCGGCATCAATTCGCTGGAAACCTCTGAAAGGGGTTGAGGGATTGCAAAGTCGCGCGTTGGGTCATTTACAAAATCGAACAAGGGGGAGCCAGAAGCATGTCTAATATCGCTAAAGGGAACAGAGGGAAGTCCTGCAAGCAAATCGGCAACGGGTGCGTTTATGAAGTTTCCAAAGTCCATACACGGCTCACCTTCAAGAATCGGTGTTTCCTTCAATGCCTCTATAGAAGTTGCAACCCCTGGTATCATGGCTTCAGTCTCTGCTATTTTCGCAGGAGAAGCAGCCACTGGCGACTCAGCTTTCAGTATGGTCTGGGCTCTTAAGGGTGAGGTCACGGATTTTACAACGACCGTACGTGGTCGAATGGTGTTGGCTTGCTCTACTGACTCTAGTGCCTTTTTCCTCAGATTTCTTTGGGTTTCCCGAAGAGCTAATATAGACTCTAAAAATTCACTATCTTCTTTATATAATGCTGTTAGCTCTTGGCGAAGTGTTGTGCGTTCTTCATTGTCTCTAGAATGTCTTAGCTCGTCTTCCAGATCATCTATTCTCTTCTTTATGAGATATTGACCGGTTACTAATGGACCCATATCGTCTTCAATTGTCTTAAGGGTAACACGATCTTCCTCACCTAAGGCTTCATAGACCCACGCGTTTTCATCTTTGGGCTTTTCAACAGCCTGACTCGCTTCAGGTGTAGGCAGTGGTTGTTGTTCAGGCAATGCAACTTTTTTAGAAGCCTCCAAAACCAAGGCTTTTTGAGCTTTATGCTTTGCAACTTCTTCATTGAGCGTCTCAATACTCTCTTCTTCTAAACGGCCTAAGTCACTTAAAAATACACGAACTGATTCTAATGATGACGAGCGTTTTTCAAACTCATCTCCCCTAAGAGTGCTTGTAAATTTACTTAATTTTACTTCTGCTTTATCGAGTTTATTAGCAAGTGCAACTTTAGCTTCCTTGACTTGGGCTAACCTAGACTCCTTTACTTTATTAAATTCAGGCTCATCTTCAACATCATCATGCTTCTTAGAAAGCCTATAGGCATTCACTAAATCATGAATATCATTCTTGTCATCCCTCAGGCTGCCCAATAGCTCATCAAGATCAGAGAGTCTTTCCATAGGCTTTTGGGGTGAGAAGGACAACTGCTTTGCAACATCTGCCGCAGGAGAAGGGAGTTGAGACTTGGAAGTTATAGAACGCGCTACCATCGGCGTTGCAGCAACATCAGCAGGCTTTTTTGACCTCAATAGCCTCGCCGCCGTTGATTTGTTGTTTTCCTTTCCAGTCAGCCGCATAACACCTTCAGCAATAGCAAAGACATCCTGTTCAGCCTTTTGTTGTGTTCCTTTCGTCTTATTGAGTTTCCTTTGCTTCAGAGCGAGATCAAAGTTTTGTTGCTTTCCCTCAGGCGTATAATAGGTCTCTCTTGGGAGTCTTCCGGCAGTCTCTTTGAGCACCGCAAGACTATTATAAAACTCTCTAACTGATTGATATCTAACGAGAATGTCTTGAACCCCAGCGTCATTACCTGTTCTCGAGAGTTTCGATAATGGACCTTTAAGATTCAATAGATCCCTTCTTAGCGCAGCTTTTTGTTCTTCTACAGTTTTAAGGACATTAATATTTCGTTTCGTTTGTTCATATTCGGACCCCATCCTAAACGTTCCCACATAACCCTTTAAAAACGGTATGTGCTCCTCAGCTGACACGAGAAGCTCATGTATATCTTGTAACTGTTTATCAAGCTGAGTCGTCGATGCAGGAGTCTTATTGCCTGAGGACTGTGCACCGTGAGGAGACAAATAATCTGTAGGGTGTAGCGCAAAAACTGGGGTTAATGTTCTTTTTGGAGTCACTGGCGTAGGCTCAACGACTTCGGCGACTTCTTGTTCCTCCACAGATGTTTGATCAGCAGTATCACTTGCAATAACATCCTGGAATGATGGATCTAAGTCTAAGTTAAACACTTCCGGTTGAAACTCAGCCGTCGGTTTTGGAAGCTCGGGCTTAACAGTTGCCACTGCTGTTTGTGTATTTTCTGCTTGAGAAGGAATGACATCCCCCCCCCACAGCTGAGTGCGAATGCACAACAGGCTCAAACGCTTGAGTTTGTAAGGCTGTCTCAGTAACCGGAGCCACAACGATAGGCTGTTGGACTTGCGCTACCACTGGCTCTACAGGGATCGTAACGTTCGGTGTTTCATTATCTTCCACAGCAGGTTGAGTTATATTTACAATCTCAAGCACTTGTGGTGCTGGCTCGCTAACTTGAGTCACAACAACGGGTTGAAACATAACTGCTTCCACAGGAGCGGTTACATCAACCTCAACGGGGGCTGCTTGAGGGGATTGCTCAACAACCTGAGCCACAACTGGTGCTTGTATAACGACTGCTTCAACAGGAGTCACATCAGGTTGTGTAACATTAACAACTTGTTCTTGAGGCGCTGGCTGAGCCACAACTTCTGGCTGTGGTGCTGGCGTTACAATGGCTTCAATAGGAACGATTTCATTACCCCCAACCACAGGTGCTATAATATCAACAACCTCAAAGGCTTGAGCGTGAGGCACGGGAACATCAACCTGCTCCACAACAACGGGTTGAGGCGCTTGCCTTCGGACCTCATCCACAGAAAGAGAAGGTGCTATAGGATCAATTGTCGCAGCGACTCCCGCAACAGGCTGTGCAATATCAATAACTGCGACTGATTGAGCCTGCCCAGCAGGTACGTCAACTTGACTCACAGCAACTGACTGAGTCGGTTGGACTTTATCCTCTTTTATAATGGGCGTCTTTGCGATGATGGGAGCCATTGTTGGAGCTGGATCAAACCGTCGTTTTTGAGGACTATGTTGAACAATGGACGCGCCCGCAACCTGAGCCGTTTCTGGAGCTTTAAAATTGGCTTTCGGGGCTGACTCAGCTTGCGCGAAGGATGGATCAGTGCTTGGGACTGAGATAGATTTTGAAGGACTCGGCGTAGAATAATCTATTGGATTTACTGACTTATCCCTCTCCTCAATCATAAGTGGCGGCGAAGCTGACGCCTCACTATTCCTCAGAATCATGGGTTGTACAGGATCAACCTCAGAGTTCTGGGTCCCTCTGGCCACTAAATCATGATGTGAGCTTAATCGAGCAACCTTTTTTGAACCAGAAGATCCTCCTTCCCCTCCACGCCCGAGTGCGCGAAGCTGAGCCATATCCGGCTTTACGACTGGCTTCTCAGCAGCCTGAGGCTCACCAAGCAAAACGAACGACGCAACAGTCGTCAAAAGATCGGGAAGTGAGTAAGCCATAAAATAGATACCTCATTAATTATAGCCCAGAAAAACGAGCATTAGACAAAAATTTAATCGAATTTAACTAAACTTTTATAGGACTACCGCATTTACAATAAGGTTGCAACACTGATTTTTGCATAATTGAGTTGCAAAAAAAGCATGGGTGACTCCTTCACCTCTCCCCTGCGTGGGAGAGGTCGACGCGCAGCGGCGGGTGAGGGGGATATATAACTTTAAAGAAATGTCAAAGAACACTGCGTGCGGCCTACCCCTCACCCGCCCTATCGGGCGACCTCTCCCACAAGGGGAGAGGTGACGGACTTTCTTGTGTTTTCAGTCGGTTAAAAAAAAGACCCCGAGAAGGGGCCCTTTTACAGTTGTTTAATAATCGTCAACACCGGAGTCATCATCTTCATCATGATGATGTATAGCCGCTCTCCTTGTCAGCGCACTTTTTGCCATAAGATCCTGAAGTGACTCTTTCTCAACTGGAGCTGCATTTGTCGACGCTTCTTTCTTTTGCGCCACAGGTTTATTTGCTGGAGTTTTTTCTTTAACTTCTTCAGGTGGAGGCGGCGGAGCTGAGGGAGCTCCACCATCACCAACAGCTTCTTCCTCATCACGCGCTTCAACCACTGGCTCTACCACTGGCTCAGGCTTCTTGTTCTTCTCTTCTTTCAGTCTGTCTTCTTCAACCTTCTGAGCGCGTTTCTCTTCTAGAATTCTTAGAGCTGCGGCATTGAGGACAGCCCTTTCTTGCTCTTCTGCTTTTGCTTGTTGCAACGCTTGTTCATTCACTGAAAGACCAACTTGAGCAGGAGCCTCATCATCGCCCCAATCAAACTCTTCAACCTCAGGAACAGGTTGTTGTTTTGCAAGAGATCTATTCACGAAGTTGCTAATATTACCCAATAGCCCCCCAAAAATACCTTGAGGCTCTTCAACAACGGGAGCAGCGGCTTTAGGCTTTTCAACAACTGCACTTTCCTGTGGGGCTTTCTTTTTAAAGCCAAGGAAACTTGAAATTCCAGCAAGTACACCACCCATAGAAAGAGGTTTAGCCTCTGCAGGCGGTGGTGGTGGCGGCGCAGGTATAACGGGTTGCTCAACAATTTCTTCAACAGGCTGTGCATCAAGAACGTGTTGCTCAGCAAACGGCTCAACATCTAAAGCTGGTTGATTCGCAACAGGTTGCCCAACGACAGGTTGTTCAACAACTTCCTGAGGTTCAACGGGTTGGTTCGCAGCAGGTTGACCAATAACTTCCTGAGGTTCAGCTGGTTGATTTACAACAGGTTGCTCAACAATCGGCTCAGCTACATTAGGCTGAACAACAGCTGGTTGGTTAACACCTACCTGAACTTCTTCTTCCTCAGCGGGAGGCGGCGGCGGTGCTTCTAACAAAAGCGCTGCAGTTTCTACCTCATCCCTTGGGGGAGGTGGCAGAGGAACTTCTTCAGCGTTAACTGCAGGTTGAACCACGACAGGTTGCTCAACAATCGGCTCAGCTACATTAGGCTGAACAACAGCTGGTTGGTTAACACCTACCTGAACTTCTTCTTCCTCAGCGGGAGGCGGCGGCGGTGCTTCTAACAAAAGCGCTGCAGTTTCTACCTCATCCCTTGGGGGAGGTGGTAGAGGAACTTCTTCAGCGACAACTGCAGGTTGAACAACAACAGGTTGCTCAACAATCGGCTCAGCTACATTAGGCTGAACAACAGCTGGTTGCTTAACACCTACTTGAACTTCTTCTTCCTCAGCGGGAGGGGGAGGCGGCGGCGGTGCTTCTGACAAAAGCGCTGCAGTTTCTGTCTCATCCCTTGGGGGAGGTGGTAGAGGAACATCCGCTTTACGTGCATCAACATCCATTAAAAATAAAATCCCCTCATTGCGAAGAACTGTATATCTCATCGATGCTGGCTCAACAGCAAGCCTCCCGGAAATCTGAGCTATTTCAGCATCGGTAAGAAGCGTGAGCTTTTCCACTAAATCCCTGTTTTGTGATAAGCTATACTTTTCGTTATCACTCAACAGAGCATAGAGGACAGAAGCATTGCCGACGGCAGCCTGCAAATCTCTATCTTCATCTGCAGAGAGCGTATTACGGTTTTGCGCCTGGCCTGGAGCCTGAGCTTGAGGAGCACCGGTTGCCTGTGGCGCCCCAGCCGCTGGCTTCTTTAGTTTACTTACGCCTCTTATTGTTCTATCCAAATATGTATTTCTGTCTTCAAGCGCTTTAATCTGTTTGAGTGTATTTGTTATTTGAGTTTTAAAAGAACGAGAATCTTTTCCAGCATCTCTTGCCTCAATTTCTTTGGCTTGAAGCCCAGGAAGTTTATTTCTGAGCGCATCTATAGACGCAGTATTTTTGATAATCTCATCGTGTGGTGATAAAACCTGTACAGGCTTTTGAGCTACGACTTTTGGCCGATTCGCACCTAAAGGAGACTTACCAGCTTTAAACCTCTGAGCAAGTTCTTCTGCAGGCGTCATTGGGGCAGCTTGTGCTGCGGGTGTTTTTTTCAACTGCTTTCCGCCTTTAATTTGATTGAATAGTCCTTGAACGCCGGCTGGTTGACCCGCATTTCCAGCTGCTGGAGGAGGTGGAGCGCCAGGCATTGAAGCAGGAGGAGGTGGTGGTGGCGGTGTTGGAACAACGACTGCTGCTGGTGGATTAACACCAACGGCTGCTGCCGGGACAGCAACCTTCGCTTTTTTCATTGCAGGACTCGAGCTATCTCTCGATGTCTCACCGACTAAATCACTAGAATCAACGGAATCTTGAGCCTTCGACTTCATTTTTGCCGATACGCCAGAGGATCCTGCATCGGAAACGCCAGCATGAGGCGAAGGAAACGAAGGAGTCGAACTTCCTTTTGATTCCTGAAAATTTTGAGGTTCTTCGAAAGCGCGCTTGGCCCCAGACCCTTTTCTTAAAGACTGGGAAGAATCATCTGCCGCACGTTCAAAAGGTCGTAAGTTCCCTGAAGACGGTTGATTTAAGGAAATCATACTTTGTTCTGAGGAGAAAACCCTATCGGATGGGGTTGAGCCACGGGCAGGCAATTCAAAACCTTCTGAACCCCCAGCTTTTTTAGAGGGCAGACCTTCACCCGCCGTGCCAAAAGCACGAGCAATTTCCTTTTTTCTTTCCTTTTGAACCAATTGAGTTGGCTTTACTTGAGGAGCTTCAACCGTGTAGACAGAGGACAACACTCCTGCTACGACATGAAAAAATACCAATGGACCAGCGCCTAAAACCATAACATCACCTATAAAACCATCCCAAAAATTGGGAAACATTGTTCAACAAATACACTAACAATATTAGTATATCATTTATATAGTCGTAATGCAAACTTTTACAAGTGAGATCTTAACATAAATTTGTAAAATGCAAGGCGGTTCCTTCACCTCTTCCACCATAGGAGGGAGAGGTTGAAGTTAGTCCTTGCCGGTATGACGACTTTCTTGTGGATCCTCACCCTCAAGAATGATACTGTTTCTCGAAACATTGAGGGAGACCATGACTTTATTTGAATCGATACTTTCTGTTGTAGCCTTGGTGATACTCCTGATTTTGTCAGGGATTAGTTCTGCCTCTGAAACGGCGGTCTTGGCCTCATCTCGCGTGCGACTCTTTCATCTTGCTAAAAAGGGGAATAAAAAAGCCGCAACGATTATGGAACTCCAAGCCCATATTGGACGATTTATTAGTGCAATTCTTCTGTTGAATACATGGTTTAACACGGCTGTTACGGCACTTGCAGCAGGTATCTTGACCTATCTTTTTGGCGCAGCGGGTGCTGTGTATGCAGCCCTCGGGATGGGAGCCATCATTACGATTTACTGTGAAGTTCTTCCCAAAATGTATGTGTATACAAACCCTGACCGTGTTGCGATTGCCTTCGCGCCGTTCTTTAAGCCCCTTATTTTTATCATGTCACCCTTAACAAGAACGATTGATTTTATAGCAAAACAGACCTTGAGGATTCTTGGGATTAAGGCGGGGCATGATATTGCAGATACGTCCCTTGAAGAATTAAGAGGGGCGATTGAGCTTCATTCGGCAACACCGGGTGACGCTGAGTATGAGCGGGCCATGCTTCGCAGTATCCTCGATTTGACGACCGTTGAAGTGACCGAAATTATGCGTCACCGTAAGACCATCTTCATGATTGATATTAATTTGCCGAATAAAGAGATCGTCGAGCAAGTTTTGCAAGCGCCCTATACGCGTGTTCCTTTGTGGAAAGAAAACCCCGATAATATCGTCGGCGTTCTTCATGCAAAAGCGCTTCTCCGGGCTGTTCAAACCCATGAGGGGGCTCTAGATAAGCTAGATATTGGAAAAATTGCGAATGACCCCTGGTTTATTCCAGAGACGACAACTCTCTTCTCACAGCTTGCAGCCTTCCGTCAACGGCGGGAGCACTTTGCGCTTGTGCTCGACGAATATGGGGATTTGCAAGGGATGGTTACGCTCGAGGATATCCTGGAAGAAATTGTGGGAGAAATCGTTGACGAGCATGATGTTGAGATCCCTGGGGTTCGTATAGGGACGGACGGGACATATGTGATTGATGGGACGGTGACACTCAGGGACTTGAACCGGGAATTCCATTGGGATTTGCCAGATTTGCACGCCTCAACCCTTGCTGGGCTTATTTTACACGAAGCGCGGGAAATTCCAGATGTCGGGCAATCCTTTTTGATTCATAATTTTCGCTTGGATATTTTGAGGCGGCACCGCCATCAAATCACTCAGGTGCGCTTGACTCCTCCGTCGACACCAGCTTCAGCTGAAGGGCATGAACCCCAGATTTGAGCTCACTCTCGAGGGCCTCATAGACTAGCTTGTGCCGTTGAATGCGTGACAGGCCGTTAAAACGGCTTGAAACGAGGGTGACGCTGAAATGGGTTTGTCGCCCTGGTTTATGGCCCGCATGGCCCACATGAAGGTGAGAGTCATCAACGACTTCTAACAGAGTAGGGTCAAATGCCTTTTGCAGGTTTGATTCAATTCGCTCTTTTATCACGTTTACCTTTTATAGCCGATGCAATGATGGCACCTATTAACGTAAGCACTATTAAACTCAATGAAAATCCTAAAGGAATCTTAAAGTGATTGGCAAGGATTAACTTGATGCCGACAAACCCTAGGATAAGGGAAAGGGCATGCTGAAGGTAATAAAACCGAGGAATGACATTTGCGAGAAGGAAGTATAATGATCTGAGTCCAAATATCGCAAATATATTTGATGTAAATATGATGAATGGATCGAGTGTAATTGCAAATATAGCAGGAATAGAATCAATCGCAAAGACGATATCGCTGACCTCAATGACGATCAGAACGAGGAAAAGAGGTGTGGCCACCCACATCCCCTTTCGAAACAGGAAGAACCGCCTCCCTTTATAGTCTTCCCGTAAGGGAATTGTTTTTTTTGCCCATTTCAGAATCGCGTTCGTTTCAATTTTGGCGGGTTGATTCCGCTCTTTAAATATTTTATAGCCGGAATAAAGTAGAAGCGCTCCGAATATATAAAGGACCCACTCAAAGGATTCGATAAGCTTAAGCCCGAGAAGGATGAAGGCAAGTCTGAAGACAATCGCCCCAACAATCCCCCAGAAGAGGACACGATGCTGGTGCCGTGGAGCTATGGCGAAGTATTTGAAAATCATGACAAAAACGAACATATTGTCAAGGCTCAGCATCTTCTCGAGCAGATACCCTGTAAAGAAAGCTAGTGCCGGGTCGTGGCCTTTCCAATACCAGATGAAGACATTGAACAGAAGGGCAAGGGAAATCCAAGCAAGGCTGACCTGAAAGGCTTCCTGCATGGAGATGACATGGGGTTTGCGGTTAAACACGCTTAAGTCTAAGACAAGTAATGTCAGGATAAGCCCTAGCAGACCTATCCATGGTAATGCTGCTTCCACAGGCGTCCCCCTATATGGGTTACATCATAGCGGAGAGTGGTTAATAAGTCCTTATGTTTAAGATAGATCACCTCTCTCGCGTTGGCTACTGTGCGGACACATCCTTTTGGGTAGAATTAATACTCAACTATATACCCCACTGGCGTCATCCCTGCGAAAGCAGGACCCAGGACAAAGACTCATTGCGAAGCAATGTATAATTCCTTCTTTCCTTCGGAAAGAGTTGTTTTCCCTGGGTCCCTGCTTTCGCAGGGATGACGCCAGTGGATGGGGATTCTCCCTTGTTTCCCCTGACATTTATGAGCAGAGAAGAGGCTCTTGCAAAAGATGTGTCTACAGATTAGCCCACACAGGGGAGAGGTGAAGACACTTACTTAAAACTGATAGCCTACACTTGCCATGACACTTCCTGCTTTTTCCCCGCTTCCGAATTCGCCATTGACATTACCTACCACATAAATCCCATCCTTGAACTGGGCGGTCAGTGAAAGTCCTGAATACATCAGATTTCTGACTCGATTATCTCCATGGACAGTTGCGGTCAGAGTCTGATCGGTAAAGTTAAACTTAACATCCTTACCATCGTTGAGAGGGCGTTTTTGCACCCAGGATAGCTTAACTGATGGATAGATAAGTGTCTCCCCATAAGCAAAGAAATAGGAAAAGAGGCTTCCTAACTCACTACGACCAAACTGGGATGTTTTACCATTCCTATGTATATTCAAACTTCCTGCACCTGACTCCCGAAAGCCTTTCTCATGGCTAGCCATATAGGCATAATTAAAGAATGGCTGGATGACCGCCTCTTCAATCGTCCATAAGTAGCCGACCTCCAGGTCAGCAGATACGGACAAGCCCTTATGCTTTTCGCTCGCCTTTCGATTGATCGTTCCAAAATTGATGTTACGGTGAGTGCGGTAGTTATCTCCACCTAGCGTTACTTGGCCATCAACATAGATATCTTCCTTACTGAGCCAAAGACCGTAAAGACCCCCATAATAACTCCTGATATGGCCCTTACCCCGACTTTGTTTCCAATCGAAGTCCGTTCCCATTCCGCCGCCCATAATGCCCACATAAGTATTCGGGAAAACTTGGAGGTCGGCTCCTAAAGTCGTCCCGAAAGCTCCACTTTTAGTCCCAGCAAGGCGGTTTGAGTTTTTCTTATCTTGGAGCCCGCCAAATGACTGGATCCATAGGTTTGTCTTGCCACATTGGACCATTTTATTAAGAGGCAAATTGCCTGCTGTAAGAGATTGAGCCCCAAATTGGCTTTTAGCCATTCTCTGGGTGATCCCACTTTGTTGCTGGAACGGGCTACCCATTCTTATGTCATACTGGAGTTGTTGAAATTTAGAAACAAGCCCCTTTGAAGCCGTATGCGTCCCTATTTGTCTTAGGGCCAATGTGTCGAGAATGCGTTGTAGCTGCGATCCAGCTGTTTCTCTTAGCAGATTCGTTTGCTCAAAGGCGAGAAAGCCTAATTCTCGATAAGGGTCCGGGCTAATCTGTTCCAAAGCATTTGCAAGAGCTGCATTTCCACTCGCTGCAACGCCTTGCAAGGCCAGAAGAACCGTATCCAAATCGGGACTTGCAGTGCCTGCATTAGTAATTTGATCGAGATACCGAGCTATGATGCCAGGATTCCCAGTCTGAACGGATGAGGCTATAGATTGTTGTGAAGTGACGATGACTGAGTTTGGCAAATATTTTACAGAAGTGATAAAAAGAAGCGGGTTGATAACTGTAGAAAATGTACCGGCTACACCCCCAGTTGCTGTCAGTATTGTATAGGATTTATTACTAAACCCACTTATGCTTCCAACAGGAACAATATTAAGCGTACCTCCAAGACTGGCCGTCCCACCTGTGATAGACAGGCGATCATTTGTCCCCTGAGAGCTTAGCTTTGTTACTAAAGTGCCTGTTGAGCTTTGAGTATAATTCCCATTAACACTCAACGTTCCAATGCCATTTCCGGAAGAAGACGGAAACACAGTGCCTGAGTTAGAAAGGGATAAAGAATGTCCATTCCCTCCATAAGCAGTCCCTGCATTCACTGTAACTTGTGAAGTCAAGCTCCCTGTATTGAAGAGGGTTCCATGATTCACAAGAGTAGCTCCTGTGTAGGTGTTCGTTCCTGAAAGAGTTAAGGTCTGGTTACCGATCTTGGTAAGAGAGCCTCCAACACCACTGATAACCCCACTTATGGAGTTTGAAATATTGAGCCCCCCGAGGGTTAATGTTTGACCTCCTAAATTAACGTTACCTGCTCCAGAAAGTGAACCAATTGCCATGCCAGGTGTTGCACTAATATCAACGAGTCCACCTGCATTATTTGTTATGCGCGCGTTATTTGCGGCAGCATTTGCCTGAAAATTTGTTATTCCACTATTTTGCACTGAGTTGTGGCTAGTAAGCGTAGATCCCACGACATTGAATGTACCCGCAGCTTTAACATTGATGGGCCCATTTAAGCTCCCCCCTACGAGTTGGAGTGTTCCACTTTGAACCGTAGTTGTCCCTGTAAATGTATTCAGTCCTAGCAGGTCTAAGGTGTTCGTTCCGATTTTGATGAAAGACCCTCCATTTCCGCTTATGACTCCAAGAATAGTATCAAATGCATTCAATCCACCAACAGTCAAAGTCCTATTTCCCAAATTAACATTACCTGGGCTTGTAAAAGCACCAATCGATGTTCCAGCGGTTGTTCCACTAATATCAACAAGTCCCGTAGATGTAATGGTTGCATTCGCAGCTGAAGCAGCCCCCCTAAAGTTGATTGTTCCCGTGTTACTGATGGTTGAGGTGCCGGCATTCGATGTATTATTAAAATTTACAGTGTCTACGTTGAAGATTGCTGCATTGCTAGATGTAGCCCCATTATTAAACGTAAGCGCACCTGTAGCAATATTGACTGTTTGTGGATTAGGAGAGTTGTTAATGACTCCTACCCCATTTATGTTGAAAGTAAAACCAAGGATGTCAATGGTGTATGACGGCGCTGCCAGAGTGAAGAGAAGTTGATTTATACTTGTATCTGCACTAAATGTTAGGTTTGGTAGGGTGGTCGCATCGAAGGTAGCAGTACCCGTTGGCACACTTGGGTTGCTCGACCAATTAGCACCTGTATTCCAGTCAGTGCTGCCGGGAACGTTTAACCATTGGCCATCCACTGCATATGCTTGTTGAATCGATAGCGGACTTATGATCATCATGAGTCCTGTCAGCAATAAGCAGGGTTTCTTTTTAAAGCTTACTCCCGAATGACCTTGCTTGGTGTTGAGTGTATCCCTCATTTCGTTAGTCATGAACTTCCCCCTTTTTTATTTTTTTTTAAACGTATCATCATACTTAAGCACTTGATACAAAAAAGTGGAGATGAATTAAAATACCCCTGAGGCCCAGGCGCTACCAAGCAAAAGGCCTTCCCTAACGGGGATTATTTGATGCCCTAAAAGCTCCTCCTTCGATCACTCCAAATCACTGTTTCAAACCTCACTCTACGACTTGCTCGAATCTCTCTTTATTCTCTCCCGATAGGCGAACCTTTAAATGAGCATTAACCTCGCTATCATTTCTCTCGATGACCTCGCCATGTT
>JABDDK010000002.1 GCA_013287665.1 Alphaproteobacteria bacterium
GAAACATTGAGCGTTGAAAAGTCAGGATCGGTGGGAAGCTTCGTCAGAAAGTCACATTTCTCCTGCGTTAAGCGCCTCATCCCCTCTCCTTCGGCGCCCATAATCAGGGCAATCTTTTCAGGAAGCTCGGACTTTGAAAGCGATCTTGAAGCGCGCTCATCGAGCCCAACCGCCCAAAAGCCGGCCTCTTTGAGCTCATCAAGAGCGCGGGCCAAATTTGTCACTTTCCACACGGGGAGCAAATCTAAGGCACCCGATGCGGCCTTTGCAAGGGCACCTCCCAAGGGAGGAGCGTTCCGTTCGGTCATGATAACGCCGAGGGCACCAAGGGCTTTTGCAGTTCTTAAGATAGCACCCACATTATGAGGGTCAGTGACCTGATCAAGGACGACAATCACACCTGAGTCAGCCTGAGTTAGCATTTTTTTTGAAGGCTCAACAAGCGGAGCTGCTTCAATGGCAATGCCTTGATGAACAGCGCCTTCGGGTAAGAGTCGGGAAAGAGTTCCAGCTTCAAGGACTTCCGCTTTAATGCTCTGATTTTCCTTCGCTAACTCAAGGTCTTTCAGAGTTGACTGTGTCACAAGAAGGCGATGACACTTCCGTTTTGGATTATGAAGGGCTGCAAGACAGGCATGGGTTCCCCATAGCCAGACTTTTGATGGATCTTGTAAGGGCCGTTTTGACATTATTCTTTCACCTCAAATAGGGCTTCGACTTCAACGGCGACACCGAATGGTAAGGAACTTACCCCTAAGGCAGCACGCGCATGACGTCCATTTTCTCCAAAAACCGCGACCATGAGATCTGAGGCTCCATTGATGACCTTTGGCTGATCCTTAAAATCTTCTGTGCAATTCACAAATCCGCCGAGGCGGATGCATCTTGTGACGTTGTCGAGATTTCCTTCGCATGCTGCTTTAAGGTGGGCGAGTATATTAAGGGCGCAGATTTGAGCGGCCTCACTCCCCTCCTCCACCGTATAGTCTCTCCCGAGCTTCCCAACGAATTTAAGATCTCCATTCAGAGATGTGATTTGTCCCGATATGAAGACGAGATTCCCAACCTTCACAAAAGGGAGATAGTTAGCCGCAGGGGCGGGCTGAGATGGCAATGTTATTCCAAGTTCCTTAAGGCGCGCTTCGATCATTAAGTTAGTCCTCTATTTGTGACGATAGCATACAAGGTTTTTTCAATATCTCAAGTTTCTTTCACCTCTTTCCTGCGCGAGAGGTGCAGTTTCTACAACCCTCTAGAATTTTCTACCGTTTCCTTTTATGATAAGGAAAAGTGTTTCTAAAGGAAAACGGTTATGAAGTCATTTTATCTTATACTAGCGGCACTGATTTTCAGTATATCGCCTGTGAAAGCCTTATCTGTCAGTGACGTTCGGGTATCGGTTACGGCTGACTCAGCTGCGGCTGCTCGCGAAAAAGCAATTGAAAAAGCCCATGCACTTGCCTTTGAAAAGCTCGTCAAAGAAAATTTTCCGGATCAGGTGGCATCCCTCCCCTCCCCGGATAAGCTCATGAATATGGTGACGAACTTTTCCATTGATAAGGAGAAGACATCTCCAAAGAAGTATGCTGCATCCATGACCTTTCAATTTGATGGGGGGCAAGTTCAATCCTGGTTAAAAAAGACAGCCATACCGTCAGGGCCTTCGCTTGCGACAGAACCAACACCACAGACAGAAGCTTACGAGCACGAACAACCTGATGCTTACAGGAAAGAGGCAACAGCGCAGACATTTCCCTCCCCCCCATACCAGGCGCATCAATCCACAAAGACTTTCTCAGGTCCAATAAAGGTGACTGTTTCTTATGCGTCCCTTCCAGAATGGCAGCATATCAAGAATACTTTGGAGCAGGCTCAAGGGATGATCGATGTCTCAGTCACAAATCTTTCTGCCCAACAAGCCGCTATAGAGTTACAATACGGTGGCAACCTTGTGAGATTGCAGCAACACCTCCAAACGCAAGGGGTATCCCTTTCACCTCAAGGGGATAGTTGGATCATTACTTCAAACAAGTCAATACGGTAAGCTGAATGACACGGATGGTGAATCTTCCTAATGTAATTACATTAATGAGGTTGTTAAGTGTTCCCCTCATTGTGTCCCTCATTCTTTCACAACAGCTCTTCCTCGCTTTAGTTGTTTTTGCTCTAGCAGGTGTTTCTGATGCTCTCGATGGTTTTTTAGCCCGTGTTTTTAAGTCCAGGACAACCTTAGGGGCCTATCTTGACCCTATTGCAGATAAAGCCCTCTTGGTTGGCGTTTATGTTGCCTTAGGGCACACTGGACTTGTCGATCTTTGGGTTGTGGTGCTCGTCGTCTTTCGAGATGTTTTGATTATCGGGGGAATTCTCCTCCTCTTTGTATTCCATAGCAGTATTGAGATGAAACCCCACATGATTAGCAAAATAAATACTGTGGTTCAGCTTGGCTTTGCTCTGTTTGTCCTCGCCCAAGGGGAATCTCTCTTGGGTGTTCCCCATCTCACTCAAGTCTTTGGGTATGTTGTTGCACTTACAACCGTGCTTTCCGGAATCATTTATGTTAGAATAGGATTCCAATTATTTAACAAGATGGATTTAACACACCTGTGACACTGCAACGACAGACCTGGCTTTGGATTGGACTTGGCGCCGCATTTGTGGTGAGCCTCTATTTATTGAAGGGCATTCTTTTGCCTTTTCTCACAGGGTTACTTGTGGCCTATGCTATGAATCCTGCGGTGAGACGCTTTGAGAAAATGGGAATCTCCCGTGGTATTGGGACAGGGTTCATGATCTTGAGCTTCTTTCTTTTAATTGGCCTTCTCTTGTTTATCGCCATTCCGTTCATTCAAACTGAGCTTCTGCGCCTTGCCGCACGTGTCCCTCAATATGGGGATCGTATTATAAAGGCTCTACAGCCAATATTGGATGAAGTCTCTCATTATGTGCAGCCCCATGACATTGAACGTTTGCGAGGCTTTGCGAGTACTTATATGGGAGATGTTATCTCTTGGGGAATTCGGGTGATTGCCAATATTCTCACAAATAGCCTGGCCCTTGCCAACCTCATTTCATTGATTGTTATAACACCTGTTGTGGCCTTCTATTGCTTAAGAGATTGGAATAAAATTATTAATGCTATTGATGGATGGCTCCCCCGAGCTTACGAACCTGCTTTAAGAAAAATCTTTACAGATATCAACTCAACAATTGGCGGATTTGCGCGTGGTCAATCGATTGTTTGTCTTATTCTTGCCGTCTACTACTCTATCGCCTTAACGCTTGCAGGCCTTGATTTTAGCCTCGTCGTTGGGCCTGTTATCGGTATTATGGCTTTTATTCCCTATGTGGGAGCCATCGTTGGATTTATGCTCAGCATTGGAATTGCGATGTCTCAGTTCTCTGATTGGCAATCTGTTGGCATCATCGCTGCCATCTTTGCCGTTGGTCAAACAACTGAAGCGTATTTACTGATTCCTTATTTAGTCGGTGATCGCATTGGTCTTCATCCTGTGTGGGTCATATTTGCCTTGCTTGCAGGCGGTGTCCTTTACGGTTTTGTTGGAATATTATTCGCTCTTCCCATCGCTGCAGCGTGCGGTGTCCTCATTCGACATGCTCTGGCCTATTATCTCAAGAGCCCCTATTACTTGGGACCGACGCCCAAACACCGAAAGAAAGCTAGTGAAACAGCTCATTCTACCTCTTGATCTTCCCCCTACATTTGACGGGCGCGACTTTATTGTTTCAGGGTCGAATGAGGAAGCTTATCTATGGTTGATCCGGTGGCCAAATTGGCCCCATCGCATTCTCTCTATTTATGGGGATGAAGGGTGTGGAAAGACCCATTTATCGCACATTTGGCAGTGTTATTCCGACTCTAGACATCTTACGGGAGCTGAATTTAATGAGTGTCCTTTAGAGACTCTTTTGGAAGAAACACGTCCATTTCTGATTGAGGATGCCCATCTTATCCAAAAGGATGAAAAGTTCTTTCACCTATACAATCACATTATTCAGTCTAAATCAGGTTTGCTGCTTCTCTCGAAAACAGCACCAGCTCACTGGGATACGTCACTGCCGGACTTGCGCTCTCGGCTCAATTCAATTCCTGCTTTTAAAATTCATGCCCCCGATGAAGAGCTCCTTTCACAAGTGATAAAGAAGCAATTTAGTGATTTACAGCTTAACGTTGATGATGGAGTTGTTGCCTATTTGCTTAAATATGTTGAGAGGTCCTTTGAGAGTGCACGGGCTTGGGTTGATATCCTCAACAGACGGGCACTGACACGTCAAAGGAATATTACGATTTCATTGGTTCGGGACTGTCTCCAGAGTCAAGATTTGGGTGATAACTATCAATAATATCACCATCATGCCAGCCTAGATCAGACCATTTCGTAATAGGAACCTGAATCCCAACAAGTGTGGCTGGCTTAAGCCCTTCTTTTAAGAAGTCAGGGATAAGACGAACAAGCTTTAAAATTGTAAAAATAACACCCGGATTATGTCCAATATAAAGAAGCGATTCCGCATCATCAGGGGCTTGCCTGAGGTACCCAAGAATCTCATCCTCCGAAATATTATAGTAATCTTCAGAAATTTCTATTTTCCCTGTTTTCGTGAGGCGTCTTAAAGGCTCCAGCGTTTCCTGACATCTTAAGGCTGCTGAGCACATAATAAAATCATATTTTTGAGCTGTTTGATACAGGTACTGTCCCAATGCTTCAGCCTCCTCACGACCCTGCTGGTCCAAGGCTCGATCAAAGTCAGAGAGCCCTAGTCCTTGAGGTTCAGTGTGTGCATGACGTAGAATATAGAGTCTTTTCATCAGTTTATCCTTAAACGTTTTATTTACACTTCATTCTACACAAGTTTATCTAATAACTAGTTAAAAAAAGAAAAAGTGTGGTACATTCATTAAAACCCATGAGAGTGTATCACAATGTTTACCGACCCACGACTCGAAGCTGACTCAACCTATATTACTGATTTGGATCTTTGCCAAGTTCGACTGAATCATAATGCCGCTTTTCCTTGGATTCTTCTTATTCCTCGTCAACCTGATCTTGTTGAGATTATTGACCTATCGGCTCGTGATCAACAAGTCTTGATGCAAGACATCGTGAGAGCGAGCAAAGTCATGAAGCAACTCTTTAATCCAACAAAGATTAATGTTGCAAGCCTTGGCAACGTGGTGCCTCAACTTCATGTTCATATTATTGCCCGTTATCAAAGTGATTCCGCTTGGCCAGGACCTGTTTGGAATAGTGGCAGACAAGATGTGTATGATCCTTCTCTTCTGCGAATGAGAGTAGACCTGATCAGCCAAGAGATCCTAAATTTTTAATCAAATTTTAGTATTTTAGCGCTATACTCTTCTTGTTGGAGGAAGAAGAAAAACAATATCTTCCAATAAGGGGTATTTAAATTGAAAACCGAGCCCATCTATTTTGACCGTGAACTTTCATGGCTTGCCTTTAACGAGCGAGTGCTCGCACAGACCTATAATGAAGCCTGCCCTCTCTTAGAAAGGCTCAACTTTATATCAATTTCTGCAAAAAACTTGGATGAATTTTACATGGTTCGGGTTGCGGGCCTCAAGAACCAGCTTGATGCTGGCATTGAAGTCGTCCTAAACCGCGATGGTCAGAACTTAAAGGAACTCTTAACCAACATCCACGCGAGAACACTTCTTTTAATTCAAAACCAGCAAACACAGCTCAAAGCGCTCAGGAAAGAATTGAGAGCTCATAATTTAAGTATTGTCGAGCCTAGTGAGCTCTCAAGAAAGGACATAAAATGGCTGAAGGATTATTTTGAGCATAACTTATTACCGATTTTAACCCCTCTGGCGGTTGACCCTGCCCACCCTTTTCCTTTCATTCCAAATATGGGGCTTTCCATTGCGTTAGAGCTTGTGGATAATCAAGGTAAGGAAATGAAAGCTCTCATTCCTATTCCCAATCAAATACAGAGATTCATTGCACTTCCTGGCAAAAACAGTCGTTACATTTTAGCTGAAAATGTTATCATGACACATATACAAGATCTTTTTCCTCGTTTTCATATGAAAGCCTATGGCTGCTTTCGCGTCCTCAGGGATAGTGAAATTGAAATTAATGAGGAATCTGAAGACTTTGTTCGCCTCTTTGAAGTGGCTTTGAAAAAGAGAAAGAGAGGCGCCGTTATTCTTCTCACAATTGATCAGAACATGCCAACCGAACTCAGACAATTTGTTGAAAATAATTTAAATCTCGATATAGGCGATGTTATGACCGTCGAAGGAATATTGGGGCTTGATGCACTTCAGCAGCTTTTAACGTCTCAAAGACCCGACTTACGTTATGCTTCCTATAATGAACGCTTCCCAGAACGTATACGAGAATTTGGCGGGAATATATTTGCAGCTATTTCCTTTAAAGACCTTGTTGTTCACCATCCTTATGAGAGTTTTGACGTTGTCGTACAATACCTTAAAAATGCAGCTCATGACCCTCATGTGGTCTCTATTAAGCAAACACTTTATCGTACGTCCAATAATTCCCCCATTATAGCAGCCCTTATTGAGGCTGCTGAAAATGGAAAAAGTGTGACAGCTGTTGTTGAAATTAAAGCACGCTTCGATGAGCAAGCTAACTTGCAATGGGCCCAAGATCTAGAACGTGCAGGCGTGATGATTCTCTATGGAATCTTAGGATATAAAACACATGGTAAAATATCACTTGTGACACGTCGCGAAGAAACTGGCCTTAAAATCTATACTCACCTTGCAACCGGCAACTATGACCCTGTAACAGCTCGGATCTATGATGATCTTTCCCTCTTTACTGCAGACTCAGAAATTGGAGAAGAAGCTTCAAAAGTATTCAATTATCTTACAGGGTATGCTTACCCAAATAAGCTAAAGAAAATTGCCTATGCTCCGATTACTCTACGTAATACCTTTGAAGACCTCATCAAAGCAGAAATCGCTCATGCAAAAAGTGGACGGCCAGCATTTATCTGGGCAAAAATGAATGCTCTCGTTGATTATAAAATTATCGATCTCCTTTATGAAGCCTCATCAGCAGGTGTCTCGATTGATCTTATTATTCGTGGAATATGCTGCTTGTGCCCTGGCATTAAAGGTTTTTCAGAGAACATTCGTGTAAAAAGCATTGTTGGGCGATTTTTGGAACACTCGAGGATCATTTGCTTTGGCAATGGAGATGTTCTCCCCTCCCCTCAAGCAAAAGTCTATATTACGTCAGCCGATTGGATGCCCAGAAACCTTGATTGGCGATTTGAAACACTCGTATCGATTGAAAATGATACGGTACGGGACCAAATATTGAATCAAATTATGGTGGCCTATCTTAAAGATAAAGCTCAAAGTTGGAACCTCAGCCCAGATGGCACCTATCACATGATTGGCGAGATTGGCAAAGGGTTTTCTGCCCATCAATACTTTATGGATAACCCTAGCCTTTCTGGACGCGGTCATGGTGAGGTGAAGGGTGTGCCTCAACTTACTTTAGGGTGAGGAGAATGTATTCCAGTTTTTACAAGAACCAAAGGGAAGGTGGTCTGCTTAGAGAAAAAAAGATTTATGTCTATATTGATTGGGAAAAGATACCTTTATTTGTAGGTTGCCTTTTTACAAGACATCACGAGGGCCTTGAATCAGCTCACTTTGAATATGACCCTCATTGGCTTCAAAATCCGTTATACTCTGTTTTAAAACCATCACTAATGTTGCATTCATTACCTCTTCATAAGCAAACAGGAAAAGCATTATTTGGCGCCCTAGGCGATTCATCTCCCGATATTTGGGGTCGAAATTTAATGAGAAGAGCACAGCAGATTGAAGCAGGGTCACAAATAGAGGAGCCTGAAGCTCTTCAAGAAGTTGATTTTCTTTTAAATGTTGATGATACTTGTCGCCATGGTGCTCTTAGATTTAAGGATCAACCTGAAGGTCCTTTCTTAAATCAATTTATAAATGGCGAACAAATTCCAAGTCTTGATGCTTTACCGTCTCTTTTAAAGGCGAGCAAACGCATAATCCAGGGAAAGGATAATGTTAATGACATGAACCTTCTTTTTAAGCCAGCAGCTTGCTTAGGAGGAGAAAGACCTAAGACAACAGTGTTATCAGAAGAAGGGAATTTATTGATTGCGAAATTCTCTAACCCCAACGATGAATGGAATATTCCTGAGTGGGAGTGTCATGCATTGACGCTTGCATCAAAAGCTGGGTTTCTAGTGACTCCCCATAAACTTGTAAAGGTCTCTGGTCATTCCGTTTTGTTATTGAAACGTTTTGACCGATTTATGGGGAAACGTATTCCCTTTCTTACATTTACGAGTCTCCTTGGTGCGTCAGTGGATGAAGGCCATAGTTATGCTGAAGTTGCTGTTGCCATTCGCCAATGTTCCTCTCAATATTTTGGCGCATTACGTGATCTCTGGAAAAGAATTGTCTTAGCGGTCCTGATTTCAAATCGGCATCATTTAAGAAACTATGGAATCTTACTGCCGGATCTTAGCGGATGGAGACTTGCACCCATGTACGATATCAACCCCAAACCAATTGATATTATGCCTAAGCATACTCCCATTTTTCTTAACAACAAATGTGAACCTATCTCTTTGGAACTCGTCTTAAGCGTTTCAGAAGAGTACGGTTTTTCATTACAAGAGGCTAAAAAGATCGCGAAGGAAATTGCGAAAGTAACTTCTAATTGGCGAAATGAAGCTAAGGTTTTGGGGATTAAAGAGTCTGAAATTGAGAGAATGACTTCAGCTTTTGAACATAATCACTTGAGACTAGCTCTATCATTTTAAGTCGCTGCCTTTTCTAACAACCCCAACACCTTATCCGCCGCCGCAAGAATCGACGTCCCTGGGCCAAATATAGCGGAGACCCCTTCGGAATAAAGAACAGGATAGTCTTGAACAGGAATCACACCCCCACAAATGACACGTATATCATCTGCACCTTCGGCTTTTAATGCTGCAATTGTCTGTGGAACCAGCACGCGGTGGCCGCCTGCTTGTGTTGAAAGGCCTAGGATATGCACATCATTCTCGATGGCCTGCTTTGCGACCTCTTCGGGCGTTTGAAAGAGAGGACCTATGTCCACATCAAACCCAAGATCAGCAAATGCCGTTGCAATCACCTTTGACCCTCTGTCATGTCCATCTTGTCCTAGCTTTGCGACCATTATGCGCGGCCTTCGACCATGGGCCGACGCAAATGCATCAACCCGTTTCCGTATAGCTTCTATTTCCTCGCCCTTAGAGGCTCCATAAAGGGATCCATAAACGCCTTGAATCATGTGAGTGGGAGCTGTATAGCGCGTAAAAACCGTCTCTAAAGCGTCAGAGACTTCCCCGACTGTTGCGCGCGCTCTCATCGCCTCAATCGCAAGAGGCATGACATTAACATCCTTTTGCGCTGCCGCCTTTGTCAGTGCCTCCAGTAATTCTTGAACCTTTTGTGAGTCTCTCGACTCTTTGATCTTATGAAGTCGCTTGATTTGCTGGTCTCTAACTTTTGACGCATCAATATCAAGAATATCAATGGCCTCTTCATCAATGGTGTACTTATTAACTCCAACGATTGTTTCCTGACCCAAGTCAATCCGCGCTTGGCGTTTAGCGGCTGACTCCTCGATGCGAAGTTTAGGCATTCCGTGGATAATCGCTTTCGTCATCCCTCCCATCGCTTCCACTTCATCGATCAGAGCTTTTGCATGGTTTTTCAAGCTCTCGGTTAAAGCTTCAACGTAGTAGCTACCGCCTAAGGGATCAACCACGTGAGGGATGCTGGTCTCTTCAGCAATAATCAATTGAGTGTTCCGAGCGATGCGTGCTGAACGAGGTGTGGGAAGCGCAACAGCTTCATCATATGAATTCGTATGAAGAGACTGTGTCCCTCCAAGAACCGCAGCCATCGCTTCAATGGTTGTCCTTATGATATTGTTCAAGGGATCTTGAGCGGCAAGACTGACGCCAGACGTTTGGCAGTGGGTACGAAGCATAAGACTTTGGGGGTTTTTGGGATGAAAAGGCTTGATCAACTCCGCCCATAAGATCCGTGCGGCTCTCAGCTTTGCGACTTCCATAAAAAAATTCATCCCAATACCAAAGAAAAAAGAAAGTCTCGGCGCAAAATCATCAATTTTAAGCCCTCGATCCAAGGCAACACGCACATAGTCAAGCCCATCAGCCAGGGTAAATCCTAGCTCTTGAACAGCAGTCGCCCCTGCTTCATGCATGTGATAGCCCGAAATGGAAATTGAGTTAAATTTTGGCATGTGTTGGGAGGTGTATTGAATAATATCGGCCACAAGCCGCATACTGGGTTCCGGAGGATAGATATAGGTGTTCCTCACCATAAACTCTTTCAGGATATCATTTTGAATCGTGCCTGAGAGCGCGTCTTGCTTGACCCCCTGCTCTTCTGCAGCAACGATGAAGGCAGCCATGATGGGAATAACGGCCCCATTCATGGTCATCGAAACACTCATCTTTTCTAAGGGGATGCCATCAAAGAGGATCTTCATATCCTCAACCGTATCAATTGCAACGCCAGCTTTACCCACATCTCCCCGCACGCGCGGGTGATCCGAGTCATATCCCCGATGGGTTGGCAAATCAAAGGCAATAGACAGGCCTCGTTGTCCTGCCTTTAAGTTCTCACGGTAAAATTTATTGCTTTCTTCAGGGGTTGAAAAGCCTGCATACTGACGAAGCGTCCAAGGCTTCCCAGCATACATCGAGGCTTTTGGTCCTCGCAAATAGGGGGGAAATCCAGGGAAAGATGAGACTCCCTCAATGCCTTCCAGGTCATCAGCTGTATAAAGTGGTTTAATATCAATGCCTTCTGGCGTTTCAAACAGAAGCCCTTCAGCAGTCTTCCCCTTGAGCTCCTGTTCAACAAGCCTTTCCCATTCCTCCCTTGTCATGGAAAATCCTTTCTATTGAGCCAGATCTATCCCAAAGTACTGATGAACTAAGCCAGCGACCTTATCACTCTCCCAATCAAGTCCTCCGACAGCCCGCCCGACTTCTTGTCCCTGAGCATCAATAAAGATCGTTGTGGGAAGACCCGTTATCCCAAGAGCTTTTGAGAGATGTCCCGTTGACTCGACATAAATGCCAAGGTTTTTATAATCATGTCGGGTAAAATAGGCTCTTACGGTAGAAACGCCCCCTTTATCTTGAGAAACAGCAACAAGATTTCCGCCTTTATCCTGGAATCTTTTCGCAAAGGTATTCAAAGTCCCCATTTTCTTGACACAACTTGGACACCACGTCGCCCAAAGATAGACGATCGTAGGCTTCCCCTTAAACTTATCAAGGCTCGTCTGGCCAGTGGAATCATTGATCGCGATCGAAAAAGCATTCCCAG
This sequence comes from Alphaproteobacteria bacterium, assembly GCA_013287665.1. Lineage (GTDB taxonomy): Bacteria > Pseudomonadota > Alphaproteobacteria > UBA9655 > UBA9655 > UBA9655. The sequence goes on from JABDDK010000002.1 coordinate 11,402, forward strand.
GATCAGATTTGAAGAAGGCAGCATTGACGCAACAGAGGTCATACCAGTAGGCAAGCCCTACAAAAAACACGGTAACAAAGGCCGTGATGATTAAATTATCTTTCTTTTTCCAAAAGGTCATAGATTTCCCCAAAATTGTGAGTATACTCGACTCAAGTTTAAGCTATATAGAGATTAAAGATGAAGAATAACAAAATTGCAATCTGTGTTTTACTTTTAGGGTGTTTTTCTTTAACAGCCTGTGGCCTGAAGGGGGCTCCTAAGCCTGAAGAAGACTCGGAAGTTAACTATGGAGGGACTTATCCAAAGCCTTTAGATTGTCCGTGCGAGGGGAAGAAGGCGGAATAGATTTTCACCAGCCCACCTACGCTCTAACTCGCTCCTGGCTGGCTTCCGCCTTCGCCAAGGAATCCATTAAGGTTCCCAAATAACCAATAGGGGTTCAGCCAATTACAATCAACACTTAAAGCAAATTCGTATTAGCGTTTATAGAAGGTCTGACCTTTTAAAATGGTCCAATGCTGTCGATCGCCAATTGAATCTGCTGCAGAAAGATCATACTCTACTCTCAGGTGGAAACGCAACCATTGCCTTTTGATCCCCAAAAAACAAATCCCCCGATCCTATCACGGCCGGGGGATTTTGTTTGCCTTGTGTCAAAAGCGCTTAATGGATAAGCACCGTATTGGCTGCGCTGAAGGCTGCAAAGTTCACGTCATAGAGTGTGATGCTGCTGCCATCGTGGAAGGTGGCTACTGTATCAAGTGCGGCGGTTCCTCCTACATTTGGATGAGTAAACACCGTGTCCGCATTTATGTTAGCCAGTGTTACCCCTGCTGCGACCTTGAAGACCAGCTTATCGCCTTGACTGGTACTAAAGTCAGTGATCGTAGCATGGCCTTGATTCTCGAGATGCCCATCGTTGAGAAGGGATTGCAAAGCAAACTCAAACTTATCAGCCCCAGTGCCGCCTGTAATTGTGTTGTCACTCCAGTGGATCGTATTTAAGCCTTGTAAAAAGGCACCCAACCCTGAGAGATTCAGTGCATCACTTCCAATGATCGTGTCATTGCCAGCGCCGCCATTGACTACATCATTCCCAAATGTAATGTGGTTGCCGGTGTCAACGACTGTGGAGCTCGCATGACTTAGATTGCTACCGCCGTCGGGAAAGACGATATCCCCTGAGAAAGAGGCCCCTGTATTAGGTCCACTTCCAGCATGGGCACTGAAGCTTAGGTTCTGCAGGCTAGCGTAGATCACATCGTTACCTGATCCTCCATTGATGGTATTGCCAGCCAACGTGATTGTATTATCAATCATGTGCGTAGAGGCATCCGTCACTGTCATTACAGGATTTCCCGTTAAAGGACTGGTATAGGTGAAAGATCCGGAGTTTGTTACCGTTCCTCCTTGAAGAGATAGAGAGATCGTCTGAGCATCTCCATAAATGGTGTCAGAACTATTACCAGTACCGTTGATTGTATTCCCCCCCATGGTTATGTTATTCTGATACAAATGACCATCTGCATAAGACCCAGCACCATCCGCATGACCTCCCGTAACTGACCAGACCATAGATTGAACATCGCCGTAAACGGTTGAAACTCCACTGCCATTTATTGTTATATGGTTATCCCCCATGGTCGTGTTGTTTCTTGAAATGGAAGCCCAAGAGGATAAATGATCCGTAGCTGTCCCTCCAAGAACGGAGTAAAGCATATCCTCACCATCGCCACTTATCATATTCACACTTGAGGATCCTGCGGTGCCTGCTGCTATTGTATTTCCGCCCATGGTGAGGATTGTGCTACGAACATTAGCACCTGCATTACTGCCAAAAACATTGCCTGCAAGGGTAACGGTGTTATCGCCACTCACGACGGACCAGTCTAGATTACGGAAATCACCGTCAATCGTGTTAACGCCAGATCCAGCTGTAATCTGATTATTGCCCAAGAATACTCTATTTGTGGTATCATACGAGGGAGCTGCAGCAAAGCTATCGGGAGCAATATTTATTCCGTTTCCGCCAAAATTAACCCATGTGAGGTCGCGCATACTGCCGTAAATGGTATTAACACCATTTCCGACATTGATTGTGTTTCCGGCTATGGAAACAATTGCATCCACTTCGAAATTTTGGACTTCCGTGCCGCCACTGGCGACATTTTCCACTATACCCACTGTGCTGGAGTTGCTTGTGATGACACCGTTATTATCCACACCGCCATTAACATTGATCAAGTCACGCATACCACCGTATATGGTATTAACGCCATTACCTGCAGTAATATGGTTGTTTCCCATGAAAAACTCATTGGCATCTGAGTTCACGGTGGCGAAAGGTGCTGATAGAGTTGGACCATTGGTCGTTGCGGGCTGTCCATTAAGTCCGAGCGGGTTATTAAGTCCGTTTTGTACTCCACCTGAATCGGTCGTAATAAAATCGCGCATATCGCCGTAAATCAGATTTACACCATTTCCAACCGTAATCGCATTGCCGGTAACGTTCGCACTAAAATTAGGATAAGTATTGGTTGGGTCTGTACCAGGAAGAAAATGACCCGTGCCTCCAAAAACAAACATATTTAGACCCTCTGCAGCATCCTCAAAGCTTTGGTTGGCATGCCCCGCCATGTTGATAAAGTTTATATCTTGCAGTGTTCCATAAATGGTATTGACGCTGCTCCCAGCTAATCCAGCATAAATAAAATTCCCAGCCATTGTTAAAACGTTGAAACCAGCTGTGGTCGAATCATGAGGTGTTTGGAAGGGAGCGCTAAGGGGCGTGTAGACTGTAGAACCCGGTGTTGAAGGAAAAGTTCCTGTTGAAGTCCCTCCGATAATCGTATCATTAAAAGTCTGAAAATCCCCGTAAATAGTATTGACGCCAGAACCAGCTGTAATGCTATTGGCCCCCATTGTTATGTTTCCGTCAGTTATTGTCGTGTAGGGTACCGCGCCACTTAGAAACCCTGGCAATCCAATTGAAGCTAACAACGCACTTTGATCATACGAAGCAGTTGGTACTGCAGAATCTCCAGGAGAAGTTGCAGACTGGCCGTTGCCTTCAGAGAAGTTTATGGTCTGGAGATGACCATAAATCACGTTCACACCATTGCCGACGGCGATCACATCAGAATTGAAATTAAAATTGTTGAAATTTGGAGTTACAAAATAGGGAAGAACGCTTCTTCCGGTCGCAAAGAAATTGAGAAGAGAATCGTATGTATCCCCAATACCGCCCCCAGCAAGACTGTTATATCCGATAGCTGTATTACCTGGTGCACTCAAGTTCATTGTCTGCATGTCACCGTAAACCGTGTTGGTGCCATTTCCTAAGTTGATGTGGTTATCACCAACTGTAAAGTTGAGTCCCTGGATATTCGTGGATGCGGTGACATTGGGGGAGATGGTGAAATCGCTAAATGCGAGATTCGTTGATGCAGGAAGCCCAGTTGAGTTGGCATAGGCGCCACCTGCTGCAAGGGTCATATTTCTCATATCACCATACACTGTATTAACACCATTTCCTGCGGTAATGGTATTGCCAATGCCTCCTCCCGTGAGATCAATGGTAACATTGTCGATCAGCGTATTGACGGTGATTTGGGAGCCCGTCCCCACACCATCCGTTACAGCACTACCGCCAAGGTCAGACATGTTCAGATCGCGCATAGTGCCATAGATGGTATTAACTCCGCTCCCGACGGAGATCGTGTTTCCACCCAATTCAACATTCACATTGTCAATACCAACGTCATATGTGGTGGTGTAAGTAGGAATGCCAAAAATAGGGGATGGTATGCCAGAAGTTGTTGCAGGATCGGCAAGAAATGCGTCTGACCCAAGAGAGTCCACTGATGTATTGCTCACGGAAAAGCTCAAGTCTTGGATGTTGCCGTAGACTGTGTTGACGCCTGAGCCTAACGTTATCGTATTGCCCGCGAGGTCAACGCTGATATTGCTCAGGACATTGCTTGTATTATTTGTGCTGTCCGTGACCGTAAAGCTGAGATTCTGGTAATCCCCGTAAACGGTAAAGCCTGCACCTGAGAGATTGGTAATTGTATAAGGACCCGCGACAAGCGATGATCCTGAATCTACTGACGTAAAGCTCTTGCTTAAGAGTGGTAAGCCACCACCAACTAAAATACTCATATGAAATCCTCCACATTGAAAATTATCATGGTCATGCTGGTTATTGTTTTGATCTTCGTTTTGATTTTTAAAACTGGAGCTCATCAAACAACCCCCACAACCCATTAAGTTAAAACTTTGAAGGAGGTTCTTATGTGAAGACTAAAGAATCTTCTTCTCTATTCTCACTCTACTATATATATATATAAGTCAAGTAATAATTTGAATTGTTTTCTTCGATTACTTAAGTCGTTATATTTGTTGGGAATTTGCCCTGCGATTTAGGAATTAACAGAGGGTCTTCAGTGTCCATTGCAGATGTTTTGTTATTCTCTAGTGTCCCGTGAGTGTCCCATGGAGCCATTTTTAGGAGAAATTTTATTAAAAGAACTTGCAACAGCCCGCCTACGCTAAAGCTTCGGCGCGCAGCCTACACTCTAACGACCTACTGGCTGGCTTGCCAGCCGTAGCTCGCAAGAGCGTAGGCTGGCGGAGGGGATGGGATTCGAACCCACGATACATGTTTCCACGTATAACGGTTTAGCAAACCGCCGCCTTCAGCCTCTCGGCCACCCCTCCGAGTTAGAGATAACATTTTCTAGCTGTCAACATTCCAAGTGTCAATCAATGATTTAGATGAGATGACATACGCATTAAAATAGGCAGTTTAAAACTCCCGAGTTAGGCAAAATATTGTTCGATCACCAGACATTTTTTTTTAAGTGTGACTCAGCACTTTGAACAAAGCCTCCCGGTAAATGATGCATGTTGTCCCATGTTACTTCAATTATATTAATTTCAAGGCCTTCACATTGGATTATCTTAGCAGCTTTTTCTAATGTCCAGAAATCATCTAGCTCCGGCCATCCGCGAATATCAAATGTTGCTATTTTTTTACCTTTTAGTGTTTTAAGGTAGGCTATAAAGGTATCATTATTGAAACCTTCAAAGTCCTTAGGATGCTTCTGCTTGCTCATGTTAAGATAGATCACACGCTTATCTTCAGGATCTTGCATAGCGGAAGCTACTTCGCAAAAGAGTATGGAAATTGTAAGGGCTGCAAACATCAATTTATTCATTGTAAAACTCCTTTTATAATCATCAACTCACCTCATTCAATAAAGACGCAAGCCTCCCCAACGCAAGCGGCGTATTCAACCGATGGTCGCCATTCTTAATCAACGTCAGCGTTACATCCGTACTCTTCACCCGTCTTGCAAGGCGCCTTGAGAGCATCCACGGCACATCCTGATCTGCTGCTCCGTGAATGAGGTGGACGGGACAGTTCACGGCTATGGACTTTGGAAGGACCAGATGCTGTCTCCCCTCCTCTATCAATTGAAGAGTGATGGGAAACCCCTCATTCTCATATTGAGACGGGGTTTGATAGATTCCTTGACGCAGCAATTCCTTGCGACCTTGATCTGTGAGTCCTGCCCAAATCAGCTCTTCTGTGAAATCAGGGGCTGCGGCAATGCCAAGTAATGCATGAATCCGATCTGGGCGCTCAAGGGCTGCAAGCGTCATGAGCCACCCTCCCATACTGGATCCAATCAGAATCACGGGGCCTTCAACCACCTCATCAATCATAGCAAGGACGTCTGAAAGCCACCCGCCTATCGTGCCATCCGTGAATGTGCCAGATGATTCTCCATGACCAAAATAATCAAAGCGTGTATAGGTTTGGCCGCGTTCGTCACACAACTTTTCTAAATACGTTGCTTTTGTACCGCTCATATCCGATTTAAAGCCGCCGAGGAAAAGAACCTCAGGCAGCTTTTTATTCTTTTTATCAAGGCGATTATAAGCTATAAAGTCCTGATGTCCCCTAGTGAGTTTCAGGCAACTCGTTGGACATTTAAGAGGAGAATTGTTCATTGTCGACCTTTAAGAATGAGTTTCAATTCAATTCATTTAAAACCAAGCCAACAATCTTGCAAGTTATTCCTGCTCTCGGATCAGGCGGTGTTGAAATTGAAACCCTAGAAATCGGCAGAGCCATTGCATCAGCCGGGGGGAGATCCCTCATTGCAGCTGATCTTAGCTATTGGGGAGGAGAGTCGTTGCCAGCTGAAATTGAATTCATTAACCTTCCCCTTAATACAAAGAACCCTTTTCGAATATCAAAGAATTCAAATCTCATCAAAGACTTAATCAAAAAAGAAGGTGTGAATCTTGTACATGTTCGGTCGCGTTCCCCTGCATGGAGTGCCTATAAAGCTACACGAGCCCTCGGGATCCCTTTCATCACCACACACCATGCAACCTATCGTTCTAAGAGTATACTAAAGACTTTCTATAATTCAGTTATGGTACGGGGAGATAGAGTCATTGCGATTTCCCAGTTTATGGCTGACCATATTATGAAGATATATAAAAAGTCCTCATGGTTTGACCCAAAAAAGATTAGCCTTATTCACCGAGGCGTGGATTGCCATTTTTTTGACCCCTCGACAATTTCAAAGGAGCGTCTCGCCCATCTTAAGAAAAGCTGGGAGTTAAAGCCTGAGACCCGTCTTATTCTTCTGCCTGGTCGTATTAGCAGGAATAAAGGACAAGATGTCCTGATTAAAGCTCTTTCTCTTATGAATCATTCAGATGCAACTATTGTGTTTGTTGGTTCTGCACAAGGGCATGAAAACCTTAGGGATACATTGTTAAAACAAGCTGCATCCTTCGATCTTGAGGGACGCGTGAAATGGATGCCCCCCTGCCCCGACTTACCAGCAGCGTTTCAACTTGCTGATGTAATCGTATGTCCCTCCCTCGTTCCCGAAGGCTTTGGGAGAGTAATTGCAGAAGCTCTCTCTATGAAGAAGCCCATTATCGCCTCAAACATTGGGGCACCGCGCGAATTGATTGAGGACGGAAAAACGGGCTGGCTTACCCCTCCAGGTGATGCAGTGACGTTAGCAAAAACCTTAGATCACGTTCTAGACTTGTCAGAAAAACAGCTCAATAAAATGGGCGAGCTTGGGCGAAAACGAGCGCTATCAGACTTCTCAAAAGAAACAATGTGTTCGGAAACGATTGCCCTGTATGTGGACGTTTTAAAAGCCAGGGATTCTGTCACAACTTTTGATTAATAATAATAATATATTAGCTTGAAAAAGTTTATGTAATCTCGTACGGTTATAAAGCTTAAATATTTTATTTAAGTTTGTAAGTATGTTTTAAAGGAACACAATTTAATGATTAATTTCAAAAAACTCAGCCTATTCGCCTTAGCTAGTACCATCCTCACTGTCGGAGCTTGTTTTGCAAGCAGCAATCCGCCTGCTAACGAAGATAAAGCTGCAGCTGAAAAAATAGGCCGCGAAGCAGCACGTTTAGATGCACAGGCTAAAGGAGCTGCCTCAGATGTGAAACAAGGCTTCAAAAAAGGAAAAAAAGATTTTAAAGACAAATATAAGCATGCAAAGAAGTAACCCTAAGCTCTGTTTACATTAAGTTGCCCCGCCGCTAGCGGGGGGGGTATTATCCCCACTGCCATTAAGTTAAGCAAAACAGCCCACCACCTGGGTCGTCCCGGAAACAAGAATATCTTGAGCGAAGCTCAAGTCTTCTTGTTGTCCGGGATCCAGGACCAATACTCTTTCCGGAGGAAAGAAGGAATCATTACATTGCTTCGCAATGAGTTATTGCCCTGGATCCCGGGCTATGAGAAATCTAAGCTTCGCTTAGCATTTCTCATCTCCGGGACGACCCCATCGGGGAGGGCTTTCCCTTAACTTAATGGCGGGGGGTATTATCCCTTGTGGGAGAGGTGCCACCTTTCTGAACACTGCTTATTTGCTCATCCCTCATATACCGGTTGAGTTAAATTCTATTCCGTTGTAAAATGAGCGGCTTATTTATTTTAACTTGACTCGAGGATTTCATGATTACGATTCGCTTCCCTGATGGCTCACATCGGGAGTTTCCTAAAGGCATCACTGGTTGGGAGATTGCGAAATCTATTAGCACGAGTCTTGCAAAAGAAGCGGTGGCTGTCAAAGTTGATGACCAGCTGTGGGATTTGACGCGCCCTATTGAAGCGGATGTGGCTTTCGAAGTCATTAAGCGCCCGTCTGAGGCGGGTCTTGATATCCTCCGTCATGATGCAGCCCACGTGTTCGCTGAGGCTGTCAAAGAGCTGTATCCCGAAACACAAATCACGATTGGACCTTCTATCCAGGACGGTTTTTATTATGATCTTTATCGTGAAGAATCCTTTACACCGGAAGATCTTACGCGACTTGAAGAGCGTATGCACGATATCGTTAATCGCGATGAAGCTGTGTCACGGGAAGTCTGGAGCCGCAAGCAAGCCATTGAGTTTTTCAAAAGCCAAGGTGAACATTTTAAAGCTGAAATTATCCAGGATCTTCCTGAAGGCGATGAGCTTACGGTTTACCGCCAGGGAAACTTTGTGGATCTCTGCCGTGGCCCTCACCTCCCCTCAACAGGGAAACTGGGTCATGCATTCAAGCTAATGAAAATGTCGGGTGCTTACTGGCGCGGAGATCAAAAGAATGCACAGTTACAACGCGTCTATGGCACAGCTTGGTCAACAGAGAAGGACCTCCAGGATTATCTGACACGTCTTGAAGAAGCTGAGAAGAGAGATCATCGCCGTATCGGCAAAGACATGGATCTCTTTCATCTACAAGAAGAAGCCATTGGTCACGTTTTCTGGCATGCGAAAGGTTGGACTCTCTACAGACTCTTAGAAAAATACATGAGAGAAAAGCTGGAAGACGACTATGAGGAAGTGAAAACACCTCAACTTCTCGACCGATCGCTATGGGAAGCCTCAGGACACTGGGAGAAGTTTCGGGAGAATATGTTTACCCTTGAAGATGAAAACCGCGTCCTAGCGCTAAAGCCTATGAGCTGCCCTTGTCATGTTCTTATTTTCCGCCAGGGATTAAAGAGCTACCGTGACCTGCCTCTCCGTATGGCTGAGTTTGGGTCTTGTATGAGAAACGAGCCTTCAGGCGCTCTTGGGGGATTAACCCGCGTAAGAAGCTTCGTTCAGGATGACGGACACATTTTTTGTCGGGAAGATCAGATCCAAGAAGAAACACGTAAGTTCTGTGATCTTCTTTTAAGTGTTTATAAAGAGCTTGGCTTTGAGGATGTTATCGTTAACTTCTCCGACAGACCTTCTGTTAGAGCAGGATCAGATGAAACTTGGGATAAGGCTGAATCCCAACTGAAAGCAGGAGCCCAAGCCGCAGGACTCACCTGCAATTTAAATCCTGGTGATGGTGCATTTTATGGGCCAAAGCTCGACTTTATTTTAAAGGATGCGATTGGTCGCCAGTGGCAGTGCGGAACATTTCAGCTTGATTTCGTCTTGCCTGAAAGGCTTGAGGCTTCTTATATCGGTGAAGACGGGAAGAAACATACTCCTGTGATGCTCCACCGTGCAATCTTCGGTTCATTTGAGCGCTTTATCGGTGTCTTTATTGAACATTATGCAGGTAAATTCCCTCTTTGGGTTGCCCCAGTGCAAGCCGTTGTTGCAACGGTGACACAAGAAGCTGATGAATATGCGCATCAAGTGCTCAAAGAGTTAAAAGAAGCTGGACTGCGCGCTGAGATTGACGTAAGGAATGAAAAGATTAATTTTAAAGTCCGTGAGCTCAGCTTGCAAAAAGTCCCCTATATCCTTGTTGTCGGAAAAAGGGAAGCTGAGGAACGGACTGTGGCCTTACGTAAGTTGGGCGGCGAAGCACAAGAAATCCTTGCTCTTGACGCAGTTATCGATAAACTGTGGAACGAGGCCATTCCACCCCACAAACGGCCTCACATGGAAAAAACAGATAGAAGGAGAACTTTACATATCTAAGATCATGAGAGAAGACAAAGCGCCAACGCAAGATGGCCCTCGTGTCAATGACAAAATCCTATCTCAAAAAGTCCGTCTCGTGGATGAGAATGGAGAAATGGTTGGTGTTGTAACCCACAAAGAAGCAATGGAGCGCGCCTTTAAGGCAGGGCTTGATCTCGTTGAGGTCTCACCTAACGCAGAACCCCCCGTTTGTAAGATACTGGATTACGGTAAGTATAAGTTCGAAGAACAAAAACGCCGTGCCGAAATTCGCAAAAAGCAAAAAGTTATCGAAATCAAAGAGATTCAACTCCGCCCTGGTATTGATAAGCATGACTTTGAGGTCAAAATGCGCAGTGCTCGTAAGTTCATTGAAGAAGGTGATAAACTTAAGGTTACGCTTCGTTTTCGTGGTCGTGAGCTTTCTCACCAACAACTGGGTGTTGAGGTTTTAAACCGCGTTAAGGCAACTCTCGAAGACATTGCCAAGGTTGAAATGCACCCGAAATTAGAAGGCAAACGCATGATCATGGTTATGGGGCCGGTTAAATAGACACATTATTGATGACTATTTGATAATTTAGTGTTATAAGCCTGCTATATTCAATACTTGAGGTATAAAAGAGGAATTATGAAACACCTTTTAAAAACTGTAAGCATGAGTGCTTTAATTATGACGACAACTCTTCATCAAGTCCGCGCTGAAGATAATGGCCCCCTGGTTGTTGAACTTATCACACGTGTTGGAAATGTTGAGGCCGAGAATAGAGAACTCCGTGGAATGCTCGATGAAAATCGTCATGAGATTGCCCAACTAAAGCAAAGGCTCGAAACCATCAATGCAGATGTAGATCAACGCTTAAGCACTGCTGAAAGTGCAGCCCCTGTACCCCACGGGGCTTCATCTAATCCTATCCCCATTGGTCGGACGGTTGGAGCGGATACATCTCATGAGACAGCCCAACCTTTTCAAGATTCCGAAACGTCAACAACGGCAAGCAGTTCGAATGGTTATGAAACTGCTCGTTCCTTGCTCGAGCAAGGTGACTATGAAGCTGCAGAAAAAGCATTTGCCGGCTTTGTAAGCGCCCATCCCAAGGACGAACATGCAGGGGCAGCCCAGTATTGGCTCGGCGTAACGTTCTTCGTTCGTAACCAACATGAGAAAGCAGCCAAAGCCTTTGCGAAAGGCTACAAAACCTATCCGAAGTCTGCAAAGGCCCCGGATAATTTGATGAAGCTTGCCAAATCATTAGCCGCACTCGACAGAAATGCGGATGCGTGCTCTACGCTGGATCAACTGTCAGGTGAATATCCTAAGGCCCTTGTGAAGGAAGTGTCTCACGAGAAAAAGAGCTTGGGCTGTAGGTAATACTTTCACCTCTCCCCTTCGTGGGAGAGGTCGCCCTTTCAGGGCGGGTGAGGGGGATTAAATGCTCAGTGCTCAGAGTTCTTTTCTGATATCGAATGCTTAAAGCATTGAAACGTTTTAAAGGTTTAAAAAAGAAACGCAAAACAACCATTGGGAAGCCTGAGTAGATCAGAGTTTTTCTGAATACTGAGCACTGTACCGCCCCTCACCCGCCCCTTGCAGGGCGACCTCTCCCACGAAGGGGAGAGGTGAAGAGCCACCTCAATGCTTCTCATTATCAGGCGTTAGCTTAATGGAAACGTAACGTGATTCTCCATCACGATTTATCAAGAGAAGTGCTGACTTCCGATTATCCTTTTCAGCTTTCTTCAATGAATCAACAACATTCTGAGGGGTTTTGACTTCCTCTTGGCTGATCTCCATGATGATGTCACCTGGCCTTATCCCCTTCTCTGCTGCTGAGCCTTTGGCCGCAACATCAACAACGAGGACACCCTGCACATCTTTAGCTAAGTCAAAGCGCTGACGGACTTCTTCTGTTAAGGGTTGAAGGGTCATTCCATGGATTTCCACACCTTTGGTGAGTTCCTTTCCACCATCGGGAGACGGAATCACACCCGTTTCCTCTGCTTCCTCATACTCTCCCACTTGAATAGGAACGGTGATGATCTTTCCTTTACGCCAAACTGTAAGGGGCGCTTGCGTTCCAACGGCAATATCAGCAACGAGTCTTGGTAAACTGCGCACGTCTTTAACCTCTGCATCGCCAACCTTTAAAATAACGTCTCCTGATTGAAGCTTCGCTTTAGCTGCGGGCCCATCCTTAACCACATTTCCAACGAGAGCACCTTTTAGATCCTTTAGTCCTAAGCCTTCTGCAATGTCCTCAGTGACGGGTTGGATATGGACGCCAATCCATCCTCTTTTTGTACGACCATATTGGCGAATTTGGTCAACAACTTTCCTCGCAATTTCTGATGGTATCGCAAACCCAATTCCAACGCTTGCCCCTGTCGGGGAATAAATAGATGTATTCAACCCAACAACAGCGCCATTCATATCAAACATAGGGCCCCCGGAATTGCCTAAGTTAATAGACGCATCCGTTTGAATATATCCCTCAACAAAATCTCCGGAACGACTTTTTTCGCCAATGTCACGTGCGAGGTGTGAAACAATCCCTGCCGTTACAGTGCCCCCTAAGCCAAATGGGTTGCCAATGGCTATAATCCAGTCACCCGTACGGAGTTTCTCAGAATTTCCCCATTGAACAGAAGGAAGCTTTTTGTCAGTTTTAACTTTTAAGAGTGCAACATCCGTTTTACGATCACGACCTACGAGGGTTGCTTTCAGTTCAGTGTTATCATTCAAAATGACGGTAATTTGATCTGCATCAGCAACAACATGATTGTTTGTTACAATGTAGCCTTCCGGATCAATAATAAAGCCAGAGCCTAATGAGGTGACGTTCCGTGGTCCTTCAGGTTGCATCCGGTCCATAAACTCTTTAAAAAAGTCCTCAAGCGGGGACCCTTTTCCAAAAGGGTTTTCAGCCGGAGATTGTCCCATATCGTTGCGCGTGCGTATTTGTGTCGTTGTTGAAATATTCACAACCGCGGGCAAAAGAGGAGCGACCAAATCAGCAAATCCATTAGGGACAGTAACAGGTGCCGTCTTATCAGCTGCAAAACTGTGATTCGTTAATGAAGTAGATAATACTAAAGTAAATATAATACTTCTTAAACATGATTTAGTCGACATTTCCGATACGTCTCCTTACCGATTTAAATACTTAAAGAAATCATCCTTAGGGGATAATATAAAGGTAGTTGTTTCATGGTTCAAGGCAGATTTATAAGCATTCATTGATCTATAAAAATCATAGAATTTGATATCTTGTCCATAGGTTGCTGCTGCTGTTTGGGTCACGTATGCATCACCTTGACCGCGGATTGTTTCAGACTTTTTCGTAGCCTCGGCCAAAATAATCGTCCGCTCCTTATCAGCTGTTGATTTAATTTCTTGAGCCATTTCATCGCCACGTGAACGGAATTCTTGGGCTTCTTGTTTTCTTTCACTGATCATTCGGTTAAAGATGGCTTCACTGTTTTCAATCGGTAAATCAGTTCCTCTCAACTGTAGATCAACGACTTCAATCCCGAAGGCTTTAGCCGCTGCATTCATCTGATCGCGAATACTTTTCGCAATTTCCGATCGTTTTGGTGAAAGTACATCCGTCAATTTGACTTGACCGAGCACACTCAGCGCTATGGATTGGTTGAGAATTCGCAACCGTTGTTCAGCACCCTCTTCATTTTGAACAGTACGATAAAAAAGGGCGGGATCAACAATCTTGTAACGTGCAAAAGTATCAACTAAAAGACGTTTTTGATCAGCAAGGGTTGCCGGAATTGCGGGAAGATCAAAGTCAAGTATCCGATTATCGTAACTTCGTACATTTTGTAAAAAAGGTATTTTCATAAAAAGACCAGGTTCTTTAATGACACGAATGAGTTTACCAAATTCCAGCACGAGAGTTTGCTGAGTCTGCTGTACGATAAAGATAGACCCCATCAAAATGCCAAAAATGACAAGAATCGGAATCGAGAAAACAATGAGTGATTTCGATTTCATTGTGCGACCTCCTCAGGTTTTGCAGGTTTGTTCTTTAGCTCAGGAAGAGGTAGGTAAGGTAGAACACCCTGACTCTTTGATCCATCAACAATTAGCTTTTGTGTCTGCTCAAGTATTGCTTGCATTGTATCTAAGTAAATACGATTCTTAGTTACTTCGGGAGCAGCCTTATATTGATCAAAGACGAGTTTAAAGCGGGATGTTTCTCCGTCTATATCAGCCATGACTTTACCTTTATAAGCCTCTGCATCCTGTATGATCTTCTTAGCCTGACCTCGAGCAACAGGAACGATTGAATTTCGGTAGTATTCAGCTTCGTTTCTCTTTCTCTCCATGTCAGCTTTTGCGCTTTGAACATCCAAATAGGCATCAATAACTTTACTGGTTGGAGGGGTCACTTTTAAAAGCTCAACCTGAGAAATCTCAATGCCGAGCTTATATTCATCGACAAGTTTCTGAAGCATTTCTCTGAGATGCACATTAATTTTGCTCCGTCCTTCAGACAAAATCTGAGCAATAGGAGTTTGAGCAATGACGGCCCTCACAATACTATCTGCAGCTGCCCTTATGGTCGTATCCGGCGATTTAACATTAAACAAGTAGTTACCTAAATTACTGATGCGCCAGTTTACAGCAAATTGCACATTCGCAATATTCTCATCACCCGTTAACATGAGGGCGCCTTCACCACTCAGATTACCTCCGCTGGTGTTCGTTTCATTCGTATTTGTAAAAATATTAATGGCAGTTACATTACGAATTAAGGCTGTTTCTATTGGTGTTGGAAGATGATAATTCAATCCTGGATCCGTTGTCCGAACCCATTTACCAAACCTTAAGACTGCTGCTTGTTCATCCTGTTGTACAGTATAAATACCCGTCAGAAGCCACAAGAAGAATATACCGCCTGCAACATACCATAATGTCCGGCCGCCCCCTTTCCCATCTTTAGGAAAGAACTTCTTAAATTTATCCTGGCTTTGCTTAAATAAGTTTTCTAAATCAGGGCCGTCCTCCCCTCCCCTTTTACGATTCGGTCTTTTGGTCCAGATGTTATCCTCATCATCACCGCCACCATGCCCCCAAGGACCTCCCTCATCATCTTTAGAACTCATTCTTGCTTGCTCCTTTTCATTCTTATAAACATACGTTATAGATGATTTCGCAATGTTAAGCAATCGGGATAGGTTACATGTCACTTGAAAGTCAGATCATTAGTATCCTTAAAACTATAGTTGACCCCTTATCTAAGGTAGATATTGTAACCAAAGACATCGTTCAGGGTTTACAAGTAACAAAAGACGGACGAGTCTCATTTATACTAGATATTAATGCTGAATATATGAATGACGGATTGGCATTAAAAGAAAAAGCCGAATCATTACTTTCTGAATTACCCGAAGTGTCAAGCGTTCACATTGCCCTCACAGCACAACGCCAGCAACCTGCACATAATCCTTCTAAGCAGGGTATTCCTGGCATAAAGCACATCATCGCTGTCGCATCCGGTAAAGGAGGTGTCGGTAAATCGACAACAGCTGTAAACTTAGCCTGTGGATTAAACTCTTTGGGACTTAAAGTGGGTATATTAGATGCAGACGTCTATGGACCGTCGATCCCCCGTCTTTTAGGCGTCAACCAAAGACCGACATCTGATGATGGAAAAACAATGAATCCTATCGCTGCTCACGGCTTAAAGTGTATGTCCATGGGTTTTATGATGGACGAGACAACCGCGGCCATATGGCGCGGCCCAATGGTTCAGAGTGCCTTCAATCAGATGCTGAGACAAGTGAATTGGGGCGAGCTTGATGTTCTTGTCATTGACCTCCCCCCAGGAACGGGCGATGTGCAGCTTACCCTTGCCCAAACCGTGCTTCTCTCTGGTGCTATTATTGTCTCAACACCTCAAGATCTTGCCCTCATTGATGCAAGAAGAGGACTTGAGATGTTTGTCAAAGTAAACATTCCCGTACTTGGGCTTATTGAGAACATGAGTTATTTCCTATGTCCGCATTGTAACTCACGCTGTGACATATTCGAACATGGCGGCGTGCGCAAGCAAGCACTATCCATGGGCATACCACTGCTTGCGGAAATACCATTGCATATGTCAATAAGGGAGACTTCTGAAAAGGGAACTCCCATCGTTAATCAGACTCCCTCATCAAGTGAAGCCTTACTCTATAAAGAACTGGCAAAAACAGTTTGGAACAATCTAACAGCCCCCTCTATATAAATTCAATAAAGCAATCATCAGTTTATTATATAAGTTATTTAAATTTATATAGTTCGACACACTTTAAATACATCAGTTTAAAAAAAGATCTATTTGAAATCAACATCATTGTTTATATTTTTTACATATTAATACCATATTAATATATTTGCTATATTCTAACCAGAATCAAAAATAATAATTCACATTAAATACTTTAACACGGGAGGATACTATGATTAGATCTTTTAAACTCGCTCTTGGATTAACAACCTGCTTAAACGGTATTACTGCGGCAGAAGCAAAACAAAATCCCTTGGCAGAAGAAGCTAAGAGACAAAAGTTTTACATTTCACGCATCGCTGCAAAAAAAACATACAAAGCTCAGCTATTCAATAATAGAACAAGACCCCTTAAAAGCTCACAGAATGTGATCCCTTTTGCAACACGACCTATTCAAAGAGCACCTCTATTTCGTGCCGCAAGATTCAGGTTCTCTTTTACGCCACATTTTCATGGGTTTAAGTCTGCGCTCTTGAAGAAGCAAGGAATGAAATTCTCATTCGCTCGTAAAGTTATTACTAGAAAGGCAGTACCTGTCGCTAAAAGAGCGCCGATCATTAAGAAAAAATTACCTGTAGCATACAAATCAATTCCTATCCGTGCAGTTCTCAAAGCACCTCCTGCAAAAATTCCAGCTGTCAATGACAATAAAAATAATATACAGAAAACACCCATAGCTGTTATTAAAGCGAATACAGAAGTTTCAACTCAACTTCTCAATACTGCGTCACTCATTGCTTCCAAAGTAATGCCCCTAGAAGCACCACGTGAAGTCGAAGCAAGTATTGAAGCGACTTCTGTACTTTTAACATCAGCACCCGCTCATGAGCCATCGTCTACTGAACCAGCGACACATCTAAAAGCCTTGAGTGAACCAGCTCTCACGGACTCAGAAAAGTCAACTAGTGGAACAGTATTAACGAGTCCAGATCAAGCAGAAGAGCCAGCTGATAATGTACAGGTCAGAAATGAAGTTATTTCTAATATTGATAAAATAAGAACTGTTTTATCAGGTGTTGACTTAGATACCCTCGCTGTTAATGAGCAAGACACTCATTTCTTTAATCTTACTCATCTCACGCCCAGTATCATAAAGATTTTAAGCAATGATAATGCTCAAACGAAAGGCAAGAGCCTACCACAATTGAGTGAGTCACTAAATCGTCTGAACGAACTTCTTACAAATGGTAATATAGATTACAACACCATTGGTTATGTGTGGTTAGTTCGTCTTAAGGCATTTAGCACTACACTTTATACTTCCCTTAAGTCTGTGATTTCAGCAACAGAAGAAAGCAAGAAAGCACAACTCGTCAGTACTGTTCGAGGGAAGTTGGATGAAACAAGAGACCTTCTTAAGGATTTCAAACCAGGGGTTACCCTTGTAACTGTAGAACCTAAAGATGTCCCCTTACTCAAAGAAAGTCTTTGGGACATAAAGGGATTCCTAAGGAATGACAAGTTCATACCAAAAGGAGGCATTGTAGGATTTCTGATGGATGAGCTAATAAGTGAGGCAAAGCTCGCTATCAATGACCCAAATCTAAATCTTGTCGATAACTATGTTGATCTTGTCAGAGCTAAATATCAACTGAATACGATACTTGAAAAGCTAAAATTTGGGCAACCAGAAGCGAGTCCAGTGGCTTCAATCTCAAGTGAACCTGTTAAGGTAGCTACGGTAGAACCAAGCTCTCCAAAGCTTTCATTGGTTGAAAGAGCTAAGCCTATTTTTAGCCGTCTTGATGCCTTACTTGCAGATCCCAACGTAACGATAAGTCAAGAACACGAAGGTATGATGAATAGCATCATCGGCCAATTTGGGTTGATAAAAGATGTAAGAGGTAGCGTTGACTCAAATGATAATGACAGACCCGCTACTTTGAGAAAAATGATAGCTAATCTCTCTCAAGTCTCCGATATACCTGATTCGGAAAGCATGAGCTTAAGTCTTTCCTTATCACGTGCAAGAGACCTCTTAAATAAAATGGGTCAAGCTATATAAAAAGTGTAACCATCACCAAAATCCCCAAGCCTCACGCTTGGGGATTTCCCCATCCCGTTAAATAGATGACTTCAAATGTTGCCGGTAATTTTTCCCCGTTAAACCCATACTCTTTTCTATAGATCTCTTCTGCTTTTTCAAATAAACCACGGGGTGTAAAGGATTTCACTCTATCATTTAGAATATTCGTCTCCCCCATCCCCCTTAAATCTCTCATCAGACTAAAGAGTGTTGGATAAGTCACTGTGATGGTTTCTGTGTCGACGACGGGAAGAATAAATCCTGCGCGACTCAAAAGCTGTGTCGCATCTTTAGGGTGTACCATTGGAGATACGCGCGGACTTGCGCCGCCCTTCATCGATAGTTCAGCTTGAAGTAGACTGTCGCGTAGCTCAACGAGTGTATTCCCCCCTAGAATTGCTGCAAGGAAAAGACCGTCAGGTTGCAAACATCTATGAACTTGCCTTAGAAATTCCGGTAAATTCTCAAGAGAGTGTCCAAGTAAACAGCTAAAAATAAGATCAAAGGAATCCGCTGGAAAATCTTGAAAATTTTCAAGGCTTGTATTGGTTAAATTAAGACTATTTAGAGGATGGGGTGATAAATTTAATGAATTCTTAAAGTTTCTCTTGATATCCTGCAAACGAGAGGTAAGGTCATAACCCACATGTTGAAACAGAAAATCATGTTTGTGGAAGGATCCTAAAGCCCTTTTTTGGTGGATCTTATATGCTTGCTGATCAAAGAGTTTCATAAACATAAGGTAACCATACTTTAATATGTTAATGAAGAAAAAAACGACAAAAGAGAAAGTTAAGTCCCTGATCGACTTGTATAATGAGTCATGTAGGAACGGTAGGGTTGAGCTTAATTCACATCAAAGAGATATCCTCACTTCCTTACAAACCATTTATGATTCACTTGAACTCAACCGTTCCTTCCCCTTCTTTACGAAAAAGTCAGGTATTAAAGGACTGTATATTTGGGGTGACGTCGGTCGTGGAAAAACGTTCCTTATGGATATATTTTATAACCAAGTCGAGCATACCCCTAAAAGACGCGTACACTTTCATGAGTTTATGAAGGAAGTTCACGCTTCACTTCATCAATTAAATAATACGCAAGAGGAAGCACTTCCTGAGCTTATTAATCAAATTTCATCTGAGATTACTCTTTTATGTTTAGATGAGTTTCAAGTCACAAATATTGCGGATGCCATGTTAATGGCTCGCCTTTTTGAAGGCCTCTTTCGGGAAGGGGTTGTTCTTGTCGCAACGTCTAACACATCTCCTGCAAATCTCTATGAAAAAGGGCTTCATAGAGAGAGATTTTTACCATTTATTCCTTTACTTTCTGAGTATACTGACATTGCGTATTTAATAGGGGATATTGATTATCGCCGGCAAAAGTTTTCAGGGCAGAAATTATATTTTTCACCTTGTGACGAGAATTCTATGAACAAGTTACGCACAATTTGGAATGACCTTACTGAAAATGCGCCTTTAGACACGGTTCAATTCACAAAAGTAGCCCCGCCATTGACGCTTGAAGGCCTCTCTCGGGGAGTTGCATGGGCACACTTTCAGGATCTTTGTGCTCAACCTTGTGGACGTCTTGCCTATCTTTCATTAGCTGAATCTATACATACGTTGATTTTATGGGGTATTCCCCAAATGACGCAAGACGATCATAATGAAGCAGTACGCTTTACAATCCTTATTGATATCCTCTATGACAAAGGTGTCTGGCTTGCGGCAGCTGGAGATGTAGAACCGGAATACTTATATCAACAAGGGGGATCCTTTGACCGCACGATCTCCAGACTATATGAAATGCAACATGGCTGAGACAATGATTGAAAAAACAATAACCACATATGAACAAGGCGTCCGTCTGGATCGATGCCTCAGACTGTGGATACCACATTTACAACAAGCCCTTATTGAAAAGGCAGCTCGAAAAGGACTTCTTAAAATCGATGGGAAAAAAGCAAAACCATCCCATAGAGTCCTTGAAGGACAGGTTCTTTCTTATCCTAAGCAATTTCAAGGACTTGAGATTGAAGCCCCCGAGCATGAGGAACGTCCCTTAACAAGCGCGGATAGAAAATGGATTAAGAGTCTTATTATCTATGAAGACGACGACATGGTTGTCATTAATAAGCCTGCAGGGACACCTGTACAAAAGGGAACTAAGCAGCATAAAGCTCTCGATTCACTCATGGATTCCTACTATGAAGGATCAAAGACGAGACTTGTCCACAGGTTAGACAAGGATACATCTGGAATTTTTGTTTTAGCCCGTACACTCCCCATGGCCAGGTGGCTAACACAAGCTTTTAAAGAAAGAACGATACATAAAACCTATTGGGCTCTTGTTTGTGGTGTTCCTCAGAAGAAGGAAGGACTTATCTCTCTCCCTCTCACAAAGAAGGCGGATTCAACATATGAGAAAGTTCACGTCGATCATGAAGAAGGCCTTCATGCAACAACGTACTTTCGCATCATAGAGTCTCTCAAAGATAAGTTTGCTTGGCTTGAACTCTCACCAAAGACAGGTCGGACGCATCAGCTTAGAGTACACTGTGCTGAAGGGCTCCAAACTCCCATATTAGGAGATGGGAAATACGGTGGGAAGGAAGCTTTTCCAATGGGTCGCACAGGGTTACACCTCCATGCGAGGTCTTTAATCATACCTCTTCCCAATGGACATACGGTCACGTTTGAAGCGCCTCTTCCGAATGAGCAAAAAGAAACATTAATAAACCTGGGGTTTGATCTTGTTTGATATATACATCCATAATCATTTTCTAAAAACACCACTTGGAAATCCCTTTCAGGTACCAACATTGGCACTGGCAAAAGCAATTGAAGAAGAATGGGAAAAGGACCCCTCCCCTCAATATCAAAAGAAAACAATCACTTCATTAGTGGCATCAGCTTTGGATCGCGTTCCTTATTCACGGGAAGCCTATACAACGTACATCATACAAACAGTCCTGCAAGACGTGATTTTATTTTGGGTAGAGTCCCCAGCGTCTGTTGTAAAGCAACAAGACAAGAACTGGCAACCCATCATAAAAGCAGTAAACCAGCGTTTAGGTCTTACATTGAAACCAGTTTCAACCCTTACCATCGGATCCTTATCAGAAAAAGAAAGAGATATTATTCATTCATTTCTAGAACGACTAACGGATTTTAAACTCGTCGGATTCTCTCACCTTTTAACCCTTACAGATTCTTTTTGTCTCTCTTACTTAGTTCAACAAGGGGAGCTTTCAGCTGACAAAGCATGGGATCTAGCCCATCTCCATGAGCATTCACAACGAAAGATTTGGGGAAATGATAAAGAAGCCCTCGTTTTAGAAAACACTCAACGAACAGAGTTTCTTGAAACAGTTAGGTTTTTAAAGTTAATTGGTTAAAAAAATACCCTTGCTTTCACAAGGGTACTTTCTCAATGCATCCGATTTTAGAACTTATACGTAAATCTTACATCAACAAACGGAGCCCGTATTTTATCCTTACCAACAGTTGGCTGACGAACAAGTTTGGGATTTGAGAAGGCAACACCCCCTGATAGTTGAGTTTCAATATTCGGCGTGGGAAGGTACTGTATTCCAAGTCCACCAATCCAAACTTGATCCGCAGGTAATGAAATGGGTCTAAAACGTTTTGGCTGTGGATTTGAATCATATTCCACAAATCCAAGTGCCGCCCACTGACATGCAAATTGATAACGTGTATAAATTTGGCCGACCCATGCGTTTTTATAATTTAAGGGGATAGTTGTTGTACCTATCACAGCAAAATTTCTAAGAATAAGGGATTTAGCAGCTTTCTTCCATAAAACATAACGACCATTAAAGTTAACGAGCCAATTCTTTGAGAAATATTGTAAATAATTCAATGTAAATGTATCTGGAATTGCAGCGCCAACTGAAGAAAAATTCGTTACATTTGCTAATGTATTAAATCCATGCGCTTGAACTTTCATTTTTGAGTGGTAACTACCACTTAAATAACTTCCTTTGACGATTTTCCATAAGAATCCAGCATCCCAACCGAATGTTGATCCGTGGCCCTTGAAACGGCTAACCCCAAAAGGTGTTTGTAAACCAAGTTTACCATTAGCAACATATAAAATGTCTAGACCTAATCCTAATGTTAAATTTTCTAAAACTTGATAGCTTGCTTTAGGGCTAAAATTTCTACCTACGAGAGAAGTTTGTGTGCCACTCAAATTGCTGCTTTTGTAATGAAAATTTACATACGCTGGATTGCTAACATCAACACCTACAACGAGTTTCTTATGACACGGAATTCTGTATATAGCTTGCCCATAAGGAAAATATGTATATGTGTTTGATTTTGAAGTTCCGGGGAAACCCGCTTGTGTCCCTGTAAACTTAGACTTTAAGTTAATCATTCCAGCACCGGCAGAAAACTTAAAGTTATCTACGAAGTCCATGTCTGCTGGGTTAAAATAGCTCATATTTGTGAAGACCTGAATGCCAGCCGCTTTTGCTTTCTCAACGGGAAGCGCAAACATCGCTGCAGTCATAAGTGCAGAAGTACAAGCCATTTTAAAAATATTTTTAGAAATTTTCATTTTTCCCTCTTTTTTTGTTTTTTTTAAAATTGCATAAATGCAGATGGTGAGCAACAAAAGTTTTAATTTTTCGTTAACAAATTCCATACTTACATCACAACCCTATTCTTTGTAACATTAATGCAACATTCTTAAATGATTATTCTATAAATTAAATATTACTGAATTAACTGCATATTAACATAACTATGATATATTGAAATTTACCAATTAACAAAACAGGAGAAATACTATGAACAATCGATTGCTTGTCCGTCACGAGGTTTCTGATTACGCAAAATGGAAATCTTATTTTGATGCTCATGGAAATGTACGGAAAAATCATGGCATAAAAGCCTTACAGGTTCTACAAGATACCTCTAATCAGAATGATGTATCCATCATTTTTGAAGTTGCTGACATCGCAAAGGCCAAGGCATTTGTGAAATCAAATGAATTAAAAGAGCATTTGAAGAACGCAGGTGTTATTGGTAAAACCGAAATGAACTTTTTTTCTGATAAGTAAGTCCTTATCAAGGGGATTGCTTTAATAGCAGTCCCCTTTCATTCTCTTAATTAAAATTTAACCTAATTTCATTACAGTTCTTCAACAATAACCATAAGCGATATATGGAGAGAAGAATGTCTGATCATTTCAGTGTACGCCATACTGTAGCACGTAATTTAAAAATGAAGTTTAAGTTTTTTGCTCATTTTGATGAAGGTAAAGCGCGTGAACCGAATAACATACAGCGTTTACGGAAATGTGCTAACAAAAATACAACGACAGCTCCTTTAAAGAAGGACACTAAACCCAATTTATAATCACATTTTAACTCAATCTTAATGATCTAGGGGTATTTTCATACCTGACAATACAATAAGAAAGAGAAGAAAATGTCAAAATATATGCTCTGTCTCCACGAAGTGGCTGATTATGCAAAGTGGAAACCCATATTTGATTCAACAAAAAAGTTACGTGAAGAAAATGGTTTAACGAAGGACTTAAGCGTCCTTCGACAAAAGAAAGATAAGAATGACGTCGTTATATTGTTTGAGGTACATGACATCGCAAAAGCCAATGCATTTTCTCAATCAAATGCCTTCAAGGAACTGATGAAAAAGGCTGGAGTTATAAGTACGCCGGAAATATACTTTCTTTCAAATGGAAGAAGCTAACTCTTTAATCGTTCCCTTATCAAAAACAAGAACTCGATCCGCCTGGTCAATCGTTGACTTTCTATGGGCAATAATAAGAGTCGTGCGATTGTGCTTTAGGGTTTCTAAGGCGAGGCGCACCTTTTCTTCGCTTTCCGTATCCAGAGCAGAGGTTGCTTCATCTAACAATAAAAACGCTGGATTTTTAAGGATTGCCCGTGCAATTGCAAGCCTTTGTCGTTGCCCTCCCGAAAGAGCAACACCCTTTTCACCAACAGGTGTCTGAAACCCCGAGGGAAGCGTTTCAATGAATTCAGAGGCATAAGCAGCATCCGCAGCTGCCTTAACTTCAGCATCTGTTGCGTCAAGATTTCCAAAGCGAATGTTCTCCATAAAATTGGTTGTAAATAAAACGGGATCTTGAGGAACTAACCCAATCACAGTGCGGAAGGAATGAGGATCAAGATCATTCAAGGGCACACCATCAATAAAAATCTGACCGTGAAGTGGATCGTAAAAACGCATGATTAGGTTGAAGATTGTTGTTTTCCCAACACCAGAGGGCCCAACAAGCGCTACGGTTTCCCCCTTAAAGACCTCAAAGGAAGCCTCTTTAAGAACCATATGGTGAGGCCTTGTGGGATAGGCAAAGCCCACATTAAGAAACTGTAGATGCCCTTTAAGAGGGGCTGGAAGGGTTTGGGGAGGTCCCGCAAGGACAAGAGTCGGTTTTAGCGCCAGAAACTGAAAAATGCGCTCAACGCCCCCTGCCGCACGTAAAATATCACCATGTATCTCGCTGAGAGAACCAGCAGCTCCCCCCACAGCAGCAGC
This sequence comes from Alphaproteobacteria bacterium, assembly GCA_013287665.1. GTDB lineage: Bacteria > Pseudomonadota > Alphaproteobacteria > UBA9655 > UBA9655 > UBA9655. The sequence goes on from JABDDK010000002.1 coordinate 36,237, forward strand.
ATAAAAGAGAAAGGCAGAGAGTTGCCCAGGCGTCATATGCCCCTGGATAACGTTATGTCCTCCATACCAAAGCATAACGCTGATGCCTCCAAAAACAAGGATCATCACCAATGCCGTTAGACGAGCGCGGGCTTCAACACGTTTTAGGGAAACAGCATATGTTTTCTCAACTTCGGTTGAAAATAGCTTGGTCATATAGGGTTCACGACAAAACGCAAAGACAGTACGTATCGCACTAAAAGTTTCATCAAGAAATGAAGAGACATCTGCCGTCTTTTCTTGCGCAAGACGTGAGTATTCCTTTACTTTCCGGCCATATATAAGAATAGGGATGAGGACGAGCGGAATCACAAATAAAATAATAGACGTCATCACGGGGCTCGTAATAATGAGCATGGTGATCCCCCCTAAAATGATCATGATATTCCGAAGGGCAATGGGAATTGAAGTGCCCAGAACAATTTGGAGCAGCGTTGTATCTGTTGTCAGGCGAGATTGGATATCCCCAAGGCTAGTCGACTCAAAGAAAGCAATGTCCTGCTTAAGGAGGTGAGAGAAGATCTCTTTCCTTAGATCAGCAATAACACGTTCACTCAATTGAGCGACCCAATATAATCGTCCATAACTTGCCAATGCCATGATAGTTACAATGCAAAACAACACCGTAACCGAACCAATAAGACCAAAGAATGCGTTTTCGGAAAAACCGTAGTCGACAAAATAACGAAGCCCTGCCCCAACACCCAGAACTGTCAGGGAAGCAATAACAACGGATAAAAACGATAATAACAGAATTTTTGGGTATTTCTTTAGATAAGGGATGATCTCTCGTAAAACTTGCGGAGACTTGCCCTTAGGGCGCTCTTCTTGTACGTTTTCATCAAGATAGCTTGGTTCACGAAGCATAGTCACGAAGCTCGGTAGATAGGAAATCTTTCAGAGGTTTGGCCGTCCGTGTACACACCCAAGTTTGATCCTTATAGTGAAAGTGATGGGCGCCCGTAAAGGGTGATGCGACCCATATTTGATGCGTCACACCATGTTTGTTTATGACATATTGACCATTAGGCACAGATATTGTGAGCGTTCCATCGATCAAATCGACATCGGCATTTGGCCATGATGATTCAAAGAAGTCGGCGACTTCCTCTAAGGTTTGGTTTGAGAGTGTGTGAAAATCGTTCATATGTGCCTTGTTCAATATAAACCGTCATTAGAAGGCTCGTTTAATTCTGCACCAGCCCGCCGTCGCTCCTTCGGAGCTATGGCGCGCAGCCTTCCTCCTTCGCTACTTCGTAGCTTCGGCGGACAAGCCGCTCTAGTGTAAACCGTGGCTGGCTTGCCAGCCGAAGCCCGTAAGGGCGAAGGCTGGTGGAGCCAGGGGGAATCGAACCCCCGACCTCTACAATGCCATTGTAGCGCTCTCCCAACTGAGCTATGACCCCATTGATTATGGGGTGAAATTAATGGCATACTTTTGAACATGCAACATAAAAATGAACCACGCGTTTATACGAGCCACAGCGCTGATGATACGGCGGCCTTTGCTGTCATTATTGCTGAACGCTTACGTCCTCATGACATTATCCTTCTTAAAGGCGAGCTTGGCGCAGGAAAATCAACCTTTGCACGTGCTTTAATCCAAGCCCTGTGCGGGAAGGACACGGAAGTGCCTAGTCCGACCTTTACCCTCGTGCAAACCTATACAACCCCAACTTTTGTACTGTGGCATTTTGACTTATACCGCTTAAAGCACAGCCAAGAAGTTTATGAATTGGGGATTGAAGAAGCCTACTCAACTGGTGTATCCCTAATCGAGTGGCCAGAGCGCTTAGGGTCTCAACTCCCCAAAGCCTATCTGGAAATTGAATTAATATATGGAAATGAGGAAAATGACCGTATCCTCCGTCTTACAGGCTGGGAAGACCGAACTTTTTGAGGATGAAAGAGCAGAGAAAAGATTTGCTTTCCTCAAAGCTCACGGCCTCGAACAAGCGACCCTCCTCCCCCTCCCCGGCGATGCCTCGGGGCGGCGATACTTTCGTTTGCCAAATGCACTTCTTATGGATGATCCTTCAGATGATACGGTCCAGTTTCAATTCATAGCTGATGTATTGCAGGGCTGTGGATTATCGGTCCCCCAAATCTATGAGGCTGACCACCTCAATGGATTTCTCCTCATTGAAGACTGGGGAGATCAGAGCTACAGAAAAGCCTTGGAACAAATACCTGAGAAGACACTCTATGAAACGACCATTAGATCCCTTATTCACCTTCATCAGAACTTATCAGAACCCGTCGTTGGAATTCCGTTCTACGATAGTAATCTGTTCCTAGAGAAAGCTTCCCTTTTTACAGAATGGTATGAAGATCCTTTATCAGAGACAGCCAAGGCTGATTTCAAACAGTTATGGGAATCAGCCTATCACAATCAGCCTCAAGTCCCTCACAGCCTCGCACTGCGAGATGTGATGGTGGATAACCTCATCTGGCTTCCAAAGCGTTCCGGAATGAATAAAAGCGGATTCATAGACTTTCAGGATGGTTCGTGGAATCCCATTACCTATGACCTCTTTTCCCTCCTCCAGGATGCAAGGCGGGATGTTGACCCTGTGCTTGCTGATGATTTACTTGAGTTATATATCAACTCCTTTCCAAACTTAGATCCTAAAGACTTCTATGCGAGTTATGCCCTGTGGGGTGCCCAAAGGACAACGCGTATTATCGGCACCTTTTACCGTCTCGCCCGCCGGGACAGGAAACCTCAATATCTTCGATATATCCCGCGCTTAAAGGATACCCTTGAGATTTGCTTTTCCCATCCCAATCTTTGGGAGTTGAGAGACTGGTTTAAGATGGTGACACTATGAAAACCGCCATGATTCTCTGTGCAGGACTAGGGATACGCATGCGACCCTTAACCAACACGCTCCCGAAACCCCTGATTAAAGTGGCTGGCAAAACCATGCTAGACCGTGCCTTTGAGCACCTTAAGGTTATTGATATATCTCATATTGTTGTTAACGCGCATTACTTAAGCCCTCAAATCGTGGATCAGGTAAAAGAGAGAGGTATAGTCTCACACGAAGACGATCTACTCGAAACAGGCGGTGGCGTTCACCATGCATTGCCTTTATTAGGAAATAAACCATTCTTCGTTCTCAACGGAGATTGCATATGGACCGGTTCTGAAAGCCTAAAGTATATGGAACAGGTTTGGGATGAGGACAAAATGGAGGCGCTATTGCTCGTTATTCCTCGAGAAAAGGCCCATGGATATAATGGGGCCGGAGATTTCTTTATGTCCCCGGATGGACACCTCTCCCGTCGCGGAGAAGCCCCTGAGGCACCCTATGTTTTTATCGGAATCCAGATCTTGAACCCTGATCTATTTAGGGGGGAAACAGAAGGCCCCTACTCCTTAAATGTGATCTATAATAAAGCCCTGGAGAAAGGGCGCCTCTATGGAGTTGTTCATCATGGTGAGTGGTTTCACATCGGTACCCCTGAGGATTTACGCAAGTATGACCCTATGGTGGCTGAGATAGAGAAAAGCTAGAAGCTAAATTCAACGGTGTTGATTTTTCCATCTTTAAGACCTTAAACTCATTCGGTGAGTAAGCATTTATTTATTCTAAGTTATTGAAAATCATAAATTAATATACTTCACCAAAAATCGCGTCAAAACAACTAATTAAACTTACAAATAATGATTGACAGGAGGCACACAATGGAACACTATAATTTTATAGATAGCAACTTTGTCTTCGATACTCTTAAAAACGCTAAACTTATTGAATTTCGGGGTATTAGTTTTGAAGAAATTATTGAAATTATAGAAAGCAAAGGACCACTTGATGTTTTTAGACATCCCAATGCTAACAAATATCCAAATCAAATGGTGATTGCGATAGAATTCAAAGAATATGTTTACTTAGTTCCGTTTGTTGAAGAAAAGGACAAAATAATATTGAAAACAGCCTTTCCCTGTCGAAAGGCAACACGTAGATATTTATATATGTAGGAGAAAAATCATGAAAAAACCTAAGTCACCCGTTTTTAATTTAGACAAAGAAGAGCAAGAGCTTTCCGACGAATTTGATAGAGGAGAATGGGTGAGTGTCGACAATCTTGAGGAAGAAAAAGTCAGACTACGTAAAATAGCTAGAAACACTCTTCGTAAGGATGCACGGATTAATATCCGTATTTCTTCAAGTGACTTAGAGCGGTTGAAGCAACTAGCTGCTTATGAAGGTTTACCGTATCAAACATATATAGCCAGCGTTTTGCATAAGGTTTCAGCAGGGCATCTTCATCCATAGATCATTCACTTAACCTTCCGAGATGCCCGTCTAACAAGATAGTCAGAGATTGCGACAGGAAGACATTGCAAAAACCTCACAAACAGAAATACGGGAGTTGGGAAAGCAATCACAGCTTTCTTGGTGGCAAGTCCTTTAGCGATTCTCTTCGCGGCGTCGTCGACTTCCATTATGAAGGGCATTTTTAACTTGCTACCCGCCGTAAGAGGGGTCTTAATAAATCCTGGACAGATCGTAGAAACAACGATGTTATAGGGCTCAAGTTCGATGCGCCAGCATTCGCAAAGCATTTTAATTGCGGCTTTGCTCGCACAGTAGGCTCCTCTCTTCGGAAAACCGCGATAGGCAGCAAGGGAACTGAGAACGGCAATGTGACCCGTCTTACGCTCTTTCATGCGTAGCATCACGGGCCATACCGCATTCAAAACACCATCAATATTGGTTTTTAGAACCCGATTGTATTCCTCACGATCAGGATCACGCTGCATGGCACGCACACCTGCATTAGCTATGACCAAATCAATGGGATGAGCCTTATCAATCTCATTTATCCACTTCTCCATGGCCGATTGATCCGTTACATCAATCGTTTTTGAGACGACGGTTGCCCCCTTCCCTTCACAAAGCTCTTGGCTATCTTGAAGACGCTTCTTATCTCGCCCAACAAGGATAAGCGTGATATGAGGGGCCGCATAATGCTCGGCCAATGCCTTGCCTATACCGCTCGATGCACCGGTAATGAGAATGGTATTATACATAAGATCCTCCCTGAAGAATAAAGTAGAGTTTATCACCTCCATTAAAAAAAGGGGATCGTAATCTTTTTAAATAAATTCACCGTCAAACATGAAAAGCGAGCCATGAAAGTGGCTCGTTTTTTTATGGTTTTAAAAGGCAGAATAATGATATTTACATGTTACAAATTGGTACAAAAGTAGATGCATGATACATGCAACTTACGAGCTCACAAAACAATTTTACATTTCCTCTAACTTCTGTAAGAATTCCCCAAGCAATAATAACAAAGAAGAAACGATGGGCACTCCTCTTTTCATTGAAGTCATAACCTTAATCGCGGCCTATCTCTTGGGCTCAATCCCATCTGGTCTTCTTATCAGTTGGGCGTTTAAGCTTCCGGACCCCCGTGAGATTGGCTCAGAGACCATAGGGGCTACGAATATGCTGAGGCTGGGGGATAAGAGGGCAGCCATATTGACTCTCCTCCTTGACGCTCTAAAGGGCAGTCTGGCTGTGATTATTGCGCTGATTGTAGCGCCACCGCTTGCTCAGTTTGCTTGTCTTCTTGCCGTTATTGGACATATTTGGCCTGTGTGGCTTGGCCTCAAAGGGGGCAAAGGGATTGCAACGGCTTTTGGGGCTATTCTTATTTTAAGTTGGCCTTTAGCGATTGTCTGCCTTGTCACATGGATTGCGGTTGCTGCGACCACTCGCTATTCTTCTTTAGCTTCTCTTACGGCTGTCATTTTAAGCCCTCTTTACACAACTGTCTTAAATGAGGATACTCTTGTTATGACTTGTCTTGGTCTTGCGTGTCTCATTTTTTGGACGCACCGCAGCAATATCAAACGCTTAATAACAGGGAAAGAATCACAGATTGGCGACACAACTCTTTCACAAACCCCTCAAGACTGATGAAGATCGCATCGATTGGATCCAACTGGCACGATCTGAAAATGTCGGCCCCCTTACGTTCCATCGCTTAATCTCTCGATTTGGCTGTCCAAAAGATGCCCTTGAGGCCTTGCCTGAATTGGCTGCAAAGGGCGGTTTAAAACGGAAACTTAAGATTGCTTTACGCTCTGAAATTGAAGCTGAGATCGAGGCCACCGAAGCCTTTGGAGCACACATCGTTCTGTTTGATGATCCTGACTATCCACCCCTTCTGAGACATATTGACTCTGCCCCTGCCCTGATCACAGTTAAGGGAAAGCTTGATCTTTTACACACTCCTTTGTTTGCAATTGTAGGAGCGCGTAATGCCTCAGCGATGGGCAAGAAAATGGCCCATACACTTGCCTCTGAGCTTGGTACACTCGGATGGGTCATAAGCTCAGGGCTCGCTCGCGGCATTGATGGCGCTGCCCATAAGGGAAGCCTAAAGTCCGGAACGATTGCAGTTCTTGCGGGAGGTATCAATGATATCTATCCTCAAGAAAATGAGAGTCTCTATCATCAAATAGCGGAAGTTGGGGCGCTAATCGCTGAATCTCCCTTTGGTACACAGCCTCAAGCAACTTTATTCCCCAGACGAAATCGAATTGTCTCAGGGATATCACGCTGTGTTCTGGTCGTTGAGGCCGCTCTTAAATCAGGCTCTCTCATCACAACAAAGTATGCCCTGGAACAAGGACGCGATGTGTTTGCTATTCCTGGCCATCCCCTTGATCCGCGAGCGCGCGGGTGTAATCAACTTATAAAGAATGGCGCCGTCCTTGTTGAATCAATTGAAGATATTTCCAATGAAATTTCGCCGTCAATCAATATGAATCTTAAGGAATCTCCTTGTGAATATAGGGAGTTCCCCCCCTCCCCTTGCCTAGATAAGACTCGACATGTCGTTAACGAAAATTTAAGTACTTTTCCGATAAGTGTTGACGAATTGATCCGACAATGTCAGTTGTCGGCATCTGATGTGTGGGTTGTCCTACTCGAGATGGAAATTGCGGGACGCCTTGAACGCCTACCCGGCGGCAAGGTTTCCCTAAAAGAGGAATGGAAGAATTTATGAATGTAGTTGTCGTTGAATCACCGTCAAAGGCAAAAACCATAGAAAAGTATTTAGGCAAAGACTATACAGTTCTTGCAAGCTTTGGCCATGTGCGTGATTTGGTTTCTAAGGACGGATCCGTAAGACCTGATGAAGACTTCGCCATGACATGGGAGGTCGATGATAAGGCAAAGAAGCATCTCGATGCGATTGCTAAGGCTTTAAAAGGCGCTGACCACCTCTATCTCGCAACTGACCCTGATCGCGAGGGAGAGGCGATCTCTTGGCATATTCAAGAAGTCCTGGACGCAAAAGGTGTTCTAAAAAACGTTAAAACTCAACGGATTGCGTTTAACGCGATCACGAAAGAAACGGTTGCTGAAGCGATGGCTCATCCACGAGAGATCGATAGCCAACTCGTCAATGCTTATTTAGCACGTCTAAGCTTGGATTACCTCGTCGGGTTTACTTTGTCCCCTATATTGTGGCGGAAACTTCCCGGAAGTAAATCCGCAGGTCGTGTGCAATCCGTTGCTTTGCGGCTGGTTGTCGATCGTGAAACAGAAATTGAAGCTTTTAAATCACAGGAATATTGGACAATCGAAGTTGAATTTCTGAATGGGCAAAAAAAGTCATTCAAGGCGCGCCTCACCCATTTGGATGGAAAAAAGCTTGATAAGTTCTCTCTCCCCTCTGAAAAAGAAGCAAAAGAAGCTGAAAAAAAGATTGAGGCTGGAAAGTATCACGTAGACTCTGTAGAGAAAAAGCGTGTCCAACGTCACCCTCGCCCGCCCTTTACTACTTCTACCCTTCAACAAGAAGCGTCACGTAAGCTTGGATATAGCCCAAAAAAGACCATGCAGCTTGCCCAAAAACTATATGAAGGTATCCATGTTGGGGGTGAAACCACCGGTCTTATAACTTATATGCGTACGGACAGTATCCAGGTTGAAGGGAGCGCTTTGGCGGCCTGTCGGACCGCCATCGAAAAATCCTTTGGAAACAAATACTTACCGAGTTCTCCCCGTGTCTACAAGACGAAAGCCAAAAATGCTCAGGAAGCTCACGAAGCCATCCGTCCAACTGATCTCAACAGGAAACCTCAAGATATTTCAAAGTATTTAGAAAGTGACCTTGCACGCCTATATGACCTTATCTGGAAAAGGATGATGTCTTCACAAATGGCTAGTGCTGAGCTTGACCAAACGTCAGTGGATATTGCCTCTGATAAAAAAGACGTGACATTAAGAGCAACGGGATCGGTCTTGGTGTTTGACGGCTTTTTAACGCTTTACCGCGAAAGCTTGGATGAAGATCAAGCGGAAGAAGAAGATAACAAGATCCTTCCCCCCCTTGAAGAAAATGAAAAGCTAGAAAAACAGCAAGTCTTGCCAGAGCAACACTTTACCCAACCTCCCCCACGGTATACGGAAGCAAGCCTGATTAAGAAAATGGAAGAGCTTGGGATTGGACGCCCCTCAACCTACACGGGAACGCTTCAAACCCTTCAAGCGCGTGGGTACGTTAAAAATGAAAAGAGGACGCTCTACCCAGAAGATCGGGGCAGGATCGTCACAGCCTTTCTCTTGAGCTATTTCCGTAAGTACATTGAATATGATTTTACGGCCCAGCTTGAAGAACAGTTGGATGAAATATCTAATGGAGATCTTTTCTGGAAGGATGTCTTAAGTCAATTCTGGGTGTCTTTCATCAGTGCCATTGATCAAGCGAAAGACCTTAAGATTCAAGAAGTCCTCGAACAGCTTCAAAAGGATCTCGATGCGCACCTCTTCCCCCCCACTGAAGATGGGAAGGATCCTCATATTTGTCCTCGCTGTGGGATCGGTAAGCTTGGCTTACGCTTGAGTAAATTTGGCGCCTTCATTGGATGCTCTCAGTATCCGGAGTGTAAGTATACGCGGCCACTCGTTTCAGGCGATGAGGGCGACGCTCAAGCCCAAGAAGAACCCTTTGAGAGGCAGCTTGGGACAGACCCTAATTCAGGACTGGCTGTTACGGTTAAAAAGGGACCTTATGGATTTTATATTCAATGGGGCGAAGCCGTTTCAAAGAAAGAGAAGCCAAAGCGGGTTTCCTTGCCAACAGGGGCATCACCAGAGGCTATTACATTAGAGGAAGCAGTGGCACTGTCCGCTCTTCCGCGTAGCATTGGACTGGACCCTGAGACGAAAGAGCCTATAACGGCGGCTATTGGACGGTTTGGACCCTACGTTAAACTGGGTAGCCTCTTTGCCTCACTCAAGAAAACGGATGATGTGTTGACGATTGATTTGACACGTGCCCTCGAGCTGATAGAAGCGAAGAAGAATGCGCCGCCTCGAAAAGGCCCACCAAAGAAAGTTGCCCGTGGCAAAAAGAAGTAAAGATCTCCCAACACCTCAGGAAATCCTTGAGTTCATCAACTCGTCCCCAACAAAAGTTGGAAAGCGTGAGATTTCACGTGCCTTTAATTTGAAAGGACTTAAACGTGTTTGGCTGAAGAACGTCCTAAAGGACCTAGCAGATCAAGGCCTTATCAAGAGAGGACATAAAAAGAACGTTCATTCACATGCCGCTTTACCTCCCGTCCTTCTCGTAACCGTTGCCCCTGAGCTTTCTGAGGAGGGTGAAGTCCTCTTAAAACCGGTTGAAATCTCAGGCGACTTTCCTCCCATTTTGCTTACAGATAAAGGATCGGCTCAGGTAAAATCTGGGGATCGCCTTATGGTGCGCGTCAAACGTCATACAGACGGATATTATACAGCCCGCCTGATTAAAAAGCTGGTTGTAAGGTCTGCAACGCTGGTTGGAGCGGTTATCAAAAGCCGTGGGCGTCTTTATGTACAGCCCTGTGATCGACGGCGCCAAGAGGATCTCGCTTTGCTAGATCCTGCGGAAAAGGTCCATGAAGGCGAACTTATCGTTGCCGAACTTTCAACCACTCGTGGGGCGAAACAAGCTAAGGTATTGAAGTCCCTTGGAACTCTAGATGACCCGAGCGTGATCAGTTTGATCTCCATCTATGAAGAAGGCATCCCCCATGAATTCCCTGAACAGGTCATAAAAGAAGCTGAATCCGTGCGCACTCTCTCCCTTGAGGGCCGCGAAGATTTAAGATCCATCCCTTTTGTCACGATCGATGGTGAAGACGCCCGCGACTTTGACGATGCTGTCTGGGCTGAAGAAACTCCCGAAGGGTGGCATCTCATGGTCGCCATTGCTGATGTGTCGCATTATGTGAAGCCTGGAAGTGCCCTTGATAAGGAAGCGTACCTCAGGGGCAATTCCGTCTATTTCCCGGATCGTGTCGTTCCTATGCTTCCAGAAACCCTTTCAAATGATTTATGCTCCTTAAGGCCCAAAGAGGATAAAGCCTGCTTTGCTGTCCATTTATGGCTCGATGCGAAGGGACGTCTTAAGCGCTATCAGTTTGTCAGAGGCATCATGCAATCTGTTGAAAGACTAACCTATTCTCAAGTCCAACTCGCTTATGATGGAACGACCGACGCTCAAACAAAACCTCTGGTTGAGTCGATCATTAATCCACTTTACGGTGCCTATGCCCTTCTAAAGAAAGCCAGAGAATTCCGAGGAACACTCGATCTCGAATTGCCAGAACGACAGGTTATTTTAAATGAGGAAGGGCGTATTGAGGACATCCACCCTCGCCCACGATTGGATAGTCATCGTCTTATTGAAGAATTCATGATCCTTGCGAATGTGTCTGCCGCCCAACAACTTGAAGCGCTTAAGGCCCCCTGCATTTACCGCATCCATGATGTACCAAATCCTGAAAAAATCTTTATATTTAGAGAACTGATTGAAGGGCTCGGGTTCTCCTTCCCCAAGTCACAAGCGATTACACCTCAAGCTTTCCTCCATCTTTTGAAGGCAGCTCACGGTACCCCTCACCAAGCTCTCATCAGTCAATTGACGCTGAGAACTCAAGCGCAAGCACTCTATCACCCTGAAAACATTGGGCATTTTGGACTCGCTTTAAAGAAATACAGCCATTTCACATCCCCCATTCGCAGATATGCTGATATCATCGTCCATAGAAGTCTGATTGCAGCTTTATCTCTGGGGGACGATGGCTTGCCCAAAGACGCAGATCTCAGTGCCATTGGGGAACAAGTTTCTGCAACAGAAAGAAGAGCTGCAGCGGCTGAACGCGCGGCTTCTGAGCGTTATGTAACCGTATTCCTTAAGAATAAAGTGGGACAAACTTTCCAGGGGCGCATCAATGGCGTGACGTCCTTTGGACTCTTCGTAACCCTCGATGATTCAGGCGCAGATGGCTTAATTCCTATGCCCTACTTAGCTGACGATTACTATACGTATGAAGAACATAAGCATCGCCTTGTGGGACGTCGCACACGCCGCATTTATACTCTCGGCGATCCCATCGAGGTCATGCTAAAGGATGTGGATACCCTGACGAATACGATTACGTTGATCCCCGTTGGTGGTTCTCCCTCAAAGAAAAAGGAACGCTCATTTAAGAATACGGAAAGTGGCATTCGCCATAAGAAGAAGCGCGATCGTAAGCCTACCTAAAGGCTTCTACTGTCCGCCGCAGTCCTTCCTCAACGGATACAACTGGCTTCCATCCAATAGACGTTTTGATATCGCTGATGTCCAACTCTAAAGAGCCCGTAATTTTCTCAAGCATTTCCTCTTTCCCGAGGAGTTTCAGGGGGACTCTCAACAAAATCTGTGGGAAGGGAAACAAAAGGGGTGACTTCTCTAGCCCTTTACCCAGTTTCTGAATAAGCTCCACAATGCATAGGGAGTGATCATCACTCACATAGTATGTGTGCCCTTTGGCATCCGGATGGATGGCCGTAAGTGCAATCGCATCAACGAGATTATCCAAGTATATCAGGCTCCGTCTATTCTTCACACCAGCAAAAGGAAAGGGAATATTCATTTGAATGGCTTTTATGAGTAAGTCGACATTTCCTTTAGCATAGGGGCCGTATACGACAGGAGGGCGAATAATCACAACGTCAAGCCCATCTTTTTTTTCGATGTCCCTGAGTATTTCTTCGGCCTGAAGTTTGGATTTTCCATAGGATAGTAAGGGTTTGGTGGGGCTCTTTATAGTCAATATTTCCTTAGATGAGGAACACCCATGAACATTAACTGTGCTTATAAAGACGAAACGTTTTACCCCAGCTTTTACGCATTCGGTAGCGAGTTTCTTTGTCAATTCACTATTGATCTCATCATAATCTTGGACTGAAAGTCCTTTCGTATGAACAATGCCGGCTAAGTGGATAACAACATCTATGCCTTTGAAAATAAGCGACCAATCATCCTGTTTAAGGAAGTCACATACAATGAATTGATCTTGCACCTGTAAATCAGGGTGTGGTGTTCGAACAAGTGCAAATACACTATGCTGAGCTTTTGAGAGATACTCAGATAAGGCTCGTCCTATAAAGCCATTGGCACCTGTAATAAGAATGTTCATTCACATTGTTTGCCCTAAGTCTTAGTGTTTATCAACATGAAATTTTAGGAATATCTGGCGTTTTGTGCTAGCTTCGGTGTATGTTAAAAAAAATTTAATTAAGATTGCAACGAGGAACCATGTTTACAACACTTTTCCGGAAAGTTTTTGGCTCATCAAATGACCGATATATCAAAGGCTTAGATAAGATTGTCGAACAAATTAATGCTCTAGAAGAGGAAACAGCAAAACTTAAGGATGAAGCTCTTAAGGCTAAAACGGTTGAGTTTAGAGAGCGCCTCGCGCAAGGCACTCCACTTGACGATTTATTGGTTGAAGCCTTTGCTGTCGTGAGAGAAGCCTCTAAGCGCACCCTCGGCATGCGCCACTTTGATGTTCAGATGAAGGGAGGCATTATTCTCCATCGAGGAATGATCACGGAAATGAAGACGGGTGAAGGAAAAACCCTTGTTGCCACACTTCCCGTTTATCTGAATGCGCTCGAAGGAAAAGGCGTTCATGTCGTCACTGTCAACGATTACCTTGCGAAACGTGACTCTGAGTGGATGGGTGCTATTTATAGATTTCTAGGGTTAACTGTTGATTGTATCGTCCATGATCTTGATGATCATGAAAGACAAGTGGCTTATAATGCTGATGTCACCTACGCAACCAACAATGAGCTCGGGTTTGATTATCTCCGGGACAATATGAAGTTCCGACTTGAAGAGATGGTCCAACGCCCGTTTAACTATGGAATCGTCGACGAAGTTGACAGCATTCTTATTGACGAAGCGCGTACGCCCCTTATCATTTCTGGCCCTGCTGAAGACTCATCCGATCTCTATGTAAAAGTTGATAAGCTCATTCCTGAACTTCTTCCTGAAGATTATGAAAAAGATGAAAAAGCACGCGCCGTTACATTAACTGAACAAGGTATTGAGCATATTGAACAAATCCTCATCAAAGCGAATCTGCTTGGGGGCAAAACCATGTACGACGTCCAGAATGTTGGGGTCGTCCATCATGTTAACCAAGCCTTAAAAGCCCATAAGCTCTTCGCCCGCGATGTCGACTATATGGTGACAGACAATAAGGTCATGATTATTGACGAGTTTACAGGTCGTATCATGGAAGGCCGTCGTTATTCAGAAGGTCTCCATCAAGCGTTAGAAGCCAAAGAGCACGTTGAAATACAGCAAGAAAATCAAACACTTGCGTCGATTACCTACCAAAATTACTTCAGACTTTATAAGAAACTTGCCGGTATGACCGGAACGGCTATGACGGAAGCCGCTGAATTTTCAGACATTTATAAGCTGGAAGTTCTCGAAGTTCCAACAAATATGCCCGTTGTTCGTAAAGATATGGATGACGAAGTTTACCGAACAGCGAAAGAGAAATATGAAGCTATCATTAAGTTGATAGAAGAATGTAGAGAACGGAAACAACCGATCCTTGTGGGAACGGTCAGCATTGAAAAGTCTGAGCTTCTCTCAAATCTTCTCAATGAAAAGAAAATTCCTCATAACGTTCTCAATGCAAAGTTTCACGAGCAAGAAGCAAAAATTATTGCGGAAGCTGGTGTTCCCGGTGCTGTGACGATTGCGACAAACATGGCTGGACGCGGAACCGACATTAAGCTCGGCGGCAATGTGGACATGCGGATTGAAGAAGAAACAGCCAGCATTGAAGACCTCAAGAAAGCCACGGCTCGTTCAAAAGAGATTGAAGAAGAAGTTAAAGCGAACGCTGAAATTGCAAAAGACGCTGGCGGTCTTTTTGTGATCGGTACTGAACGCCACGAAAGCCGACGCATCGATAACCAGCTTCGCGGGCGATCTGGTCGTCAAGGTGACCCAGGAGCCTCCAAGTTCTTCCTCTCCCTGGAAGATGACCTCATGCGCATCTTCGGCTCTGAACGCCTCGATAGCTGGCTACAAAAGCTGGGCCTTCAAGAAGGGGAAGCCATTATTCACCCTTGGATCAACAGGGCTCTTGAGAAAGCTCAACAAAAGGTTGAAGCGCGAAACTTTGATATTCGTAAACAACTTCTAAAATACGATGACGTCATGAATGACCAACGTAAGGTCATCTATGAGCAAAGACGTGAGATCATGGAAGTCTCGGATGTCTATGAATTTATTGTCGGCATGCGTGAAGAAGTCATTGAAGAACTTGTAGGACGCTATATTCCTGAAAACGCATACCCTGACGTATGGGAAACAGCCTCGCTTCATGAAGAAGCCTTACGTATATTTGGCCTTGATTTACCTATCAAGGATTGGGCCGAGGAAGAAGGGATTGCAGACGCTGAAATCAAGAATCGTCTTCAAACAGCGATCGACGCCGTCATGGAAGGGAAGGAAAAAGATTACGGAGCTGAAATGATGAGACTTGCTGAAAAGTCTCTCCTTCTCCGTATCTTAGACCAACAATGGAAAGATCACCTGCTCTCTCTCGATCATTTAAGGCAGGGAATTAACCTCCGAGCTTACGGTCAAAGAGATCCCTTGAATGAGTACAAAGGTGAAGCTTTTGAAATGTTTCAAGAAATGCTCACCCGTCTTCGGGAAAGTGTCACAGGCGTTTTGTGTCATCTTCAAATGGGTGAATCGACTCAAGAACAAATGGTTTCCGACATTTTTGAACCTGAATCTGATCAAGAAATGGAGCTCACCTATACACAAGATCCCTATGATCCAGGAGAGACGGAAGATAAGTCCCTCATCGGACCAGAGGATTGGAATAAAACCCCGCGCAATGCTCCCTGCCCTTGTGGTTCAGGCAAGCGTTACAAACATTGCCATGGAAAACTGGCTGAGGATTCGTCCTTGCAGATCGAAGGAAAAAATGCTTAATTGCAACATTGTTAAAAAGGAGTACACCATGAATATTAAAAACTTATCGATATTAGCCCTTACAGGCACTTTACTTACGGCATGTATGTCAGCTGGGGAACACAAGCAAGCCGTTTCTAGTGGTCCTTCCACCTTTACGCTTGGTAAAGTTCAATCAACCGTTCGCCAAGGAATGCCACAAGATCAAGTTGTTGCGTCCTTAGGATCCCCTAACATCGTAACAAACGATGAATTCGGTAACGAAACATGGGTATACGACAAGATTGCATCCGAAAGCGCCTATTCAACAAGCTCCGGCGGAGGAGGCATAGGTGGCCTCGGTGGGGGTCTGATTGGATCAGCCCTCCTCGGTGGAATCGGCCAAGTGGGCGGCAACCAAAGTGCAGGTGCTGTTGAAACCACACAAAAGACACTTACGGTCATGATCAAGTTCGATCCGCAACGCCGCGTGAACACGATCAACTACCATCAAAGTAAGTTCTAGGAGAGCCTGATGAAGAGAATAGCTCCTTTGGCTTTTGCAAGCCTTCTCGTTGCCTGTCAACAAGTTCCTCAACAACCTTTAAAGACACAGCTCGAGGTTCGGGAATTCCAAACACGTACGTTTGATACCTGTAAAACGGATGAAGTGATGTCCGCTGTTGTTGAAGCTTTCCAAGACCAAGGCTTTATGGTGAAAAACGTTGTTCCTCAAGTCGGCCTCGTTTCTGCGACCCGTGAACTCGATGTTGAGGACAAGGGCCAAGCTTTCTTCCAGACCTTTATGTTCGGACACAATGGCCAATGGGGCAAGAACGCCATCATCGAGGCCACGGCTAACGTCAAAACCATCGCTGGAAAGACAAAAGTTCGCACAAACTTCCAAGAGAAGGTAATGAACAACCGCGGCGGCGTTGATACAGTGAACACGATTGAAGATCCTAAGTTTTATCAAATGTTTTTTGACAAAATCGGGAAAAGTGTATTTATTGGAAATCAGAAGTTTTAGATAGATATAAAGTCATTGGGGGGATGTATAATGAATATATTTAAATACATAGTATTTGTCTCTTACTTCATTTTTCTTCATAACCCTGCAGTAAATGCAATGGACCCTTCTGAAGAAGACCATGAATCTACTAAGGCTAAGCAAAAGACAGGGACTCTCGTTGATCAGAATGGAGACAAGAGGACTGCAGTAGAGATATTTGGCAAACCCGATCTCGATCCATATCTTCTTAATCGACTTGAAGCCTATGACAGAAATGAAGAGTTACTCGCTGATACCTCTTGGATGTCAGAGAATCATCAAAGAATAGCCTCTGAGCTGGCAGCCTCTGATATGCAATTAAATTTTCTTCTTGAGACTTTAAACATGGAGAGTGCGCTTAAAGCCAAGAAACGAAATGAGAACTAATTAACAAAGTTGGCAGTTCCGTCACCTCTCCCCTTGTGGGAGGTTAAGGAACCAAAATTTTCATGAGCTTAACCTTAATAAATAACCCACTAGAAACAAATTTAAATTCCCTGTAACATACCGTGAGATATATAATTATAAAGGGCAAATATCATGTCTAAACCTTACATCATCGTTTTAGGAAATGAAAAAGGCGGCACAGGAAAGTCAACCGTCAGCATGCATGTCATTGTCAGTTTGCTTCGCATGGGCTTTAAAGTCGGAAGCATTGATGTGGACGCCCGCCAAGGCACTTTGACTCGCTATACTGAAAATCGGAGAACGACGTCTGATAAAATGGACAAACCTTTGCCCCTTTCTGAGCATATTCCGCTATTGCCAAGTCAGAATGTCAATAGAGATGAAGCCGTTAAGGAAGACCAACAGAATCTGAATGATGCCATTCAGAAACTATCAGCTCATCATTTTGTGTTGATTGATACCCCAGGCAGTGACACCCCATTGTCTCGTGCTGCCCATGCAAGAGCGGATACACTCATCACACCCGTGAATGACAGCTTTATTGACCTCGATATGCTTGTTCGCTTGAAGAGTGACACCTTGGATATCTTGAGACCCAGCACATATTCTGAAATGGTTTGGGAGCAAAAGAAAAGACGCGCTATACAAGACAAGGGATCGATTGAATGGATTGTCATCAGAAACCGTCTCAGCAGCCTGAATGCGCGTAACAAATCCCAAATGGAAGAAGTGATCCAAGCCCTCTCAAAACGCATTGGATTCCGGTACATTCCTGGATTTGGTGAGCGCGTGATCTTCCGTGAGCTTTTCTTATCAGGCCTTACCGTGCTTGATATGGAAGATTGTAAGATGCCCCTCTCGCTCTCTCATGTTTCTGCAAAACAAGAGTTGCGCAATCTCATCCAGTTGATTGAGCTTCCCAACGTGGAACGGCTTGCAGCCTAGAGAGTCAACATGGCTGAATTATTTCTTTTAGCGCTAGGAATTGTTTTCATCATCCTTTTGTTGCAAAAGCTTGAGCATGCTGAAACGAAGCTTCTTCTCCAAACAATAAAATGGACCTTTGTGGCAACGATGATATTCGCTGCCATTTACCTCACCCTTGTGGGGCGACTGCTTCAGGTTGGTGCAATTGCTATTTTGCTGATTCTTTTATTAAGAAAGGATGTCATGGAGTGGCGCGAAAAGAACCGCCCTCCCCCACCCCTCCCTCATCCCATGACAAAGAAAGAAGCTGCAGCCTTATTAAAGGTTGAACTGAAGGCAACGAAACAAGAAATCAATGAAGCTTTTAAGAGTGCAAAGCCGAAGGACTCAACAGACAAGGACCGCCTGCAGCAAGCAAGGGATGTGATGCTGAAGGGAAAAAAGTAACTTTCACCTCACGAGGAGCTGGCGGACATCCCCTCTACACCCAACTTCCCTACACTTCCTGCCTCCATACTTTCAATCGTTAAATTACTATCCGTAAACACATAGATTTCCGAGGCGATTTTCATTGCCTTTTCTACTATCATTTTAGCTGTATAACCCTCAACATCAAGTAAAGCCCTTGCTGCGGACAAAGCATAGGGGCCTCCACAACCAACAGCAACAATTCCATCATCTGGCTCATAAACCTCTCCAGTGCTGCTCAGGATCAAGGACTGACGTGGACTAATCACAACCATTGTCTCTGTAACCGTACGCAGAAGCGGATCTTTTCTCCAATCTCTCACCAGGTCTACGCAAGGACGCAAGAGTTGGTGCGGCGTCTGATCGAGCTTATCTTCTAGCTTTTCGAAGAGAACAAGTGCATCTGCCGTTGATCCCGTAAAACCTGCAATGACATTCCCTTTTGTGAACCGACGTATCTTCCGAACGTTCGATTTGATAATGAGACTATCCATAGAGATTTGACCATCTGCCGCAATAACAACCTCTGAGCCCTTACGAACGGATAAGATTGTTGTGCCATGCCATGTTGATAACTTGTTTTCCATGATTGGTCCTTTCCCTTGAATATGTTACTATTAACGAAAATAACATAAATTAGTTTCATTTCTATTAACTCAAGAGAGGGAGGAATCAGTGGAGTATGACAACGGTAATCTATTTGCCCGATTGATAAGAAAGGAAATTCCTGCAGATATTATTTATGAAGATGACTATGCTGTGGCTTTTCCAGATCTTAATCCAAAAGCACCCATCCATATTTTAGTCATTCCAAAAGGAGAGTATGTTTCCTTTTATGATTTCACAGAGAAAGCACCCCCTGATCTCATCGTGGGTTTTAACAAAGCCGTATTCCAGGTCATTAAATCTATGAATTTACAAAAAGATGGATTTCGCATCCTTTCAAACCAAGGTGTGAACGGTATGCAACATGTCCCTCATTACCATGTCCATATCTTTGGCGGGGGTCCCTTAGGGAAAATGATTGCTGAATAAAATGAAAAAAAAGAAAAAAGAGAAATTAGTCGTAGGATGGCGGGAATGGGCGCACCTGCCTGATTTAGATGTCGAAAGAATCAAGGTTAAAATTGACACAGGCGCAAAAACATCTGCGATTCATGCGTTTGACATTAAACCGTTTACATATATGGGAAACCCTTGGGTTCAGTTTGAAGTCCACCCCCTGCAAGATAATGATATGTTATCAAATACCTGCACTTGCCCTATCATAGACCACAGATGGATAACAAGTTCAACAGGACATCGACAGAAACGGTTTATCATACGAACACGCCTCGTCATCGGAGAATTTTCATCTGATATCGATATTTCACTTGCAAATCGAGACGAAATGGGCTTTCGATTCCTTCTAGGAAGGAATGCCATGAAGGGACATCTGCTCGTCGACCCAACTCATTCTTTTTTATTGACCCATAGATAATATTAACCAAATAATAATTCTATTCTGTTAGGATAATACATATGAAAATATTGATGCTCTCTCGAAATCCTGGACTGTATTCTCACAAACGTCTCATTGAGGCGGCTGTGGGGCGTGGCCATACGATCGAGTGCATTGATACGCTTCAAGTGTATATGAACATTGCCACCAATAATCCCCAGATTAGATATAAAGGAAAGCCGATTGAGCATTATGATGCGGTTATCCCTCGGATTGGCGCCTCTATTACGATGTATGGACTTGCCGTCCTTAGACAACTTGAAACCATGGGCGTGTGGTCCGTCAATAACTCTCTGGCAATAGGACGATCACGCGACAAATTTAGAACGTTTCAGCTTTTAGCCCGTAAAGGCATCCCCCTCCCCGTCACAGCATTCGGACACTCAACAAAAGATACGGATGATATTATTGATATGGTGGGAGGCGCCCCCGTCGTCATAAAACTACTTGAAGGAACACAAGGCTTAGGCGTTGTCTTAGGGGAGACCCATGTCTCAGCCAGGAGTGTGATCGAGGCCTTCCGTGAAGTCAATGTGAACATCCTGGTTCAAGAGTACATCAAAGAAGCCAACTCTACAGATATAAGATGTCTCGTCGTCGGGGGCAAAGTCGTGGCCTCCATGAAAAGAACAGGTCCAACCGGAGATTTTCGCTCAAACCTTCACCGAGGCGGGACGGCAAATAGTGAAAAAATAACGTTGAAGGAGCGCTCTCTCGCCATCCGCTGCGCCTCTATCATGGGACTGAATGTGTGCGGTGTAGATATGCTACGCACAAAACGAGGGCCTGTCATTATGGAAGTGAATTCATCCCCAGGCCTGGAAGGCATAGAAACATCCACGGGCGCTGATGTCGCGATTAAAATTATCGAATATATTGAAGAAAATGCAAAGCATCACAAAAAAAGAAAACATAAATTAATTGTGTGAGGGTGGATTTCCTTGTACCACTTTATCCTTGCAGAATACCCAAGTATCGACTAAAAAGACTCAAACCATACGCGCCCGTAGCTCAATTGGATAGAGCATCTGACTACGAATCAGAAGGCTAGGGGTTCAAATCCCTTCGGGCGCACCAGAGTTTCATTGGGTTTCAGAGGAATCCGTAAAAACCAGAAAACTCCATTGTCACCAAAATGTCACCAGCCGGGAGAGCCAGTTTTTCACTGTCCCCCACCCTTAAGAAAAACCTCTAGGTAGCAAATAGGTAGCATTCCAGAGGGTGCGCTGAGGTGTTGCAATTATGTTTCTTTTGCAAAGATAATTCATTTTTTTATCAATTGAATCTATGAAAAACGACGTTTTTTGACATCTCCACAACATCTTTCCGAATCTATAGGAACGGGTTGGGAAGGTGTATGAATCTATTTGGATCTATTTCGATCTACAGAAAATCTATAAAATCCCTCATCTTCTCAACAAAAGTCGCGCTTGACGATCTATATGGGAAGCGTATGGTTAGGTATGGCCTATCGCCATGCCATTGGGTCTACCCTGATGGTTTCACAACAAAGAAAGGAACTACACTATAGATGACGACTATATTTCTAACACAAGAAGACTTAGCCAACAGATGGGGGCTTGCGCCTAATACACTCAGCCAATGGCGGTGGAATGGCCGAGGCCCTATTTATCACAAGATTGGCAAGAACGTTTTATATGACACCCTTGAGGTTGAAAAGTTTGAGACTAAAAATATGAGAATTAGCACCAGTCAAAATGATAATTTTGTTAATGGAGCTCTCATATGAATACTCAAAAACAAACACCTGTGAAGGTTTGCGCCCACTCACAGGTGTTCTTTTTCGCTTAAAGGACTTCGAGAAGCCCCCTTTGATAGAAAGCTTAGCTCTTGAGATTTCAAAAGTCTATCTTTTCGTGAAGGGGGCCTTTTTTTTGAGGTTTGATATTCAAACTCAGAAGGAAGACAAAATGTCCCAATAACCTACCAAAATGGGCAATAAAAATACCGCTCTATATTCAACGCCTCCATCAACTTTGATTTTGCTGCATAATAAGCATCCCTATCCTCAGGTAGAAGATTTTCCCCCCGGCCTGCCTGAACGCCCGTTACATGACTTATAATTATGATGGCTGTGAGCATCTGTCTTATATAAATCTATAGTGCCTTGATTTATACTTCTAAACCTACTTCAATTCGCTCATGAGTTCTGCGGCTAGCCTTCGAACAACGGCATAATCATTCCATTTATAGGTCTCAAGGACTTTATGAGCGTCGTACAGTTCCTGGACTGTCTTCATCTTCACTAGCAACTCTCTCATTCGGCTTTTTGCCTTTGTAATGGGACCACTGCAATCACCGCGGCTCCCAATAAATAAGTTAAAAGCTAAGTCACCTGCTTTAGCAGTTTCTGAAACAGTTTTGAGCGTAGGAATTAAATCATCGATCCTTTCAGCGGCTTTCTTCGTTGGTCCGCTACAGTCCGTTATGTTTATTAGACCACGTATATCAGCATAGTACGTATAAGCTGTCCGACCAGCGAGGTCTATTTCATCAATTTGCGTTAAGGTAGGAATCAATTTATAAAGTGCATCCGCAGCCTTTTTCTTTGGATGTTCTCCCCGCCATGATCCCGGATGTTTTTGATAGACATCATATTCGACTTCAGAATCTTGAATGATCTGGTTCACGGTTTTATTCGCAGATCCTTGAGTTGGGGAAAGTAGAATCACCGCACAAAAACTTAAGATGGAAAGTTGTCTTAACATAGTAAACTCCTTATTAAACATTTATTACATATCGTACCTTAGATTGGAACTGGCTCTGAATCAAGTCGCGTAAACCCTTAGTTTTACTCATAAATGGCGATTGGGATTTTAGGTGATGGATAAAACCTCTCAATACCTGAGCCATGGTCGCTATATCCCGAGCTGTTTAGCATCCTTCAGAAGTGTGGCCCATATCCTCGCACGTTCTTTCTCAATTCTGTCTTGCTCTTCGTATAAACGGTCTAAGTTTATGCTCACAGGTTTAGCTCTTTCTAACTCAGCTTCAAGACGTGCTAAATTTATGCTTGAAGTCTTTTGGCTTTCTTGAGCGTCATAGGCAAGCTCAAAATTCCGGCTCTTTTCACTTTGCTCTTTGGTAATTGGACGAGAACATACCCTATGTCTATTCTCTTCACTTTCAGGAGTATTATTCCCCGCCCCTACAGTTGGGTTATTGCTCAATCCTAAAAGTATAGTCAGTGCTAAATTCTTCTTCAAACTCATAATATTATTCCTCATTTTAGTTTAATCCTTTTCCATCTTTTGACGTTCTTGAGTTATTTTTTCACTCTCCTGTAAGGCGTAGAAAGAAGTCCATTCTATGTTCATCCACTCATCTCTACTCCCTTTAAGAGGTATAGAACAAATGCCAGCGTTAGACGTTGTGGCATATAAGATTTCAACAGAATCCGTTTCTTGTGATTGATTCGAAAAAGAAAGGTCGTTTAAGAGATCACCGTTCTCATCGCTGATAATGAAACAGTGAGTGATGGCTGCGGTATGATAATGATGCCTTTGATCCTTACAATAAGAACCGTCCTCCTGATCAAAACAGCCACACATAAGGCTGCTACACTGGGGTTTACTGATGTGATCGGTCAGGAAATTAGCAATTCTATCCATTGATTCGCGAACAATCATGATCCGAAGGCCCTCTGGTTGCCTTGTAAAATACGATAAATCAAACGGGTTAGGATTATAAACTATGGGAAGAACACGGAAAAAACTTGCACCACTACACTGCATGCTGTGATCTGGATATAGCTTGCATTTTTCCACAACGAGATCCCTCATACTCAATTGAGTAACAGTGACAGCATATGTTCTTGGCTCTTCAAGAAATTTACTTGTCTCAGTTACTTTAGCAAAGCTGACTTTTCTCTCTGGGTCAAATAATGTTCTTAAAACCCGTTGCTTAACACCTTCCTCCACAATAGCCTTAAATCCACCTCCTGCAGTAAGGTCGTTGCAGGTTAGTGTCCCAAGTATAAAAACTAAATAGACAATACGTTTAATCATTTTAACCTCATTAAAATATTTAGAATAACAGCAGCACCCTTACTTTCTCTCGATCTTCATGAGCCGAGCAAAACGATAGGCAATGCTTGGACTTTCCTTGCCATAATGAAAATGACCTTTCTTGATCGCATTGAACGTTGCAGCAATTTCAATATCGGTTGGTTTAAGGTCGATCATTCTCTTTTCAAGCTCAGAGAGACAAGCCTGCCGCATTGTATTATTCCTCTGTATCCAAGTTTTAAAGATTACACTGAAATCAGATTTCTGAATCCTTTCGTGGTTATTTGGGTCTGTGGATTGGTTGGAGGCGCTCAGAACTTTAACATGGTCATAGTCAGGCATTGTATCTGCCTTAACTTCAGGAATTAATCCCAGCAAATACTGACAAAAGCTATCTTCTCTCGTAAGATAGTTTGCTACTTCATCATCGATCGTAAAAAAACGGCTATCATACGTACCCGTGATGCTCTGTCGCATCTCTGTGAGTAGGTCTATTGTTGATTGGAACGGCTTAGGTGGTTGGTACTCACGCCCATATTCGCTGTATCTTGCTTTTCTAAACTCGAATTCCGCATGATGTGTCTCGCTGAGTAAATTTTGTAAATATGTACGTCGTGTGGTTTCTGCTTGGGAGGCAGGACCTTCACTTCCGTACTTTAACTCTAATTTTGTATTTGGAGGAAGACAAGTATTTTTCTTCAGCAAAATAAAGTCGAGGGCTTGTAATCTCCTGATATCTTCCGGTCTTGAAGAGTGGGGAGACGTTCTTATTCTCTCCAAAACGGATTCAAGCATGATAATCACGGCATCTTGATTTCCTTTGTTAATCCACGATCCTAGAAATGCATCCGCACCCTCTAAGTCTGGCTCTTTACCCAGTCCACCCTCTTTCAACATGAAAAATTGGGTTAAAAGGGCCATGGGATCTTCCATTTCACAGGCCTGAGAGATGAGTCTTTGAGCCGCTACAAAATCCTTAGAATGTTGAGCTTCAAAAGCCTCAAAAAGAATACTTCTTGCTTTGCGGGTGTCACTTGGCCCCGAATGGAATTTGGAAGTCTTTGCTTTTTTATAGTCACCTGTATCTTCAGGAGGATTTTGCATCGCGTTCACGGATTCAGAAAGGAAGGAAATGCAAAGTGCTGAGCTTAAAATCGCTGTACGAAATGTATCAAATGTCATATTTTCACCAATGTTAATTTAACCAAATGATACCTATTAAATAGGCATCGATTGGATAATTAATGAAATGGATGGTTGTTACGACTCGGATAATTCCCTAAATAGAGAAATTAGTAACATTCCCTAGGTGGGGTGAATCATGATGGGTCGCAGGCTTGAATCCTTGCATCGTTGTAACACTTATGAGCAATATTCAACGGCGTCATATGTTCAAAATGACGAAGGGTTATAAATGTAACGAAGTTGACAGCTATTCCAACAATGGCTGCGTCAAAGTTTTCTGAGGCTCCGATAAGCAAAGACCAGGAAAGCATGCCACACACTCCTGAAATGCTGCTGAGCCAAAAAGTTCGGGGTGTGGCTTTATATCCAATAATTCCACTCACGAGGGGAACTAATATAAACGGTGTCCAAAAATTATAGGCATAAAGAAGCGCATCAACTGCGCTTTCGCTTTTCAAGGCAAAAAATCCACCACTTGCGCCTAATATAAATGTGGCACACCTTGTTAACCAAAGTTCAGATTTTTCTGAGAGAGCTGATTTATGAATAGGTTTCCAGAAATCATGGATGACGGACACAGCCGCAGCATTCAAGAAAGAATCTGCTGAGGACATTAATATAGCCATCACACCAACAATGGCTAAGCCCTTCAATCCATCAGGCATAACGGTTAGAATCACATGAGGAAGAGACAGGTTTGCATTCAGATCTGGCGCTATCACAACAGCAATAAGACCAATAAAGCCAATGACAAAGAAAAAAGGAATAGATACTAACCCACTGAGAAAAGTTCCTCGGACTGTATCTTTAATGGTGCGGCCTATTAAGAGTCTCTGCACGTAAGGTGGAACAAGGGTCTCACCAAAGAAGAAGGTCAAAAACCATCCGACTAGAGTGAGTGTGGGCATCGACGTTAGCATGTTTCCATGGGCTTCGGGCAACTTTGACCATAACAATTCAAGCCCGCCAACATATTGAAGCCCGAAATAGGCTACAGGAGGTATAGTAACCATCAAAACGCAAAAATGCACGGTGTCATTCATCACGATGGATCTCATCCCCCCAAGGGTGGAATAAAAGATAACGACAATGGCACCAACGAAGATTCCGAGGGATGGAGAAATCCCCAGGAGAATATGGGTAATATAACCAAAAGCGCAGAATTGAGCCCCAGCCACGCCTGTACACACCAATGCTCCTGCAATTCCAGTGACTACCTTTGCGTGCTTACCATAGAGTTGGCCCATGATATCTCCAACGGACATCTTCTTCTCGAAAGTCCCCATACGAGGGGCTATAAATTTAGCAATAAGAATTTCTTTGAGACTAAAGCCCCATACGGCAAGGACGAATGAAAGCCCTAAAGTAAAGACTTTCTCGCTCAGGCCAATTGAAAACCCGCCCCCAATAAAGGAAGCTGATAAGGTAGCAAAAACAAAAAACCCCGAGTACCCTCGTCCACCAATGGAATAATCCTTGAGGCTTTTAACAGATTTGCTCGCCCGAATGCCTATGCCCAAAATAATCAGCAAATAAGCCCAAAAGAAGACAAGATCAAGCGCTGTGAAGTTAATCATTTCGGTCTCCGGTCAATTTATGTACTCACCCATATTCCTGACGGCATCATCGCCAGGTAATATGATTTATACTGTTCTATATCACACTCTATTTTAAAAATGGAATATTTTTATTTACCAAATTCAAGATTCCTCAAATACCCACAAGATTTTTCAATAAGGGGATGATTTGGAGGCAGATGTTTTTTATAGAGATTAAGGCCTTCCACCAGGTTGGCCTTCGCTGTTTCCCGTTGATCTAATTCTTTATAAGTCATCCCAAGGGTAATCAAAACGCTGGCTAAGTCCCTAAAATTTTCAGGGAAATATTGCTTGTAATATTTTTTACTTTCTTCAAGAAGGGCAACGGCTTTTGTATTGCTCCCTAATTCTTTATGTACCGATCCTAAAAATGCCAAATCTCGAGCTATCCCAATATGATTTTGGGGAAAATGCATTTTATACCCTTGCAGGCTTTTGTCTAAGTAACTCTTGGCTTTTACATAATCCCCCAGATTTCTATAATTATAGCCAAGAAATCTGTTGGATAGGACGTCCGTACTCTCCGGTTTTGAAGGAACTTGATTCGTTAATATAGGACGCGATAAATCAATAAAGATTTCAGTTACATCCGGTTGAGTATTCGACACATCATCTGAATCACTCTTTAATCTTTCCTCAAGAGCATTCTTGGCCTTACTCATTTCATTCAGCTCTAAATAAGCGCCCCCAAGGTGCCCCAAAACCCATGCAACATTGGTGTGACTGAGGGGAAGGTTCTTTTTATAAAGATGCAAGCTTTCCTCTAGAAGAGACTTTGACTTCTCCACTTGCCCAAGCTCTTTATAGACGGTGCCGAGATCGTAGTATACAACCGCCAAATCCATATAATGATTCGGCAAATGCTGCATATAGTATTTTTTCGTTTCTTCAAGATATGCTTGAGCTTTTGCGTGTTCTCCCAACTCTTTATGAACATTTCCCAAGTATCCCAAAGTTCTGGCAACACCAAGATAATTATCATGTAAATGGGTTCTATAAAGGTTAAGCCCAGTCTCAAGCTGCTCTTTTGCCTGAACATAGTTCCCCAAGTATCTATGTGTGAATCCCAAGTTAGCATTAACGAAGGCGATGTCACTCCAGTGGTTTGGGAACTGATTCTCTAGAATTGTCTGACTTTTCTGTAGGAACTTTTCAGAGTTTTTAAAATCACCCAGTTCTCGATAAATGTTGCCAAGGTAAGCAAGCACACGTGAAGTTTGTTTTAAATCATGAGGTGTGCACTTAAGCATTGGCTCAAGATAGTTCTTTGCCTTAGCATAATCACCGAGGTAGCCATAAATCCACCCGAGTCCAATTTTAAGGGAATTAACCATAGGAACTGGAGTCATCTCCCCACATTCAAGGAATGATTCAGAAATGGTGATGAGAGGAATGAGTATGGCTGCATCTTCGTGTTCTATCGCTTGTGTCATGTATACATTAAGCGTATTTGAGATGGACGATATAGAACGATGAAT
This sequence comes from Alphaproteobacteria bacterium, assembly GCA_013287665.1. Taxonomy (GTDB): domain Bacteria; phylum Pseudomonadota; class Alphaproteobacteria; order UBA9655; family UBA9655; genus UBA9655. Next base: position 64,205 of record JABDDK010000002.1, read on the forward strand.
TTCCTGTTCGGGAAGTTTTTTCTTAAGGTAAGCAAGGGAAATTTTTTGTATTGTACGATGCATTGATAAAGTTGAGTTCTTTTGGGATGGCAACTTTTCATCCTCAGAAATGATCGAATATTTTTTACAGTGATACATAAATTTATCGACGATGACAGGATCCTTATGAAGCTTTAGCAACCCCTGTGGAATCGTTTGAGAATTAATCAAAGACATAAAGAGAATGAGCTCGGCAAAATCAGGATTTTCGTCTATCAGTTTGTCGAGAGTAAGGGCAATAATATGAAGCCTATTTATTTTATAAGGACCTGAATCCATCAAAATGCTTTTCTGCAGGTTAATAAATTCTGCTTTTGATTCTGATAAACTTTTTAGATACTCCTCATACGTAACATTTGTCGTCATGAGATATTGAGCTGCAAGAGAAATATCTAAGGGATAAGGGGGGATCTCATTTAAAAACTTGTGGAGCTGCTCTTGTTGTGCAGCCTTAGATCCTGAAATTGTCTGAAAAAGAGTTAGTTTTTCTGAAGCGTTGAGCTCGCCCACTTCAATCGTATGCCCAACAAGATTATTCATGCGGATATTTTTATCTCGAGATGTTAAGAGAACAGAACCAGCACCCCAAACATTGATGTCATTTGGTATATACTTTTGAAGAGAAGACAAGTTCTCCATATTGTCGAAAACTAAAAACCAGTTGGGTCGCTGCTTTAACTTTTGCCGGATGAAAGCAAGCAGCTTTGCTTCTCGCTCAGCATCATTCTTCGAACCATCAAGCTCTGCTAACGATTTCACATCAGCTTCTGAATTACAGATGGCTTGAGCAAACTGCTCATATGACTTGATCAAACTCTCTTTCGTCTCAGCATTAAATTCCCAAATAATTTCAGACGAGCTGGAACGTGCGATTTGCCTTGCTAGAGTTGTTTTTCCAGCGCCTCCAATCCCTAACAATAATGTTGTTTGAATCTTATGAGGCGAGTTAAAGCTTTCTTTTATAGCTGCAAGCAATTTTTTGCGATTGAGCATTTTATCCTCAGGGGGGAGATAGAGCTCAGCACTTAAAAGAGGATGGTAAAGTGAAGATTCCGAACTCTTTTTACCTAAAGAGATTGTTATTATAAAAGCCATGCAAATGAAGAGTATGATTCCTGACACGATGGATACCCCGGGTCTTGTTGTAAAAAGCTCTCTCACGCTGATCTTTTTATCTTGAGCTGCAATAGATGGTATCTCTGTGGATAAATGATTTTTGATAAAGTCACCAAAGTGAGCATCAATCTGTTTCTTTGAAAAATAGATCTTCAAAAAGGAAAGGAAGAACGAAAAATATTCCTCAAAATTATAAGTTTTTATAGTGAGTGAGTCGTTATTGGAGATGATATCCAATTCTTCTTTCGTAAATGAATTCTCCTGCAGAAATAGGGTCGAAGCTTCTTCAGAAGTCGAATGTTTTAAAGGGTCGATCCGAACAAGACTGCCATCCTTACTAAGATTTGGCAGAAGTTCTGTTTCCCCGACTTGGATGGGTGAGAGTTTGAACCCGGCACATTTTAAATGCTTTTGGAAAAGAGAAACCTCTTCCTGATGAGAGTTGTCTATCCAAACATACAGCGTAGGAGACTTCCCAGACATTTCAGGAAGCTTCTTCAATAAATTCTCAAATACATCTTCTGCAATAAGACGGGTATGATAGATTTTCAAATAGTGATATTGAGGAGACTTCTCAACAAAATCAATAATACTCTCCCGAGAATTGCATGAAAGTTTTTGCATGATTCGACCAGAATGAAACTCAACCGTTTTGGGAGAGATATTAAAGAATGCAGCAATTTTCTTGGCAGAACGGCCACTTATCAAAAAGGAAATGATATCAATTTCCCGACGAGAAAAGGGTATCTCATTGATTTTCGTTAAATGACTGATATAAAATTGGTGCGAAATCTGCATATCAATAATTCGATCTAAAATAATATGAATAAGCCGGGACTATAGATTGCACATTCAAAAATGTCAAGTAAATATGAAGTACCTTTCAAGCTGAATTTAAATAAAAATGCAACTACGTAACGATGGTGCATCGAAAGGATGCACCATCAATGGGTTTAACAATCTACTTATCGTTTGGTCCTCGCACGGTTTGTGAGTACTTTAATATATTCTGAATCACCGGATGGGTGCTGAATTCAAAATCAGGGTCAACAGAACTTAACGTTGCGATAACTGCCCCTGGACCTGAGGATACGCCTCCCGAACCAAGATGGGTCGTTATTGTCGCATGTTGAATCCTTTCGCCATTAGCTGTATATGCCGGACCTGCAGTTATAACACCGTCATAAGCCACAGCACGTCTTCCAGCACTTCGTTTAGCAATTCCCGCATCTTCGAGGGTTTTCATATCTTCTTGGGTTAATCTTTGCCCTAATGTGGGTCGACCCAATGCTTTTGATACAAATTGGGGAAGAACATCATTGAACATTTGTAATTGTATCAAGTTATTTGTCTTAGCAAATGCTTGATCAGTCGTGGGGGCTTCTTCACCATACAAAGCTTTCGTCCCAGCTCCTGCGATGATAATCTTTCCGTCAAAGTATCTTGCTTGCCATGCAAGAACGACCCCGTCCTGATGGACTTCCATACAATGATTAAAGTTCTTGTAGCGCGCTATTTCTTCCTCAGATAGTGGAATGTTCAGCCGCAAGGCGACTCCTGCAAATCCTGTATAACTTGGCTCTTTTATGCCGAGTCGTGTCAATGTACCGACCGATTCACCTGGAGCAAAGACATATCTTGTTTTATCTATTGATTTATTTATTTGAACTTTTCCTGTCCTAAATCTTAATCCTCCAATAGTAGCTTGGTTCTCATAGGTCTCTAAACCAACTTCGACGACTTCTCTATCAAATTTCAGTCGAAAGCAATCTTTTACAACACCGGATTTATTTGTATATTGCCCCATAGACTTTCTCATATATTCATAAAACTCTGGTAAGAATCTACTTGCATCAAGGCAACCACCCGGGCGCCAAATAGCTGCAGCATCATCCTGCCATCTTCCATCCGCAGTTGAACGACTTTTACAAAAATCTTCTAGGAAAGGATCTATGACTACAACTTCCTGCGGGGATAAGAATGCACAATTTTGGTAACCAATTCGCTCATTATCAAGTCTTATATTCCTTGCCTGGTTCGCAGCACCCGGGAATTTTTGGAGTAAATCGATTCGATAGCCATCATGTAGTACTCTTGTTGATTGCCTAGGTTCACGACAGGGATTGAAGTTTGATCTTTCAAAAATACCTTTGAGCGTGTCATCAGCTTCATCATAAATAGCCTGCCATTGATCCATGCTAAATTTGCCGAGCTCAAGCATAGCATTCTCGTGCACATTTCGTCTGTTTTCATCCTGGCTATAGATTCCTGCATCTTCCATGAAGCGAGTCGTTGCAGCGCTCTGTACACCCGGGACATCATCGACGCGGATTCCACCGGGTTCACTGAATATGATTTTTGACTTATCAACAAGTGCTCTGCCAATGGGAATCACTGCCCCGGTTTCGAGTGCTGTAAGGCTTGGCAAGATTATGCAAGCTGTTGTTTCTTCTATCGTCTTGTTCTTTTCGTTAATTGTTACGCGAAGCTTCCTTCCTTTTTGTGTAGCCTCTTTATGGGCATAATACGTCGTTAGAGCGCCAATGATGCCTCCTCCCGTAATGACGAGCTTCCCATCAGGCGGCGTTAAATCTGACTCACGAGGTTTAATAGGACGAGTTCCTTTAGTTTGGTCCATATCTTCATTCATTGCATTAAGGGAATAGGTATTCAAAACACAAAGTGATATTGTCAATAAAAGTTTCAAACGATTTTTCTTTAAAGTAATCATGTAATATATTCCTTTTAATAATAAACAAATGATACCGGTGGGTATCGATTTGATCGTTATTAGAAAGGGGGTTTATTGCTACTCGGATAATTCCCTAAATCGATGAACTAGGAACATTCCCTAGGTGGGTGACAGACAGAGTGAAACGGATTTGTATTTTCTCTACTCACATCGGTAACATAAAAGAACAACAGCTAAGTTATGTCGTCATTATGCTACCTTGAATCCGAGCATAAGGAACAATTTTCGTTCTTCATCAATCTACCTCATTATATCTCGTTATATGATAACTAACTGATATGTAATGATTTATACAGCAAGACTATTTGACAATATTTATAGAGAGCGTATCCTGGTGGCAGATCTAACACCACAAGGAATACCTTCATGAAAGACTCTTTATCAACCCAAGATCCAACGCTACTGGCGGATTTCTCTGCCTTTGAGAAGGAAACGATTAACCAGGCGTCTTCCAATGACCTCAAAGACGATATCCAGCGGTTTCTTAATAAACACCTTTCCCGCTTATTCACCTCATCCTCCTTAAGCCTTTCAATGAGATTGAGAACTTTCCCAGGATCTTGCTGAGCAAACCCACGAGCTTGGTTCTTCCACTCAAAACACATGATTTTGGGAGTCTTGTCCCATCCTTTTGATATAGATCATCAATAAGTTTGCCCCGGCCTATGCCAGGGCACACTCTATGAAATCATCTTGATCACCATCACCGCTGAAATGCCGTAAAACATGGCCTGTTTAAGAAGCTGAAACTTTCTCGTAGCAATGCTCATAACCGTCAATGCAATGATCCCTGGATAGGATATTTCCAGCGCCGGAGCTAGAAATGCGGCTATACCTTTAAAGTCCAGTAGAGAAACAACAAATGAAACCCCCGTTGTTGCCAGCAAAATCAGAGGGAATTGTCTTTCCGATAGCTCTAAAGTGGAACAAACATAACGAGCATAGATATTGTTCAGAGCTACTGCCGTAGTTAGACATGACAACAACATGGCAATGCCTATAAACAAGGTCGCACTGTCCCCCATTATGTACTCAGCAATGGTTGGGAGCATCAATTCAGGTGCCACATCATTGAGTAAATGAGAATAATGAGCGCCTAAAAAGACAAGGCCCAAATAAACCATGCCTAATATAGCTGCCCCAAAAATGCTGGGTTTAATGGCGTAACTCAACGCTTCACGTGTGCTCACCGTTGATGGAATAGTATGCTGAAGCTGAGCAAAAATTAAGGCCGCAAAGAAAAAAGCTGCGAATAAATCCATGGTTTGATATCCCGTGAGAAAGCCATGAATAAAGGCAACATGACCATCAGACTCAGTCACGGCCTCAGGTGCGTATATAAACCCCACCAAGATCAATGCCATTAATGCAGTCAAAAGCACGGGACTCATCCACTTGCCTAATATATCCACCATGAACTGGTCCTTCATGCATAGAAAGTACGTCACCAAGCTGAATAGGATGCTAAAGGCCACAAGGGATACCTCAGGATACATATAGCTCATCCCCCCATGGGCCACAGTTATACAGCGAGGTACAACTCCAAATGATCCCAGCAAAGAAAGAGTAAATAACGGAAGTGCTATTCTTGCAATGGCACCCGCTTCTGAGAAAAACGAGTCGTAACTTCCTTTATGTAGCTTGATCACGAAAAGGCCTAAGAATGGCAGGAATATTCCGGTTATAAGGAGGCCAGCAAACCCCATAAACCAGTTGCTTCCAGCTGTGCTGCCAATTTGCAAGGGAAACACTAAATTCCCTGAGCCAAAGAACATGGCAAAAAGGGCAAAACCGTACGTAAATATAAATGTATGTCGTCGCATGAGTATCTCCACTCTGAGAGTTGAATTGATTGTATTAAATATGTGTGAGGAGAGAGTTATATGGCCGCGGGGGCCACAATGACGACGACAGTGATGAGTGATGCGATTTGAACTAAGGTAACAACAGAGTATGCCCTTTTAGATTGCTCTAAAAGAGAGGAAAGAAAATACTTATCTCTCGTCTCTGTCTGTTTCATGTTTCTTCTTTAGCTTAATAAAATTAAACTTCTACCTTATTGATAAGGCTCGAGCAGAAGTTTGGCAAGGGAAAATGAAGTAAATGAAGAAAAAAATGACAAGAAATATCAGATATTTCTCCCACATGGATTCAAGAAAACCCATGGAAAGAGATGGATTGAATGGATACGGGGAATTCCTTAGAGATGTTTCCTCAACTCTACCGTTTCACTCTTTTTTCAGCCAGTAAGTTCTGAAGATCAATCCTTACATGGGGGTCATTTTCCAGAACTCTTTGAAGAAATATATCCTTTTCCTGCTCTCCTAAGTGAGTGAGATCAAATGGTTCTGGAGCAATGTCAGGACTTGCAGCAATAGCCTGTTTAAGTCTATCAGGAGAAATTTCAAAAAACTCAACCAATGTCTGAAGAGCAGGGGTAAGGGATTTGAGATTAGGAGGAACGGGGAGAGTGTCTATATACGTTTCTTCCTCTATGCGATCTTGACCTGCAATTAACGCGAGATAGAGGGCTCGGGGATCTCCAAGAAGTAAATCTTGTCTCAGGGGGAGTAACGCATCGAGAAGGCTGACACAGTCCTCTTCCTCTATCCAACCTCCACCTTCCTCATCGTTAAGATTAAGCAATACAAGGCTTACGTCCTCATAGGGCTCAATTTCAACAATATACTCATATTCATAAGGGCATAAACTCTGGGACTTTAGGAGCCGCGTCGGAAGGCGAAAGCCCAGTTTTTTGGTGCCGTAATTTGATATGTAAAGAAAAGCATCAAAATACTTTCTCAGCACTTCATCTGAATTTCCCCGAAAAGATCCATAATTATAGGTAGAAATAGCCCGATTGGAACTCACCCGAGCTCGACTTGATAGTTTGCCAACCTCTTCCTCTTCTTGTGGTGAGAGAGGTCGGTCAACTGCCATAAATTCGTAATATTCAAATCCACTCATTTTTTTCTAACCCCATTTATTTTTTAAGTCTCTTATTTATCCAATTATTTGAACTTTTATGGCTTTAGCAATAGGATGTTTTTGCAACTGGATATTTCTTTCAAAATAGTCAAAGATTGCCTCACCCTCCTCAAGTAAAATTTTCCCTGCCATCGCCAAAGACAAAGCCTCTATTTTAGCAACGAAACTAAGGCCACTCTCATCTATACGATACCTACCAAAATCACATACTTGAAACTTATCACGGTATTTATCTTCAAGATATTCTTTAAGAGATCTAACATCATGAATCGCCATAAAACTCTCAGCAACTTCATCTGATATGCGAAACAACTTACTCATTTGAGCTTGCTCTTTAATAAAATTGACAAGAGGTTCACCGAGGTAGGATGGGCTTAGACCAAAAACGATATGATCCAGATTGTTTTCATCAATGGTATATAAGTTCATACCTATATTAAAGTTCTTTTCGATGACCTCAGACAAATCCTTTGGAGAGATCTGTGTTGTTTTAGGGTTAAGATTCGTTTCAATTGTAAGTACAAGTCCGATATCAATAAATTGTCCCATCTTATGACTCCTTCAGTTAAATTGTATTTATACTCTTAGTCTCAAAGAAAAAGATCGTTCGCTGTTATTTCATTTGTTAATATGAGCTTACTATGCTCATTAACTTTAACACCATCGGGAGTAATAAACGTTACAAATATAGATTTATTTGTTTTAGAATGCTGTTTATACATCTGAACTTTTCTAGAAATTTCCTCAGATACCCTTTTTGTAATCCCAAATTTTCCTTGGTAAAACTTGATCTCACAAAGATTTATAACGCCATCAGCGCGGTCAATAAGTAAATCTATTTGAACGCCAGATTCTTTATTGTTTGTTGGCATATATCGCCAGCTTCCGATTTCAGAAGCAATGACTTGAAGCCCCAAGGCTTGCTTAATTTGCTCAATATGTTTCAGACAAAGACTCTCAAAAGCATAACCAGACCAGCTTTTCCAGGACTGAGATTGACTTTTGCTTTCCCAATAGGCGGCATTTTTGAGAGATAGTTTAAGTCTTTTCGAAACGGGGGAAATCCACTTCAAATAAAAAAAGGCATATTCATCGATGATTTTAAAATAGGTTTCTTTGTTAAGATTACCATATGGCGTAAAGCTTGCTATAAATCCTGCTTCTTCAAGTTCATTCAACCGTGTTTTAAATGTTCCTCCAGAGGTGGAAAATTTCGATTTTTGTAAAAGTTGATCTCGTGATAATCCTTGCCGTGAATGGGAGAGAATGTGAATCAACTCATCATGAGCTTCAGATTCATCAAACAAGGATGCAAAAAGGTGAGAAAATTCATTAAAGAGCAAGCCATCCTTTTGGAAACAAAGTTGATTTATGTTTTGTGCTGCCGAAAACCCTGGTTGCACTTCATTGAGATAAAAAGGAATCCCACCCATAACCATATAAAGTTCAAGGATTTGTCGACGATCTAGTCTGACGCCACGATGGACGAGGTAATCTTCTGTTTCACGAAGCGTAAAGGGTCTTATGGGCATAACTGAAGTCAGGCGGTTGTGAAGACCTCCTTTTGCGTGAATGAAGTTATTTAACATCCAGGAGGCTGCCGATCCACAAACCACAAGTTTTAAATTGGATTTTGTTGACCAACGCGTCTTCCAATAATGATCTAAGGCCTGTATAAATCCGGACTTTTCTGTTGCAAACCAATGGACGGCGTCAAGAAAAAAAACAACTTTTTGAGAGGGAGAAATTTTATCTATGGCATTTGTCAGTAATTTAAAAGCATCCAGCCAATTTGAGGGGATTTGCAAAGGAACACCCCGTAAGAAAACCTCAGAAACCTTTTCTGTAAATAACTTAAGCTGGTTATGAAGTGAGCCATCCTTGAGCCCTGTTGCCTCAAAATAGACGCAAGGTTGATTCTGGAAAAAGTTTCGGACAAGGTGGGTTTTACCAACACGCCTGCGACCATAAACCGCAAGGAAATCAGCAAATTCCCTGTCATAAACTTTTCTTAAAAGAGCTAGCTCGTCTTTCCGGCCAATAATAGATTCTGTCATAAATCACGATTCCGCTGAGTTTAAAACTAACATAACCAGCGGAATCTCACTTATAAAGGATTATTTTAATAGGGGTTGAACCTTGAATGTAAGAATAACTTATTGAATTAATTACATTTAGATCCGCTTTGAAAGAAATTAGACTCCATCAAGAATCGAGATTCCGCTGAGTATAGCGGATTTATACCCAGCGAAATCTCTGTTCTAGAGGTTATTTGTTCACTTCACCCCAAACTATATCCCAATTTCCCATAGCCCTTCAGCCTCTTGTCGGCCATTCTGGCAAATGTAGGAATTGAGGAATCTACATAATCATATATGATCACTTCTTTTTTGCTATGGTGAAGGCGATGAAGTCGCCCTGCATACTGGGCCAAAGTTCCGTGCCAAGATATGGGCATGGTGAGGAAGAGCGTATCTAGGCGAGAGTCATCAAAACCTTCCCCTATATAACGGCCAGTTGCGATCAGCAATCTTTCCTCATTTTCAGGAATAGAATCGAGCTGAGCTTTAACTAAATCCCGTTGCTTTGCAGTCTGACCTCCGACCATTACAACGACATTCTTACAAAACTTTGAGAAACGCTCTGCTAAAGCTGCGGCATGGTCTTTGCGTTCTGTAAGCAACAAGGGAGTGCGCCCCAATTGGAGGGTCTTCAAAACATCGTCAAAAATCATGTGGTTTCTGGCTTCATTTGAAGAAATGGATCCATAAAGCTTTTGAATCGTTGGCTTCAGGTCATTGAATAGCTGGGGTTGAAAAGGAGTCTCACGCCTAATGACTTTATGGGTGAAGGGACGTAGGGTTGCTTGATGCTTAGCATTCACCTTGAACCGAATAGGACCACATTGCATGAATATGATGGGTTGATGACCGTCTTTACGCGTTGCCGTTGCCGTAAGCCCAAGAACATATTTTGCTTTTGTTCCACGAGCAACGGCCTCAAAGCTGACGGCTGAGAGATGGTGGCATTCATCCACGATCAATTGACCATACTCAGCTACAATATCATCAACAACGTTTTTCCTAACAAGGCTTTGGATGAGGGCAACATCGATATGGCCTGAGGGTTTGCGCTTTCCACCACCAATCATCCCGATCTGGTCTTTTGGAATGTCTAAAAAGGCACCCAATCTCTCAACCCATTGATCCAGCAATTGCCTGCGGTGCACTAAAATCAACGTGTTCGTCTTACGAGCAGCGATGACCTTCGCTGCTACAACTGTCTTCCCAAAAGCCGTTGTTGCAGCTAATACGCCCGTATCGTATTTTTCTAATTCTTTAAGAGCTCGTTTCTGTTCAGGGGTAAGCTCTCCTAGAAACTTCACCTTGAGCGCTGTTCCAGGGTTTCTTTTATCAATGATTTCTGTTTTGATATTGAGGGAGGTGAGTAATTCAATTGCCTCATCTGCACATCCCCTTGGAAGTCCTATGTGATCAGGAAAAATCTCAGCACAAGCAATAATGCGTGGTTTTCCAAATGTAGAAAGTCTCATGGCTTGAGCACTATAAAATTCAGGGTTCTGGAAGGCTGCCAAGCGAATTAGCTTATTAATGAGAACGGGCGGCAAATCCTTTTTGGCAATGAAGAGCTGATTACTGAGAATAACCTCAATAGACTCTGGCAACTTCTGATCGATTGGAACATCTGGCTTTGTCCTTGAGGGGCGCATATCCCAGGGCTTTTCTTCATCTTCAGCAAGAGGCATTCGCACGCCGAGGATTTTGCCCTGCGCAGAGGCTTCTTCAGCAATAGCCACAACTTCTTCTAGCGTCATACGTCGAAGTTGAGAGAGATGATCCCATTGATCAGCATAAGGCTCAAAATTCTCATCCAGAAAGACACTGTATCCTTTTTTCCGAGGATTGCATTGCAATGGCAGAGCAATCAAATTACCAAAACCTCCCGAGGGCATCGTATCTTGGTTGGGAAAGAAACGGTCATAGGATTCAAATCCAATCTCTGGGTGGCGTTCCATCGTTTCAGTAAGAAGGGCTGCGCCCATTTTCCGTGCCTGGGAAGCGGGAATAGGCTCATTAAAGAAAATCCAAATATGACCACCATTGCCAGAACGGGACCTCTCAATACTAGCTGGTACATTTCGCTTCCGGCATGTTTCAAAATAAGCTTTTGCATCCCTCTGCCAATGCTCCTTATCAAAATCTACACTCAAGAACCAGCAAGTCTCATCCTTAAGCAAAGGATAAACACCCATCGTATAATCTTGTCTGGAGTCACCAACACCATCTCCCGTAAAATGTTTGCGAAGGACTTGTGGTGTGACAGGGATAAAAGCTTGATTAAGACAGTCGCTACATTTGATTTGTGGCTTTCGACAAACGCCTCTAACCCACTCATTATGACAGGCTGGTGAATAACCTGATTTTCCTGTCTTTTGGTTATCCCATCGCTTAGGGAACACATCCCTGCGACCCTGAAAGAGTTCCATAAACAAGGATATTTTTCCTTCAGGTGTGAGCTGAGAAGGAGCTATACAATGCTTTGACTCAGACGAAGTTTGCGTAATGGGTAGATTGATCTTACCTAAAACCGGCTCCTCAACGTGTAAGGGCCTGAATTTACCGAACCATTTATTTAAATTATGAATTGTTTTCTTAAGAAAAGGCATAAACACCTTGAAAACACAGTTGCACTTTGATACGTCTCAAAATCATCATACTTATTCGCCCCTCTTTAGGGCGTTACGGGTTAAAAGGCATATATTTGCTGTGCGCACACTTTAAGCTGCAAATAGCTCGAAATACAACCCTAAAGAGAATATCTCATCTAAATTCCCCCCATAATCTTCTCACTGATCTTCTCACTGACTTCCAGTAGTGGCTGGCCGATGAGGTGGGCATAGCGGGCTGTTGTTTGGGTTTGCTTGTGGCCTAGAAGCGCTCCTATGATGGGGAGAGAGAGTCCGTTACTTGCTGCAATAGAAGCGAAGGTGTGCCGCAAGTCATGGATACGGACGTCTCCAAGATTTGCCCTCGCTCTAACCCGTTGCCAAGGCTTTTGAAGATTAACAAGATGGGCTCCCCTTCTCTCTCCACAAATCATGTAAACGTTTCCTTCAATTTGAGGAATTGTTTTTAAAAGCTCAACAGCAATCGTTGAAAGATAAACAAGTTTCTTTCCCGTTTTGCTATCGCTGAGACGGAGGCATTGATTGTCATAGTCCACTTCCTCCCATTTTAAGGTCAGAATCTCATTGAGCCGGCAGCCTGTGATCAGCAACAGACGAATTGCATAAACAGCCCATATATTTTGGCAGGACTTTTCTTCCTCATCTAAAGAGCTCATCAATCGCAAAATCTCTTCCTGGCTCAAAAATCTCTCCCGCTTTGTCTCCTTGTATTTTTTAACGTGAAGGCAAGGGTTGGAATGGTTCGGTCGATAGCCCCAAAGCTCGGCTAGATTTAATGCCTTGGACAAGACGCTGTAGATTCGATTGGCTGTGGTGGGAAGATGTTGGTATGCATTATGGAGTTTGGCGATATCGCTTCGAGATATGGACGACACTTTCAAGGATCCCAAATGTGGGAGAATATGCTGGTTCCACAAACGCTGATCTTCCTTACGGCTAGACGCCTTTTTACGAGGCCCATGCTCTCTCATATACTGTTCAGCCAGTTCAGTCAGTGTAGGAGAGGTTCTTAGTTCTTGCTTATCTGCTGATGGGTCTTTCCCTTGAGAAACCTCCAATAACCACTTCTGAGCAATATCTCTCGCCTGTTCGCACTTCATAATACCATGATCACAGATCTTAGGGCGACGTTGCCGTCTGTCATGAGTGCGGTAATACAAGAAGTAGCTTTTCTTACCGGCAGGAGTTATTTTACACATTAACCCACTGATTTCCGAGTCCCAAAGGATGAGGTCTTTCTTCTGCGGCTGCGTCGCTTCAACAATTTTCTTTGTTAATTTAGGCATCTCATTTCTCTCTCTCAAATAGCTTCTAGGTAGCAGATAGGTAGCAAGAGAAAAAGAATCTATCAATCTCAGATAGATCGAAAAAGATAAAAACCCAGTAAAACTCAGAAAAATTAACATTCAGAAATCTCTGTAGATTGAGAAAAAGGCAGAAACTAAGGCTGCGAATCAGAAGGCTAGTGGTTCAAATCCCTTCGGGCGCACCAGAGTTTCCTTAGGTTTCAGAGCATTTCCAAAAGTCAAAAAAGTCGGTGGGTATGCGCCGGGTATACTTTGGAACAGAGTTTGGGAGATCCTCTGCGAGTAGGTAAATTTTCTCCATTAGGACATCATAAACCTTACTTGGGATTTGAAAAAACTAAAGTCTTGTATTACAAACGATTAAAATATCCCAAACAGGAAATTGAGGTTTAAATGTTGCCAGGTCCGCAAAGGTTAGCAAAATCAAGAAGTACTCCTAAACAATTGGTTGTATTTTTCCATGGGTATGGTGCCAATGGAGATTCTATCATCAAAGTCGGTGATCAGTGGGCGCAAGCATTACCCAATGCAGAGTTTATTGCACCTCATGGGCTAGAACCTCTGAACGGATCCGCCTCCAGCTATCGGTGGTTTAAATGGATCGATTTTGATCCAGCCAATGTACGGCCTGGCTTGGAAAAGTCAGCCCCTGTTTTGGCAAAGATCCTTACCCAATGGTTGGAGGAGAGGAAACTAACACCTAAAGACTTAGCCCTGGTTGGTTTTTCCCAAGGGATGATGGTGGCACTCGAGCTGATGTTTCACATTCCAGGTATTCGCGCCATCATCGGTTATTCAGGGGCTTTTTATCCCCCTTCGGTACATACCCCCGGTGCCAACGCACCAAGTATCTTGCTGGTGCATGGGGATGAGGATACAGGCGTCCCATATTCTGCCTTTAAAGAGGCTGGACGTCAGTTAAAGCAACTAGGGCTTACCCCTCAATTGGAAACCCGTCCCGGTGGTGATCATCGCATTGATCAGACCGGCATCGAGATAGGAATGGCTTTCTTAAGGCAGCAGTTTAGCTATAAATCTTAAGAGATCATTCTGCTCAAGATAAGAAAACTGCGTGAATCTCAACAGGAAGATTTACAGTCATAGTTTCCGATAAACCAGCTCCTATGGTTTTCGGAAATCATGGAGGAATTCACATTGAAAATGCTGAGGTTAGAAATGTTAGCGCCTTAACGCTGGTTGCAGGTAATTTAGCTCTGACAAACCACGGGATGGGGTATGGAGTGGATCAAGGGGGTGTCAGTCTCACCCAGATGGTTATTCCAGAAGATACTCAGTTAAAGACTTTATATCTGGCAGGAAAAGAAGTTTTATAAATCCTTTATAAATCCTTTTTTATAAATTTCGGATTTATAGGCATAAAGTATTCAAAGATGTTGCAAAGCGAGGAAAAACCTCAACGGGCTGGTTTTTTGGTTTTAAACTTCACTTAATATTCAATGACAAAGGAGAACTTATGGATTTTCAGCTCACTTCCGGAAATGTTGATGACCGTGCCGTTGTGGAAGAAATGGCAAAAAACTTAAAAGGATGGTTGTTTGGAGATAGGGGATACATCAGTCAAAAGCTTAAAGATTTATTGATAAGTCATGAATTAGAACTGGTCACTAAAGTAAAGAGAAATATGAAAGAAAAAATTATTGAACCCATAAAGAAATACCCACTGAGAACCACGTATCCAAACTTCAGATTATCACGCGGAATTGCTATTAGCTTGATGAAGGGGTATTGCGGTTTGAAAAAGCAGCTTGTATAAATGGGAGAGTATCTTTGTCACTCCTGCGAAAGCCGGGGTTAAGAAAATAAGTATAATTATAGTAAGGGTTTTATCATGAAATTAATCACAGTCTTAACAGCAGTTTCTTTTTTGGCTTTCAGCTCTCACCTTCAGGCGGAAGGGCCTGATGAGGATGATGTCGTGAGGGCACCTCTCCCTGCAGCAACGAAAAGCGCTCCGAGGGTTGAGGAATCAAAGAGCCACACTTGGTCTTCCTTGGCTTATGAGTTCATGAGATCTTTCTTTGTGGTGGATTGTTTTGATGGCGATAAGGCTCCTCAGAATTATAATATGGTTCAAGACGTAAAGGACGGCTTAAGCTCAATCCGAAATGCAGGCATCAAAGGGTCAGCTAAAGCCGTCTTCAACGGCGCTAAAGATCATCCCGGTGATCTCCTGATTCTTAGCGGCGTTGGCTTTGCGCATCTCGATGGTTTTGATGTGAAACCCTATTTACTGTTGTTATCGGGCGGCGCGAGCAGTATCAAAAGTTTTAAATCACAGTTGCCACAGTTAGAGAACATATACGGCTCAAATATGAGCCCTGCGACCAAGACTGTTTTAATGGGAGCTCTTCTTCTTTATTGCGCCAAACCTGCTGCGGCTGCTGTTATGGACACGCCTATGTGGGGAGAAACGTATCAGGATTACCTTAAAAAATTCAGTGGAGGACCTTGTTCTTCAGTGGATCCGAAGAAGCTCCTGCTCAACATTGATTATTGCCTAAATCCCGTTTTCGGTATGAAGTCAGGAGATATCACCCTCTATGATTGCCGCAACGTTACTCCTTTGAATGCGCATGAACAGCTTAGCTTTGCCCAATATGCGAGAACAGAGGCGGGCGTGGTGCGGACGACTTTTTCCACAACAACCCCTACGATTTGTCATTTTACAAATATAGACAACGGGCCTGTCATTAAAACCTGTTTCGAGGAAGGCAGTGACAAACTTCACAGTGAGATCGTTAGCACTGCATCCATGGCGGATATCACTGAGGGGTTAAAAGTAGGCAAAATACAAGAGGTTGTTGCGGCAACGGCTTATGGAAAAGTTTGTGGTTTCCATCCACTGCCGAGGGATGCTGTGGTGACGGCAGACGATACACCAAAAATATGTCTCAACTATGCGACAAAGGGACAACCCGAAGTCGAGTTTTGCTTTAGCAAAAGTGATCCGACACAGGTGAGCCTGAAGCTTCCTGAGCACCCCTCCTTGAATACAACAGAAGTTGCTTCTTTAGAGGAAGACCAAGTTCAAAGCGAATATCTTTTGACGAAAGTCCGTGTTCCAACGTCTCCCCCGGTTGAACAAGTCGCTCAGCCACAGGAAAACGTCCAAGTTGCGGAGCAGCCTGTTTTGACTCCCCCAGAGGATGCGGCACTGGATACAAAAAGCGAAGAGACTCCCGAGGGACCTTCAGGATCATCGCGCGTTGCAGAAAAGCCTGTTTTAACTGTGGTTCAGGACACAAGCAAAGGTGTTCCTGCAGGGGCAACGTGTGAGATAAGCTTATTAGAGGCTCTGAAGGCTTGGTGGTCACAATCACCAGTGGAATGCAAGACCAAGCTCGTTCGTGAGGAGATCTAAGATACTGTTTCCATCATTGCAAGCCCCGCATAAAGCGGGGCACAGCAATCCAGAACAAATAACTTTCATCCAATAGGGTGATTGAATCCCTTACTTCCCAGCTTCTTTCATTTTAGAAGGAAAGAACATTTCGACAATATCAATGGGTTCAAGACGATAAGGCAGCCCTGGCCCCTCTAGAAAACCCCATTTGTATAACATAACCGGAACCATGCTTTCATATTTTATGGTCGCAATAATCGGTCTTCTGTTATCTTCTTCGGGTTCTCCTAGTCTATGCAGTGTCACCATTGTATCTCCCTGATTCTCAAAGAAATCATCCTCTTTTTGAATACTTCCAAAGGGGAATACTTGTCCCCCATGAGCTGTTACAAAACTTATGTAATAATACGTCTTATCAAAGATAAAAATTCTATCCAACAACCCACGCAAGAACTCTACCTTAAGAAGCGGTTCAACAAGTTCTTGAGGCGTTAAGCCATAGCTTGCGATGATTTCCCTATCCTGGGCAATAACATCCAATAGTCGCTGTTCAGGTCTTAGGAAGCCAACCTCAGATAGGGCCTTGGGTCGCATTCCTCTTTCGATTGTTTTGATGACGGCTTCGGGCGCTTTGGTAAGGTCATAAACACATCTCTTTTTCATAGCTTCTTGATAATGGGGATCGTTACTCACAAAAGTACTGACATCAATTTTGGGATTTAAAAATTTACGGGAATTCCAACGAGAACTATACCGACTTGGTGTAAAACAGACTTCATACGTACCGTTTGAAAAATAGACACCCTCATGCTCAAATCTCTCTGTATCTCTATCTCTGCTGACCCAACCAGTCTCTTCTTTTTTTAAGTAAACGTCAGCACCTTTAGTGCCAAATACCTCTTTGACACGAAAAGCCGTTCTCCCATTTTTTGATATAAATAAATTCTTAAGAGGCGTCGGCTTAAACTCTAAAATGTTGAGAATAAATTCAGATGTTAATGGGCTTTTCTCGACCGAATATGGCACCTGTGAACTAGCTCCACCGCTACAATAATCATGAAGAATCCCGACCGGCGTTCCATCCGTAGAATAACCCTCGTCCCCATGATTACCGTATTGGTCTTTATATATAAATCTGACTCTGTCCTTTTTGTGCTCCATATCAACGACGTTAGATATCACCTTTTCAAAAAGATCCCCTTCAAAGAGAAGGACATTTCCGTGAGTCACCCGAAAAGCTTTTTCAAATTTATGAAGCGTTGATCTAAATGCCTTGTTGCTTCTATAGTCTCTCAGAGCCTCTTCCGGAGAAAGCTTACGGTCACTGAGCGCACTTAATATCTGGAGTTGCGTTGTTCTAGCTTCAATCTCTTCAGAAGAAAGCCTTTTCGACTCTATTTTTAGCTTTACCTTCCCAATCTTTTTTTGAAGGTCTTCAGGACTCGCTGTCAGAGGATCAAAGGCCTTTAACAAGGATGAACTTGCTAGAAGAGATAGGGTGATCAGAGAAATATATTTAATATTTTGTGTCATTTTAAGTACTCTCTAGTTAACATAGCTTATAAAGACATAGGGTTCAGCTGTCGTTTTGTCAACGAATATGCTGCTGCTTCCTTGTTGGTCAACGAGGAAGTAAGATTATCAAAGAGAGCATGGTTCAGGCCATGACGTTGGTGACAGTGCATGTTGGGGTACTCGTCGCGGTGAAAGTTTGAGGGTTTCAAATATCAGACCTCGCATTACCGTCCGTGATGCTGTATTCCCTTGCTTATAAATTATTTCCCAAGACTCCCATTTCTCACTGGAACTAAACTCACAAGTCCCATCCTTATCTTCTCAAGAAGAACAACATCTGCCCTTCTCCTTTCTTTCCTGGAGGCTATATCTTCCTCAAGAGATTTAATCTCTTCGTTAGAACGCCCCGCTGTCACGGGGTGCGTCGACCCAAAAAACAAGCTCAGGAATAAAACAAATTTAAACAGTGAAAAGAGGGACACAACTTAACTCCTTATTTGACTCTAACCATCTTCTATTCTTAAACAAACTTTAACCTCAGAACAACCTCCCCAAAGCTAATGACTAGACATACCCTATTTATTTCATTTTTTTTAATATATTTTAATATATTTACTTGACTTATTTCTATTTTATGTTATTATATAATTAAGGACGGAGATTAATTAAGTATCGTGATTGTGCTTAAATTAGATTCCGTCCTTTTTCATGCCTGTAAATCAGTATTAATCACCAATAATAAACCCCACACGCGTCATCCTCGCGAACGAGGGGATGACGCCAATAGGCGTGTTTAGTAAAAAACTCGCCTTCCAAATATTCAAAAATATATTCAAAAATAAAACTTGAATTATTATTTATCCTGTGATACTCTAATAATAGGACGGGGATTAAAATAAAATCTTAATTGAACTTATTTTAGCTCCGTCCTTGTTTTATCAACTCTCTTTACATTTCCATTGATACTTGAGATCATTTCTCAAATAAAAAAATGGAGATTTCATGACATCCTCACCTTACGATCTCGTTAAGCGCTTGAATAATAAACTTCTTATTGGGGGAAAGCTCGTTGCCCCTCTGAGTAAGAAATCCTTTCCTGTCATTAATCCTGCTACCATGGACGTGATTGGAGAGGCCGCAGAAGCTCATGAGGCCGATGTGGACTTAGCCGTTCAAACTGCCCGCAAAGCCCAACACGACTGGCGCCATATGGATGCGGCAAAACGGGGGCATCTTGTCTCAAAGTGTGCGGATCTTCTTGAGGAACATGCAGACGAACTCGCACGTCTTATGACGCTTGAGACGGGCAAGGCCCTCCGCACTGAAAGCCAAGTAGAAACAAAGATATTTGCAAATTGCTTCCGCTTTTATGGGGGGCTTGGCCTTGAACTCAAAGGCGAGACGGTTCCTTATAGCGATACCATGCTGACTCTGACGATTCGTGAACCCTTGGGCGTTGTGGGGGCCATTATTGCCTGGAACGTACCCCTCCTCCTCATGTCGCTCAAAGTTGCACCAGCCCTTGTCGCAGGCAATACGGTCGTCATTAAATCAGCTGAGGAAGCTCCGTATACAGTGCTCAGAGCAGCGGAGTTGATGAACACCATACTTCCTCCTGGCGTGTTGAACATGATCTCTGGCGATGGCCCTACAACGGGGGAGGCTCTCGTCAAGCACCCGGGAATCGATAAGGTCACTTTCACGGGATCCGTTGAAACCGGCAAGACAATTTACAAGAATATAAGTCAGAAGTTGATTCCTGTGACACTTGAGCTTGGCGGAAAAAGCCCGATGATCGTCTGTGAAGATGTTGACTTAGAAAAAGCAGTCGATGGTGCCCTAACGAGTATGCGCTTCACTCGTCAAGGCCAGAGCTGCACTGCTGCCAGTCGCATCTTTGTTCATGAGTCCATTTTTGATCGTTTTCTCGAGGCGATGAAGAAGAAGCTCAATGGCATGAAGATGGGTGACCCTATGGATCCTGAAACGGATATAGGATCAGTCATCTCTGAGGGGCAATACGCTAAGATATTGAAATATATTGAGATTGGTAAAGCCGACGGAACCGCTCACACGTGTTCTGCCCTGCCGACTGACGCAAAACTATCTAAGGGATTATTTGTCCAACCCGTCTTATTTACCGGCCTTCCCAACTCCCACCAACTCTGCCAAGAGGAAATATTCGGACCTGTAACAGCCCTGATACCCTGGACAGATTTCGATGAGGCCATTCGTCAGGCTAATGACTCAGAGTACGGCCTTGCAGCAACGATTTGGACGAACAATCTTAAGCGTGCCTTAAAGGGCGTTCATGCTTTGGAGGCTGGTTTTGTCCAAGTCAATCAAAACGTCGTTGTTCAACCGGGACTTTCTTACGGTGGTGTGAAGTCATCTGGCCTTGGGAAAGAAGCCTCTCTTGAAGCGATGCTTGAGCACTTTACTCATAAGAAAACGATTATCTTTAATATGAAGTGAACTTCACCTCTCCCCTTGTGGGAGAGGTCGATCCGAAGGATCGGGTGAGGGGTCCGTCAACACAAGTGCAAACAGACATTATTGATTAAGTTTATCGATTTTTAGAATAAGATCCATAAAAAACAGAGAGTCTTACCGCGCGGAAATACCCCTCACCCGCCTCGAAAGGGGCGACCTCTCCCACAAGGGGAGAGGTGAAGGTGCCACTTACTTCTTTTCAGATGGTGCTTCCGGGGCCTTAGGAGCAGCTGGCGCAGCCGCAGCTGGTGCCTCTGGCTTCTTCTCTTCTTCAAGTGGCATTGGTTTGCCGTTCTTATCAAAGAGCTTAACATCAGCACCTTTCCTGAGTTCTTTAACAATTTTAACGATTGCTTCTTGAGTCATGAGTGTCTTCAACTCATTCTTGACTTCATCAAACTTCGGAGGTTTCGCATCGCGAACTTCTTCAACCATGAGAACATGCCAGCCAAAGTCTGTCTTCACAGGCTCTGTGCTATAGGACCCGGCCTTCAAAGCAAAGGCTGCTTCACCAAGCTCTTGTGGCAATTCACTTTTACGAAGGAATCCTAAATCACCGCCTTCAGCAGCTGTCGAGTCTTTCGACTTTGATTGTGCGAGCTTTTTAAAATCGCCGTTGTTTTTCAAAGCCTTAATAACTGCCATTGCTGTTTCCTTGTTATCCACAAGGATGTGACGAATGTGCGCTTCCTTTTCTTGAGGGAACTTCTTAATGACTTCATCATATTTTGCTTTTACAGCTGCATCCGTAATGCTGTCCTTAACCTTACCAAATAGAAACGCTTGGGCAACGATCTCTTCTTTAGCCTTTTCAAGAGACTTTTTGACATCTGGTGTATCAGCAATACCTGAAGCTTGTGCAGCCTTATTAATTAAGTATGTGTCTACAATTTGATTGAGAAGAACTGGAAAAATCTTGTCATCCGGCGCTGATTGATATTGCTTTGGAAGTGCTGATTTTGTTTCCATCACTTGAGAGTAGGTATAATTTTTTCCGTCTACTGTCGCCACAACTGGATCTGCTGCCATGGCTGGCGTCGCAGCCCCCAAAAAGGCAACAAAGCTTACGGTTCTTAAAAGAGAAATCTTCATTTGTTTTATGTCCTTATGGTGGCTTCTAATTAAAATGAGGGGTATGCCACCCTTATACGCCTCTGTAAATCAACAAGAATTTAACCATAAAATTAGGAATAAAGCAAGAGGACATAACCTCTCCCCTGAGTGGGAGAGGTCGACGCGCAGCGTCGGGTGAGGGGGAAATATAACTTTAATGAAATGTCAAAGAACATTGCGTACGGCTTACCCCTCACCCGCCTTTCAGGCGACCTCTCCCACAAGGGGAGAGGTGATGGTGCCTCACAAATGTCATGCTACGATTTAAGTATATTATCAATATTCGTTTGAGGCTATCAAAAAACCGTCCTGATAAACGTAAGCAATAAGATCGTTCCCCCCTTCTCTTTGCATAGCGAAAAAATAATTTATATCCTCTTCACGTTTTTTAGGATCGGGATCTTTTAGACTTTTTTCTAGCCAAGCAATGTCTTCTTTCGAATCTTTTTTTAACATCTCCAACAAACATTTCATATTTTCAGGAAACGGGCTCTCTTCTGCATCCTCTAGTTCGACGATAGGTCTCTTCTTTGATACCGTTTGCTTCTGATCATCTTCACTGGGGGGGGTCTTTTTATCTTTTCCTGCAAAGGCAAGTTGGGAAACTCCCATGAGAAGGACAAAGGCCATGAACATAAGATTATTCTTGAATGATATAGAACGCATATTAAACTCCTTGTACTCATTACTATAAAGATCAACCTAAGCGGCTTTTTTACCTATGTCAATAAACAACCCTAACATTATTATTTTCACTTGCGTCTTCCTTTCGGTCTAATGTATTTTCAATCAGACTTTAACTCAAATGCGGAATGCCATGTCTCACATTATCGTTGCAGCCCTTTATCAATTTACCCCCCTCCCCGACTTCAAGGCATTACAACCTCAGTTCAAGGCTTTTTGTGATGAGCTTGGAATTATGGGGATTCTTCTGTTAGCAGAAGAAGGTATTAATGGAACGGTCGCGGGCTCTCGGGAAGCCATTGATAAGCTTAAACAATTTCTTCTGACACGCTTTGATAACCTTGAATATAAAGAATCTTGGTCCGATGAAATGCCTTTCCGCCGTATGAAGGTGCGCCTTAAGAAAGAGATCGTGACATTTGGGACTCCCGTCAATCCTTCTGAAACAGTTGGAACATACGTTGATCCAAAAGACTGGAATGACTTGATTTCAGACCCAGACGTCCTTCTGATTGACACCCGCAATGATTATGAGGTTGAGATTGGGACATTTCGGGGAGCTCACAATCCCAAAACCACTTCATTTACTCAATTTCCCGAGTATGTGAAAACCCTTGATAAATCCAAAATCCGCAAAGTAGCCATGTGCTGCACAGGTGGCATTCGGTGTGAAAAGGCATCCTCCTACATGCTATCTCAAGGCTTTGAAGAGGTGTACCACCTTAAGGGGGGCATTCTCAAATACCTCGAGAGCGTTCCCAAAGAGAAAAGCCTCTGGGAAGGGGAATGCTTTGTCTTTGATAATCGTGTTGCGGTCGGACACGGACTTAACTTGGGTCACTATGACCTGTGCCACGGATGCCGCAATCCCATCACAGAAGAAGATACCAAATCACCTCATTATGAGCGCGGCGTCTCTTGTCCGCATTGCTACGCTAAGCTCACTGATGCTCAGAAAAAGAGCGCCCGCCACCGTCAGTATCAAGAAGACTTGGCGCGCAAGCGCGGGGAAAAGCACATTGGCGCCGTGATGGCGTCCTAGCCCCGACTCTTCCACAAAGCAGCCATAAAGGCACCCTTCACGAGGGGCAACAAGCCCAGGATAACAATGATCGTCAGCGGAAGGCTTATGACTAAGGCCACACCCAATGGGGGCTCATACCGCGCTTGCATAATAAAGAAGAAGGGAACAAGGAACACACAAACAAGCCCCATTGTAATATAGGCCGGACCATCGTCGGCCTTAAGCGGCTCAAAATCCAAGGCACAAACTGAACACGACTTAAGAGGCGTAAGGTACCCCTCAAATAGTCTGCCTCCCCCGCATTGAGGGCATTTCCGCATAAAGCCACGGAAGAGAGCTGTGGGATAAGATATATTCATTTGATAATCATACTCCAACTCTTAATTGTATCAAGGGGTATTGCGAATGGAGATTCTTGTTCGTATAACTGTGAGACGTAACAACTTTAAACTGGAGTAACATATGTTTAATAAAATCGCCGTCAGCCTTTCCCTTTGCGCCCTTCTCACCACACCCTCAATTGCAGAGCCAATAGATATTTCTGCACCAGGCGATGAGGTCGTCCCTGTAATGGGTACCTTTAAAATTTATAGAGCCCGTAATCCATATACTAAGGAAAGTACAGTCCGTAACAGTCATCGAGATGAAGTAAACTCAAAGATCGAATTTACGCTCGGTGAAAAATCTTCTCTCACTTGTTCCATTGACGACAAACTGAGCATTTCCAGAGACACAGATTTAACAAAGTTCCCTCCCTTACAGTTTTCTGAGGCGTTTTTAAAAGAAGAAGTGCAACTTGGCGTGGTCACGCATCGGAATGCAAAATATCTTAGAAATGCGGTTTTACACACTTCTGTCGACAACCTTTTAGATGAGACCTCCAAAAACGCACTGTATGCCTTTATCCTTGAGCGCGTCAACAAACACAGACAAATAACAATGGAAATGCTTCAGAAAAGACTTCCTGGAGACATCTCTTTCAAGTTCTTTCTTTATCCTCCGCATAGACTCTTTACCAGTATTGATCCCGTGGAAGGGCCATATTATCTCAGCTCCGAAGTTGATCCTACGGTAAGAGAGGAAGCATTGAAGTCTTTGCAGTTTAAACGAAGCGAAGGAATAGTGGCTTATGAGCCTCACCTAAACAACGGAACTCTAACTATCGTGTCCACTTATTAATCTTTCATCTTCTCCTGTTATTCCTGTGAAAGCAGGATGACAGGGGATGTGTTTTCATGTGTCATCATTGCAACCCTGTGTTGTATATTTCCATCTTGCGTTTCATTAAAATAGGAATATTCTAATGCCTGCATCCGGTGATGCGTGGCGCCCAAGTGGTCAAAACACTTGAACGCCACTAACCACAACTAACTAACCCAAGGAGTTAATCATGGCTAACGTCAAAGTAGCGCAACTTGAGCGTATTTCTCAACAACTAATCTTCCAAATGAAAACAGTCGACCAACTCATGGCTCAAACTTGGCTCGAACTTGAGCTGACCCATCATATGCTAAAGTCTCTCACCCAGATCTATGATGAGCTCAGGGCAGAAGAGCGCTATTTTCAATAAACTTGAGTCAAGAATTGTGCAGTCTTCACCTTTCCCCTGTGTGGGAGAGGCGAAGACTTCCCTCTAAACCTCAAAAACCAATCCATCATACCCCGGCTCAACGCCTTCAGGCAGCAGGCTCTTCAGCTTATCATAATCAAGAAGCGAGGACATGTGAGTGAGGATGGCCCGTTTAGGCTTCACGCGTTCAATCCAACTCAGTGTCTTTTCAAGGTGAGCGTGAGTGGGCCGGGGATCCATCGTAATACAGTCGACCACCCACACATCAATACCCTCAAGCGCCTTAAAGGAAGCCTCTTCAAGCTCAACCACATCTGTTGAATAGGCAACCTTACCAAAACGATAGCCAATGGAGGTGGAATATCCATGACCTTGCAGAAAAGGAACGATCGAAATCCCCCCAACCTCAAAGGGACCTTCCAGAACATGGGGCACAACGAAGCTTCGGTAAATATCAGGCGTGAGCTCATCATGAGGAAATACATATCCAAATCGTCCTTTGAGAAAATCCAGGGTTTCCAAATTCCCATAGATCGGAATGGTCATTTTATTCAGATGAGCCATGACTCTGAGATCATCGATGCCATGGGTGTGATCTGCATGATCATGGGTATAAAGCACAGCATCAATTTTCTTAATCCCAGCCGCAAGGCACTGCATTCTAAGATCAGGTGATGTATCTACAAGTATCGTTGTTCCACTTTGCTCTACGGCAATAGATGCCCGTGTTCTGCGGTTTCTCGGATTTGTCGGATCGCACTCCCCCCATGATCCCGTAATAAGAGGAACACCACCGGAGGCGCCACAGCCTAGAATCGTTACACGCATGAAAACCTCGCCTTTGAAAAGAGCTTTAAAAAGTTCTGTGTTGTTTGAGTTATGATCACATCATACTCAACACCCTTAATTTCAGCGAGCTTCTTTGCCGTTTCAACAACAAAGGCTGGCTCATTCGGTTTACCCCGATAGGGGATAGGTGCAAGAAAAGGCGCATCCGTTTCAACGAGGAGTCGCTCCAAAGGAACGTGCTTGAAGACCTCTCTTAACTCTTCAGCTTTGTTGAAGGTAAGGATCCCTGAGGCTGATATATAAAAGCCCAATTCAAGGGCTTGATCTCTAAGCCAAGCGTTTCCTGAGAAGCAATGCATCACGCCCTTCGCTTTTCCTTGGCCAACTTCTTTCAAGAGAGCGATCGTGTCTTCATCCGCATTTCGTGTGTGTACAATCAACGGGAGATCGCACTCGAGAGAAGCTTCAATATGGGTTTTAAAGGAAGCCTTCTGAATCTCTACAGGACTGTGCGTATAATAATAATCGAGACCCGTTTCCCCAAATCCGACCATTTTAGGATGCTGAGACTCCTGTGTTAGAACCTTATACAGCTCTTTTTCAGGAAGTGTCTTTTCTGCCTCATGGGGGTGAACACCAAGTGTTGCAAAAACATCATCGTTATTTTCTGCAATGGAAGCCAGTAATGGTATCTTTGAAAGGTCTGTCCCAATGGTCAGGAAACCCTTGACACCCTTCTCCTTAGCCCGCATAAGTGTTGCATTTATGTCACTCGCCATAGGTTCGTGATCTAAATGGCAGTGACTATCGATAAGAAACATGGTTATTTACCTCTATCATTTTCTTGACTATAAACTAAACTCACCCCTTCCTTAAAGGACATAAAGATGTTGCGCATTCTTTTTATCTTACTCATCCTTGTTTCTCCCGCCTACGCTGAGGAAAAGCCACAGGTTGTTACACTCACCGTCGTTAAGGAGGGTATTTTAATTCAAGACATCACGGGCATTGGAACGTTCACGCCATATAGCGATGTCGTCTTAAAATCAGAGATTGCGGGACGCATTGCTGACGTTTCCTTTAAAGATGGAGATCGAGCGAAACCTGATCAAGTCTTATTTACGCTTAACAATAAGGAACAAAAGGCTGCCGTCATGAAGGCGGAAGCGGCTCTTCACCTCAGTCAAAGCATGTTAAAGAGAAAGAAAACACTCACTCTAAAAAAGTTTATCAGCCCCCAAGATCTGGAGAATGTAGAAGCAAAGGTGAAGTCCGATCAAGGCGATTTGGACCTTGCAAAAGAAGAACTTGAGAAAACCCAAATTCGTGCGCCCTTTGATGGTGTGCTTTCTGACCGTAAGGTTTGTAAGGGGTCTTACGTCATCGAGGGTGATGAACTCGTGCGGATTCAAGACATCACACCCATCCGCTTGACCTTTCAAATCCCGCAAAAGGACATCCCCTTTATCAAAAAAGGCGATAAGGTTAAAGCAACGACGGATGTCTACCCTAACAAAATATTTGAGGGAACGATTGAAGCGATTGAACCCTCCGTTAATGAGAAAACACGGAGCGTCAAAGTCTTTGCAACCTTTGAGAATAAAGACGAAACGTTGATTCCAGGCCTATATGCGCAAGCTCGCATCGCAACTCCCGTCAGCAAGGAAGCTGCCTTGTTGATCCCTGAGCAAACACTTGTGGTTCGACCAGACAGCGTAAATGTCTACAAAAAGGTTGGGGACAAAGCCGTCCTCACAAAGATTACATTGGGTAACCGTACAGCGGACCTTGCTGAAGTCTTAACTGGCCTCAAAAAGGGCGATGAGATCGTCATTGAGGGTCAAGGTAAGATTCATGATGGGTCACTTATAAAGGCAAAATAACCATGTTTATTACTGACATAGCAATCAAGCGTCCCGTATTTTCGATGGCGCTCAGTTTGATGATTATCATTGTGGGATTTCTGTCCTACATGAATCTCAGCCTGCAGCAATATCCGGATGTGGAAGAGCCGATCATCGCTGTTGAAACCATGTATCCGGGTGCTGCTGCTCCTATCGTGGAGTCGAGAATTACGACGCGTCTCGAAGAAGCTTTATCAGGATTGTCAAATCTTGATTACATGGAATCCTCGAGCAGAACAGGCAAAAGTGCAATCACTCTTTATTTCCGTGGTGGCGCTTCCATGAGTGAAGCGGCCTCTGATACGCGGGAGCGGATTTCCCAGGTGCTTGATAGCTTGCCTGAGGAAGCAAAAGATCCAATCGTCAAGAAAAGCCCCGGGAAACAGGACTCCTTTATGTTCCTGATGTTGACAAGCCCTAACCATAATGAACTTGAGCTTTATGATTACGCTGTCCGCAACCTTAAGGGTGCCTTTGAGTCTTTGCCTGGTGTAGGTGGCGTTCTCATTTACGGAAATCCGTTAACCATGCAAGTGCGCCTCGATCGGGAGAAATTGAAGGCCTATAATTTAGCCGTCACTGATGTCCTTGAGACGCTTGAGCAAAACACACAGGAAGTCTCATCTGGCAACATTGTTAAAGGAAAACGGCACGTTAACATTATCACAAGCTCAGGGCTCAACACGCCTCAAGAAATGGGCGAACTTGTCCTCACAAGCATGAATGGTCATGTGGTTCATCTGAAGGATGTTGCGACCGTAACGCTCGACAAGGAATCGGGTGAAAATCAATGGCTTCCTCGCTACAATAAAAAGCCTGCGGTCTTTATCGGGCTCCAGAAAATGGCGGGTGGAAATATTCTTGCCATCTCTCAAACTGTTGCCGGGCTCTTTAACCAGCTCAAGGACAACCTTCCGGATGGTATGGTTTTTGAGAGCGGATATAATTTTTCTGTATTTATTAAGGCTTCTATTAATGCTGTACAAAATACGA
The DNA here is from genome assembly GCA_013287665.1 of Alphaproteobacteria bacterium. Taxonomy (GTDB): domain Bacteria; phylum Pseudomonadota; class Alphaproteobacteria; order UBA9655; family UBA9655; genus UBA9655. Next base: position 92,564 of record JABDDK010000002.1, read on the forward strand.
TATTTGAAGCAACTTTTCTTGTACTGCTCATTATTCTATTCTTCTTACACTCACCCCGGGCGGCCATCATTCCGCTGCTGACCATCCCGGTGTCATTGATAGGCTCGTTTGCGTTTTTGTATGCCTTCCATTGTTCGATCAACACAATCACATTGCTTGCGATGGTTCTTGCCATTGGTCTTGTTGTGGATGACGCCATCGTTGTTCTTGAAAATATCCACCGCCATATTGAGGAAGGCCTCAAACCTTATGATGCGGCTCTTAAAGGGGCTCGAGAAGTCGGATTTGCTGTGATCGCTATGACGCTGACTCTCGCAACTGTTTATGCTCCGATTGCTTTCGTTCAAGGGCTGACAGGAAAGCTTTTTGCAGAGTTTGCTGTCTCCCTATCAGGAGCCGTTCTAATCTCTGGTCTTGTCGCTTTGACGCTCTCACCCATGATGTGCTCAAAGCTCCTGAAGCCTAAGGATAAGGAAAGCCACAACTGGATTTCAACGCGCATCGAAACCTTTATCTCAAGCATCGCGTCCGCCTATCAAAAGAGCCTGATCAAAGCCCTCTCTTTTCCTAAGGTGTTATCAGGCATATTGGTATTTGTTCTCGTCGGAGGGGTGTTCACCTTTTATAAGCTCCCTTCCGAACTTGCGCCTCAAGAGGACCAAGGTGTTGTCTTTTCGTTTAGCCAAGGCCCTGAAGGCTCAACCATTGATTCTATGTCAGAATATACGCCTGTTATTGAAAAATTGCTGGAGGATGTCCCTGAAAAAACAGGCGTCTTTTCGGTAACCGATCGCACTGGAATCTTTGGTGGCATTACTCTTGCCCCCTGGTCTGAGCGCAAGCGCAGCCAATCCCAAGTCATTGATGACCTCAGAAAGCAGACAAAGGAAATTGCTGGAATTGAGCCTTTCGTCTTCCCCATGAGAAGCCTTATGTCAGGGGGTCAATCGGGTCTTCAGATGGGCATTAAAACCTCTGGCTCATATGAAGATCTCGAGAAGGATCTCGACAAGCTCGTCAAAAAACTGAAGGAATCCAGTTGTTTTGAAACCGTCAGTCATGACCTCTATCTTGCAACGCCCCAGCTCTCGGTTCAGATTGATCGCAACAAGGCTGCCTTATTGGGAGTCAAAGTTTCCGACATTGGCCGAACCTTAGAGGTCATGTTAAGTGGCTCTCGGCCTGTCACTTTCGAAAAGGACGGAAGACATTACGATATCGTTGTTCAAGGTGAAGAACGGCACAAGCAGGACTATAGCGATATTGGGAATTTCTATGTGAAGTCTGAACCGCCTAAGGATGCAAGTGAAGATCCAAATAAGAAGGGCTCTGATGATAAGTTTGGTCTTATCCCGTTGAGCAACCTTATCACATTGAAAGAACTCGCGATTCCAGCTGAACTCAGGCATCTCAATAAAATGAGATCAGCAACGATCAATGCTGATCTTGCTCCAGCTTGTCGGACGGAAGAGGCTGTAACCTTGCTAAAAGCAGCTGTTAAGGAAACTCTTCCTGCCTCAGCCCAAATGGAGCCTGTCGGTAATTTACGTAAATTTATGGAATCTCAAGGTGAAATGTACCTGATGTTTATGGCATCTCTTCTTTTCATCTATCTGGTGCTCGCCATTCAGTTTGAAAGCTTGCTCGATCCTCTTTTGATCATGGTGACAGTGCCCCTTTCAATGGCTGGCGCCCTTCTCGCCCTCTACCTTACGGGAAGCACTCTCAATATCTTTAGCCAGGTGGGACTGATCACCCTTGTGGGGCTCATTACGAAGCATGGAATCTTGCTAGTCGAATTTGCGAACAAGCAAAAGGACGAAGGACTCTCTGTGAGGGATGCTGCCTTAAAGGCCGCCTCCATGCGTCTGAGACCCATCTTGATGACCACAGGTGCGATGGTACTCGGCGCCGTTCCTCTTGCTTTAGGATCAGGTGCGGGCGCTGAAAGCCGTCAACAAATCGGCTGGGTTCTCGTGGGAGGTTTATTGGGAGGAACTCTCTTTACACTCTACGCTGTGCCATTTGTATACACAGTCATAAAGGGAAGACGCTAGCCCTCACCTCTCCCCTTTGTGGGAGAGGTCGACGCGCAGCGGCGGGTGAGGGGTTC
>JABDDK010000003.1:0-50000 GCA_013287665.1 Alphaproteobacteria bacterium
ACAAGATTGCGATGATATTTCAAGAGCCCATGACGTCGTTGAATCCTCTTCATAATGTTGAAAAGCAAATTAGCGAAGTTCTTCAGGTCCATAAAGGAATGACAGGCGATGCAGCTAAAAAGCGGTGCATAAAACTTCTTGAAATGGCAGGGTTTAATGATGGGGAATCCCGTCTGCAAGCCTATCCCCACCAACTTTCCGGGGGACAACGTCAACGGGTTATGATCGCCATGGCCTTGGCGTGTGAGCCCCAAATTCTGATCGCTGACGAGCCTACGACGGCTTTGGACGTAACCATCCAGGCACAACTTTTAGACCTGCTCCAGGACCTCCAAAAGAAGCTGGGAATGGCCATGTTGTTGATCACCCATGACTTGGGAATTGTCCGTAAAATGGCCAATCGAGTTGTGGTTATGCAAGATGGTCATGTCGTTGAATCTGCTGATAAGGACACATTGTTCAAGAATCCAAAATCCCCCTATACCAAGCATTTAATTGATTCCTTCCCGAAAGGGGGAGCTGTTCCTGCGTCCGTTGATGCCCCCATTCTTCTAAAAGCCGACAACATCAAGGTTCACTTTGATATTCGAGAAGGACTTCTTCGCCGAAAAGTCGGAGATATTAAGGCCGTCGATGATGTGTCATTAACACTCAAAGATGGGCATACACTTGGCGTTGTCGGTGAAAGTGGATCGGGTAAGACGACACTTGCAATGGCGCTTCTCCAGCTTCAGAGCAGTCAAGGAACAATTGATTTTAATGGGCGTGACATTCAAGGGCTCTCCCGGAAAGCCATGAGGCCTTTGAGGCGGGAAATGCAAGTCGTCTTTCAAGACCCATATGGCTCCTTAAGTCCCAGAATGAGTGTGGGACAGATTGTTGCCGAAGGACTTGAGATCCATGGGCTGGGGAAAACAGCCTTTGAACGGGATCAACAGGTTATTCATGCCTTGAGAGAAGTTGGCCTTGATCCCTTGGTTCGTCACAGGTACCCCCACGAGTTTTCAGGGGGGCAGCGACAACGTATTGCCATCGCCAGAGCCATCGTGTTGAAGCCAAAACTTGTTGTTCTAGATGAACCCACGTCAGCCCTAGATCGGTCCGTTCAAGTTGATATCATAGATTTGTTGCGTAACTTACAGACAACACACAACATATCCTATCTGTTTATCAGCCATGATTTAGCCATTGTTCGCTCAATTAGTCATGATGTTCTTGTGATGAAAAATGGACGAATTGTCGAGCGCGGCTCGGCGAATGATATTTTCACAAATCCTCAAGAGCCCTATACGAAGGCACTCCTCAAGGCGGCGTTTGATTTAAAGGCGGAGGTAGGGGATTAGTTCTTTCACCTCTCCCCAGCGTGGGAGAGGTCGACTCGAAGAGTCGGGTGAGGGGGTATTCAACACAAATACAGCAGACATTAAGGATTATGGATATCTATATACTTTCTAATAAACAGAGAATCTTACTGAACGGACCACCCCCTCACCCGACGCTTTGCGTCGACCTCTCCCACGCAGGGGAGAGGTGAAGTAGCCACCTGATTTTCTTTACAAACCCTAATCCTTATAACCTTCAGTATTGCCCATCGTTTGCCTTGTCTTTGTCTGCATCAGATGAAGGGGCGCCTGGATTAATGATCGTTCCATCAGGTAAAATCTTGATTATTTTAGGTTGGACCGCATGGGGCGTTTGAGTCTGCTCTTCCTGAACGGCTTGATCCTCGGTTGTATCTTCATCGCTTGGAGCCGACTGATTATAGTATGTATAGGGGTAAGCTCCCCAAGGATAATAAAACTGGTGGAATCTCTCAAAGTGTCCTCTACCATGCTGGTTGTTAAATTCAACATGAAATCCATCGTTTCTCATGTGATGCCCTTGACCGTGTTGGTGAGGAACATTTTGGACTTGAGAATGTCTTTTATTGTTTTCCAATGCCCTATTGTGGATATTTCCAACATTTTGTTGAGGAATTCTTTGTATATGAGGCTGCATCGGCGTGCCTCTTTGAATTTGTTGAGGTTGCCCTGAAAGTGCAGACTGTATTTGACCAAACTTATCAGCAGTGGCACTTGATGTAAGAAGTGCTATTAAACCTAATGAAGTTATCAAACGAGTTACTGTAATCATCTGAAGTCTCCTGCAGTATATTTATAGTATACCATATATTTCTGATGATATCAATAGTGCCTTATGTTTGTATAGATAAATATATCCCCCTCCTTATAAAGAAGAGGGGGATATAAAACGTGAGTTATTTGAAAAACTTATCTAAATCACGTTTTTTAAACATTTCAGCTTGTTTCTCACTACGTAGCGCCGGACGACACAAACTCCAGGAGGTATAGTTAGTTACGCCACACGACATATCCGTGAAATCATTGGGCTCATCGCCACCTAAAAAATGAAATGCATGATGAAATACCTTTTGAAGTATATCAAAATCTTGACTTTTTTCTTCTTTTGAGCGGGAATGAGTTTCTCCAAGATTAACTAGATTTCCACCCGTAAATGCAGGCTCATATTCAATTTCATAAGGCCTATTGACGAGATTACTCATAACTTTATCTCGTAATGATGTTGGGTAATCACCAAAATACGTAATACTATTTAGTGCGTTAGCCGCTACTCTAACGTCATCTAGAGTTCGTGACCCGTTTGTCATTCTCAGAGAAGCAACCATTGCATGGCAGGTGTTCAGCAATTGAGAATCTTCAACACTCAGTTCGGAGTCTTGAGTGCTCGATAGCTTTTGAATGACTGGTTGAACACACACGTCTTCAAGAAATTGAGAAAGACTCGGTTTCAAGAAAGCCGCATTAAAGGTATTCTTAACATAAAGAGGTAATTGGACCGGGTTGCTGCGTCTCAACTCCTCATTAAGAATAAGAGAGGTTGCTTGAAGACGTAGCAAGGGATTTTCTTCATTGGAAAGCAAGCTAACAGTCAACATTGGTAAGACGCAGGCTGTGAGTTCTTGCAGCTCTTCTGTAGGTTGATGTTGAGCTGGAGGTAGAGGTATATACGATATCTTCTTTATCACGAACATACCGTTTAAAAAATAACCGTCTTCAGCATCTTGGGATCGCACTTTATTTCCAAGACGTTTAATTCGATCTCGAAGTTCTCTAGCAACCATAGGCACTGCTGCCTTATGGGTTTTTGCAAATGCTCTTAGTGAAGAGGGGTCAAGGAAGTGCATCATGGGAATAAGAGCTTCCTTATATGGCTCAAAACTAATTCTGTCGTCCAAGTATCGTTTTAAATCATCTAAATTTTTGAATGAGTTTAAATCAAGGTTATTTAAAAGGTTACGACGCTTTATCCATTTTTTGTCAGGACGTTTCCCTTCAACTTTGTCATTGGTAAGTTGCCTTAGTGATGATTGCGATTGCTCAGAAATCTCATTAAGCTCTGCAACCATTTTATTCCATCCTGCATAAGCTTCACTCATAGGTACAAGTGTTGCTCCACAAACAAGTGCAAGTCTAATTGTCTTTAATAAAGTCGTCTGCATTTTAATTCTCCTTAATATATAAGTACCAGCGTTATTAATGCTTATTAAATAATCAATTGCATTATAAATTGCAAGTAAATTCTTATTATTATAAACATTTCCCTTGGTTTGCCATTTAAATTCCAACATTAGATGTTTTCAATTCACCTGATTCGTTGTATGAATGTCTCTAAGAAATAAGACCGGGTAAGGGATCGTGAATCAGTCTACAAGCCAATTGATGACGACGCCGATGAGTGGCAATCTCGCTGATTACTTTAATATTCTCGTATTTATGGCTCTGGCTGTTACATTATCCCTTATTGTTCTCGGACTTTCATTTTGGCGGGGGCCTCGTAAACCTTATGCTGAGAAGCTTTCTGCCTATGAATGTGGGTTTGATGCCTTTAGCGATGCCCGGATGAAGTTTGATGTTCGCTATTACCTGATTGCCATCTTATTTATCATTTTTGATTTAGAAATTGCCTTTCTCTTTCCTTGGGCGGTGAGCTTAAAGGAGATTGGACTTTATGGTTTCTGGTCTATGATTGTCTTCTTGAGCTTGCTGACTGTTGGATTCGCTTACGAATGGCGTAAAGGGGCGTTGGAATGGGAATAAAGAAACCCTTTTTAACGGAAGAATCCCTTAGAGCTGGCTACGATGTCCAGCCTGTACCGGAGGGTACGGACCCAGATGCGCTTCTTGCCGCTATGGCACAGGAAGTCACCCAACGGGGATTCGTTGTCACCCAACTCGATAATCTCGCCGCATGGGCTCAATCTGGATCCATATGGCCTGTAAGCTTTGGTCTTGCGTGCTGTGCTGTTGAGATGATGCAAGCGGCGGCCTCTCGCTATGATCTCGATCGATTCGGCATCTTTTTCCGCCCCAGTCCGCGTCAAGCTGATTTAATGATCGTGGCAGGAACGCTTTGCAATAAAATGGCTGCTCCTATGCGGAAGGTCTATGACCAGATGGCAGAGCCCCGATATGTTATATCTATGGGATCTTGTGCTAATGGTGGGGGGTATTATCACTACTCGTACTCCGTCACGCGAGGATGTGACCGTATTGTTCCTGTTGATGTTTATGTGCCAGGGTGCCCGCCAACGGCTGAAGCCTTGATTTATGGCATTTTGCAACTGCAACGTAAAATACGCCGTGAAAAACATTTTGCGCGGGGTTAGATAGCATGGCATCTCAAGATCTTAAAGAGCTGGGGACAATGATTGCCGATGAGATCGGCACCGACATTCTTTCGTGGTCCGTTGACTTTAATGAACTGATGATGACTGTTGAACGCGCATCAATCGCCAGAGTTTTGCTATATCTTAGAGACTCCGAAACCTTACAGTTCTCTCAACTCATGGATGTTTGTGGGGTCGATTATTTAGGGCGAGATCTTAGATTTGAGGTTGTTTATAACCTTCTAAGCCTTTCCCATAATATCCGTCTGCGAATCAAGGTTGAGGTAGAGGAGGGCGTTCCTGTTCCTTCAGTCACATCCGTCTATAGCAGCGCAGGATGGTGGGAGAGAGAGGTTTTTGACCTTTATGGTATACCCTTTGATGATCATCCTGACCTTCGGCGAATTCTAACGGATTATGGATTTGAGGGACATCCTTTGCGCAAGGATTTTCCTCTCACGGGATATGTTGAGGTTCGTTATGATGAAGATCAAGGGCGGGTTGTTTATGAGCCTGTCAAACTTCCCCAGGCTTTCCGGACATTTGACTTTGAGAGTCCTTGGGAAGGCATGGATTTTGCTGTGCAAACATTGGGAGTAAACAAAGGATGACGGGGGAGAAAAGTACACAAAGCTTTACCATGAACTTTGGCCCTCAGCATCCTGCGGCTCACGGTGTATTGCGCCTGATACTGGATATGGACGGTGAAATTGTTGAGAGGGCCGATCCTCATATTGGGCTTCTTCATCGGGGAACGGAAAAACTGATTGAATATAAAACGTACCTTCAAGCCATTCCTTACTTTGACCGCCTTGATTATGTTTCGCCTATGTCACAGGAACATGCCTTTGCCTTGGCCGTTGAAAAACTGCTCAATCTTGAGATCCCCCTCAGAGCACAATATATCCGTGTCTTATTCTGTGAAATTACGCGCATCTTAAATCACATCATGAATATCACAACGATGGCGATTGATGTGGGCGCAATGACGCCTTTGTTATGGGGCTTTGAAGAGCGCGAGATTCTGATGGGCTTTTATGAGCGTGTTTCAGGGGCTCGTATGCATGCGGCCTATTTCCGACCTGGTGGAGTGCAACGCGATATGCCATTGGGACTCGCTGAAGATATCGCAGCCTTTGCGGATCGGTTTCCGAAGGTGATTGATGACATTGAAAATCTCTTGACGGAAAACCGTATCTTTAAGCAAAGAACCGTCAATATCGGCGCCGTAAGTCCTAGTCAAGCTTTAGATTGGGGATTTAGTGGACCTATGTTACGGGCCTCAAACATTGCGTGGGATTTACGTCGGAATCAGCCCTACGAAGTCTATAATAAAATGGATTTTTTGATTCCTGTTGGAAAAAATGGGGACTGTTATGACCGTTATCTCGTCCGGATGGAAGAGATGCGTCAAAGCGTTCGGATTATGAAGCAGTGTTTAGAACAGATGCCCGAAGGACTGGTTAAGGTTAAAAATTATAAGATTACAACTCCGCCAAGAGCTGAAATGAAGACGTCAATGGAAGCTTTGATTCACCACTTTAAGCTCTACACTGAAGGCTATCATGTCCCAAAGGGGGAAACGTATACCGCCGTTGAAGCGCCTAAAGGTGAATTTGGGGTCTATTTGGTTTCCGACGGGAGTAATCGACCTTACCGATGCAAAATTCGAGCCCCTGGATTTGCGTTTCTTCAGGCTCTTGATTTGATGGCGAAGGGGCATATGCTTGCGGATGTGCCGAGTATTATTGGCTCACTGGATATTGTGTTTGGGGAAATCGATCGATGAAAAAATCGGTAACACATTATGAGACTTTTGAATTTTCTGAGAAAAACAAAAAGAAACTCACTGATATCCTCACACGCTATCCAGAAGGTCGGCAAGCGAGTGCTATACTCCCTTTGTTTGAACTTGCTCAGCGACAATGTGGGGGATGGCTTCCAGGAAGTGCGATTGAAAAGATAACTCAGATGCTTGGATTACCTGTTATTCGTGGATATGAAGTGGCAACTTTTTACACGATGTTTAACTTAAAACCCGTAGGTAAATATCATCTACAGGTTTGTGGCACAACACCTTGTATGTTGCGCGGCAGTGAAGACCTGAAAGCGGCTTGTCAGAAAAAACTGTCTATTGGACTGGGCGAGACGACGAAAGATGGGCTCTTTACGCTGAGTGAGGTTGAATGCATCGGGGCTTGTGTGAATGCACCTGTTGTTCAAATCAATGATGACTTTTATGAAGATTTAACAAAAGAATCATTCATTAAACTGCTGGATGATCTTAAAGAAGGAAAAAAAGTTAAGGCCGGATCTGTTATTGGCCGTCAAGGATCTGCTCCTGAAAAGAAGGGTGATCATGCTCAAGAATAGTGATCGCATCTTCACAAACCTTTATGGAACGAAGGATTGGCGCCTCAAAGGGGCTGAAAAGCGTGGCGATTGGGAGAAGACGGCGGGTTTTATTAAAAAGGGACAGGAATGGATTATTAACGAAGTTATAGCCTCAGGCCTCAGGGGCAGGGGAGGGGCTGGATTCCCAACGGGTCGTAAATGGACCTTTATGCCAAAGGATGATGGCGTCACCCCGCGTTACCTTATTATCAATGCGGATGAAAGTGAGCCAGGAACCTGCAAGGATCGTGATATTCTGCGCAATGAGCCCCATAAACTCATCGAAGGGGCATTGTTGTCTGGTTTTGCTATAGGCTCTCATACGGGCTACATCTACATCCGTGGTGAGTTTTATCGTGAGGCTGAGATCCTTGAAACTGCTATTGCGGAAGCCTATGAAGCAAAATTATTGGGCAAAAATGCGGCAGGTTCCGGATGGGATTTTGATCTCTATGTCCACCGCGGGGCAGGGGCTTATATCTGTGGTGAGGAAACGGCTCTCTTGGAAAGTCTCGAAGGACGAAAAGGGATGCCCCGCCTTAAACCCCCCTTTCCAGCTGTCATAGGTCTTTATGGATGTCCAACGATCGTCAACAATGTGGAATCAATCGCTGTTGTCCCTACGATTTTAAGACGGGGAGCCGCTTGGTTTGCAGGGATTGGGACTCCTGATAATACGGGAACAAAAATCTTTTGTATTTCAGGGCATGTGAATACGCCTTGTAACGTTGAAGAAGCCATGGGTATTCCCCTCAAAGAGCTCATTGAAAAACATGCTGGGGGTGTTCGTGGAGGATGGAACAATCTTCTCGCCGTTATCCCTGGTGGGTCTTCTGTGCCACTTATCCCGAAAGAAATCTGTGATACTGTATTGATGGACTTTACGTCTCTCGCTAATGTAAAGAGTGGCCTAGGGACTGCAGGGGTGATCGTTATGGACAAATCAACGGATATTATTAGAGCTATTGCCCGTCTGTCTAAGTTTTACATGCATGAAAGTTGTGGTCAGTGTACCCCTTGTCGTGAGGGTACAGGCTGGATGTGGCGGATGTTAATGCGTCTTGCAGAGGGCAAGGGAGTATCTGAAGATATCGATAAACTTTTGGATGTCACTTACGAAGTTGAAGGGCATACGATTTGTGCTTTAGGTGACGCAGCTGCCTGGCCGATTCAGGGATTAATTCGCCATTTCCGTCCCGAAATTGAGCGGAGACTTTAGATGCCAAAACTTATCATTGATGATCAAGAAATTGAAGTCGAGAATGGAGTCACAGTTCTTCAAGCCGCAGAAATGTTAGGCATCGAAATCCCAGTATTTTGTTACCACCCAAAACTAAGCATTGCTGGTAATTGCAGGATGTGTCTCGTCCAAATGGAGAAAAGTCCTAAGCCCATTGCAAGTTGCGCTATGCCTGCAACTGAGGGCATGGTCATTCATACGCAAACACCAATGGTTAAGAAGGCACGCCAAGGTGTTCTTGAATTCCTTCTCATTAATCACCCCTTAGATTGTCCGATTTGTGATCAAGGCGGAGAATGCGATCTTCAAGATATTACAATGGCTTATGGGGGAGATTCGAGTCGCTTTGGGCTCAACAAACGAGCTGTTCCGGATAAAGACCTTGGGCCCCTCATTGAAACAGCCATGAACCGCTGCATACACTGTACACGTTGTATTCGTTTTGCGAACGAAATTGCTGGCGTTCCAGAGCTTGGCGCTACGGGTCGCGGTGAACATATGGAAATCGGTACTTACATAGAGAAGGCGATTACGTCTGAACTTTCCGGTAATATGATCGATATTTGCCCTGTCGGGGCCCTCACATCTAAGCCCTATAGTTTTCAGGGGAGACCTTGGGAGTTATCAAGTACACCGTCAGTGGATGTCTTTGATGCCGTCGGATGTGCAATCCGGATCGACACAAGAGGACGGGAAGTTATGAGAATTCTCCCTCGACAGTCTTTTCAAATCAATGAGGACTGGATCTCTGATAAATCTCGTTTTGCCTATGATGGTCTTAAATATCAACGTTTAGATCGGCCATATGCAAAAGGCAAAGATGGACGATTACACCCTGTAAGTTGGGACGAAGCCTTTAATGTCATTGCTGACCATTTCCAACATTTGCCTGGAGATCATATCGCAGCCATAGTTGGTGATATGGTTGATACGGAAGCCATTGTTGCCCTTAAAGATCTAATGAATGCAATTGGATCACCCCACATCGATTGTCGTCAAGATGGATCAAAAATTGGGTATGGTCCAAGATCTAGTTACCTCTTTAATACGACCATTGCTGGGATTGAAAAGGCTGATTTTTGCTTGTTGATTGGAACAAATCCAAGATGGGAAGCACCGTTAATCAACGCAAGGATTCGTAAGAATTATCTCAATACGGGACTGTCTGTTGCCTTATTGGGGGCACCTCATGAACTAGGTTATCCTGTTGAGCACCTCGGTGATGATCCCCTAATCTTTGAGAAAATATTGAAAGGCCGACATCCCATTTCGGCTGCTTTAAAGAGTGCCAAATTTCCCATGCTGATCCTTGGTCAGGGGGCATTAAAGCGCAATGACGCTGAAGTGATTTTGGGACTTGCTCATAAAATTGCTGATAAATATAACATTGTCCATCAATCAGATCCTTGGAATGGGTTTAATATCTTGCACTCCGCAGCAAGTCGCGTTGGCGCTCTTGATCTAGGATTTCTTCCTGGTCCTCAAGGCTATGGGGTTTCTGAAATCTTAAAGGGTGCAGCTCAAAAAAAGATCGAAGCCGTTTATTTGCTGGGTGCGGATGATATTGATGTTTCCTCTTTAGAGTCTACATTTGTTGTCTATCAAGGACATCACGGTGACCGAGGCGCATCCGTCGCTGACGTAGTCCTGCCAGGGTCAGCCTATACTGAAAAATCAGGGACATATGTCAACACTGAAGGACGCGTCCAACGTTCTTTTAAAGCTGTTTCGCCTCCTGGAGAAGCCAAAGAAGATTGGAAGATTATTAGAGCTCTCTCAGACCATTTAGGGTTTGAGCTTCCCTATGATTCACTCAATGATGTAAGAGCTCGTCTTGTTGAGGTTAATTCATTGTTTGATGAGCTGGATACAATCCAAAAAGCATCTTGGGAGGATTTTGGAAAAGAAGGAACTGTTCTTTCGGAGCCTTTTAAAGCAACGATAGACAACTTTTATATGACAGATTCAATCTCGCGCCATTCGGTGACGATGGCAAAGTGTGCACAAGAGATTCAGGGTGATGAGCAAAGGAATCAAATTCATGAGAAATAATACTCAATCACCAACCTTGTCATCCTTGGACAGTAAAACCTTTGTTTTCCGAAGGAAAACTCTAGGTTTTATTGATCCGAGGATCTTGTTAACATTATTTTTTAGATCCTCGGGTGAAGGTATTCTAGAGTTTTCCTTCGGAAAACAAAGAATACCTTCCCCAAGGATGACACCTTCGGGGGTTTAGTAATGGTTTCTATAGATTTAAATAATTTTTGGAGCAGCGCTTTTCAGGACTTACTCGTTCTCGTTGGCTATATTCTGTTGATTCTTGTCGGACTCGTTCTTGCTGTTTCCTATCTAACATTGGCTGAACGAAAAGTCCTGGCTGCGATTCAAATTAGAGTTGGCCCGAATGTTGTGGGATGGTTTGGTTTATTGCAACCTTTTGCAGATGGTTTAAAACTGATTCATAAGGAAACGATTATTCCTACGCGCGCCAATCCATTCTTATTCATCCTCGCACCCATATTAACCTTCAGTTTAAGTCTCTCGGCTTGGGCTGTTATTCCTTTTGGGGAAGGGTGGGTCATTAGCAATATTAATGTGGGTATTCTTTACCTGTTTGCAATCTCATCCTTAGGGGTTTATGGGATTATTATGGCAGGCTGGGCAAGTAACTCTCGGTATGCCTTTCTCGGTGCGTTAAGGTCTGCAGCGCAAATGGTATCCTATGAAGTCTCCATCGGACTTGTGCTGATCGCCGTGATCTTAACAGCAGGTTCCCTCAATCTCACCGAAATTGTTGAAGCACAAAAGGGCTTATGGTTTATTATTCCCCATTTACCAATGGCTGTTATTTTTATGATTTCTGCCCTTGCAGAGACGAATCGAGCCCCGTTTGATTTGCCAGAAGCTGAATCAGAGCTCGTGACGGGTTATAATGTTGAATATTCATCAATGACCTTTGCGCTCTTCTTCTTAGGGGAGTATGCCAACATGATCTTGATGAGTGCGATGGGGAGCATTCTTTTCTTAGGCGGGTGGCTTCCACCCTTTGACATAGTTCCGTTTACATGGGTCCCTGGAATTGTTTGGTTTTCATTAAAAATCTCAGTTCTTCTTTTTGTCTTTTTATGGGTGCGCGCAACGTTTCCACGGTATAGATATGATCAGTTAATGCGTTTGGGATGGAAGGTCTTTTTACCCTTTACTCTCTTCTGGGTTGTGTTGACTTCCGGAGTCCTTGTTACATTTAACCTTTACCCAGGGAGTTAAAGGATGAAAATTCCCTTAAAAGTTATGTTTCTAAAAAACTTCTTTCTTATTGAGCTATTCCAAGGCATGTGGCTTACTCTTAAGTATATGTATTTAAAGAAGAAAGTGACGCTTGCTTATCCGTATGAGAAAGGACCGTTATCTCCACGTTTTAGAGGTGAACATGCCCTCAGACGCTATCCTAATGGAGAAGAACGGTGCATAGCCTGTAAACTCTGCGAGGCGATATGTCCCGCTCAAGCCATTACAATTGAATCTGAAGAGCGAGAAGATGGGAGTCGTCGCACAACACGATATGACATAGACATGACAAAGTGCATTTATTGTGGGTTATGTGAAGAAGCTTGTCCCGTTGATGCCATCGTTGAAGGCCCTAATTTTGAATTTGCGACTGAAACACGTGAAGAACTTTATTATAATAAAGACAAGCTCTTATCAAATGGGGATAGGTGGGAAGTCGAAATCGCAAATCGACTTGAACAAGATGCTCAGTATAGGTAGGACACTCGAATGATAAACATTGCAGCCATTCTATTTTACCTTTTCTCTGGAGTCTTATTGAGTTCAGCCATGATGGTTGTAACAGCACGCAATACGGTGCATGGAGTGCTCTTCCTAATCTTAGCTTTCTTTAATGCAGCTGGATTATTTATCTTGGCGAATGCTGAATTTCTAGCGCTTCTCCTCGTTGTTGTTTATGTAGGTGCGGTTGCAGTCCTGTTTCTCTTTGTTGTCATGATGCTTAACGTAGAAATGGGAAACATCCAAAAAACAGCACGTGAATATTCTGTAGCGGGGGGCTTAATTGGAGGAACGCTCGCAGTTGAGCTTATCTTGATGCTCTATTCCTGGAATACATCTCCTGAGGCCTTTGAAATGATTTCATCACCAATATCAAAAGATGGCGTCACAAATACCCAAGCTTTAGGAAATCTTATTTATACTCACTATGCGCTCATCTTTCAGGCCTCTGGTATTATCTTGCTCATTGCAATGGTTGGCGCCATTGTGCTTACGTTACGACACCGTGAAGGAATTCGAAGACAAAAGATCGGTGATCAGCTTGCAAGGGATCCTAAAGATAGCGTAAGTCTTGTGGACATTTCACCGGGGTCAGGGATTTAAGGAACAATAATGACAATAGGCTTAGATCATTATCTCATTGTAGCGGCTCTCCTTTTTACAATTGGAGGCATCGGGACATTTCTTAACCGTAAGAATGTCATCGTCATATTAATGTCCATTGAACTTATGCTTCTTGCCGTCAATATTAATTTTGTTGCGTTTTCTCAGTACCTGGGAGATATGCTTGGGCAAGTGTTTGCTCTCTTTGTGTTAACCATCGCAGCAGCTGAGTCAGCCATTGGTCTTGCCATACTCGTCGTTTATTTTCGTAATCGCGGCGATATAAGTGTTGAAGACCTTAATATGATGAAGGGTTAAGGATGGAAATTTTAGCCATTATCGCTGTTTTTTCGCCTCTCCTTGGCTTCCTTGGTGCGGGAACATTTGGTGAAAAACTAGGGGATCGGTTTAGTCAAATTGTGACATGCGGCTTGATGGGACTTTCAACTCTTTTATCAATCTATCTTTTTTATAAACTGGCTCTGGGTGAGAGAACCCTATCGATTGAATTATTTACATGGATCCAAGTCGAGTTTTTACAAGTCTCGTGGGGATTGCAACTGGATAGTCTCAGCCTTGTGATGATGGGCGTCGTTACCATTGTCTCTTTAATGGTTCATTTATATTCCGTAGGTTACATGGATGGAGACCAAGGTGTTCCTCGTTTCATGGGTTATTTGAGTCTCTTTACATTCTTTATGCTTATCCTTGTCACAGCGCCTAATCTGCTTCAAATGTTTTTCGGTTGGGAAGGCGTTGGACTTTGCTCGTACCTCCTCATAGGTTTTTGGTATAATCGCGAGAGTGCAAATGAGGCTGCCATTAAAGCGTTTCTTGTTAATCGCATAGGGGACATCGGCTTTGTTCTTGGTATTCTTACAATATTTGTCATGTTTGGAACTCTTGATTTTACAGCTTTCTTTGACATTTTAGAGCAACATCAAACAGATTCATTCCGCTTCTTTGGCGTTGAATTTCATGCCCTGACGCTTGCATCTATGCTTCTTTTTATAGGGGCTATGGGGAAATCTGCCCAAATTGGACTGCACACATGGCTCCCGGATGCGATGGAAGGCCCAACGCCCGTTTCTGCACTCATTCACGCAGCGACCATGGTGACTGCGGGTGTGTTTATGGTGGTTCGTTTGTCACCTCTCTTAGAGTATGCTCCTTTTGCGCGGGAATTTATTACTTTAACTGGTGGCGTTACAGCCCTTATGGCAGCAACAATTGCGTGTGTACAAAATGATATTAAGCGGATCATTGCTTATTCAACGTGTTCTCAACTTGGGTATATGTTTATGGCTGCTGGTCTTTCTGGCTATAGTGCCTCGATGTTTCATTTAACGACACATGCTTTTTTTAAGGCTTTGCTTTTCTTAGGCGCGGGATCAGTTATCCATGCGATGTCTGATGAACAAGATATTCAGAAAATGGGGGGGATTTGGAAATTCATACCCGTTACGTATACGGTTATGTGGATTGGAAGCTTGGCTCTTATGGGATTTCCGTTCTTTTCAGGTTTTTATTCAAAAGACATTATTCTCGAAGTTGATTGGGCTTCGGGTTTACCCATTGGGAAATTGGCCTTTTATTTTGGGCTTACGGCCGCCATTCTCACGGCGTTCTATTCTGTACGGCTTATTTTACTTACCTTTCATGGTAAATCGCGAGCAGATGACACGGTCATGGGACACATTCATGAATCACCCCTTGTGATGCTTCTTCCGCTGGTTGTTTTAGCCATTGGTTCAGTATTTGCAGGCTATTCTCTCGATAAACTATTTGTTGGTGAAGAAACAACTTTCTGGGGAAATGCAATCTTTGTGTTGCCTCAAGATGAGGTCATAAGCAAGGCCCATCATGTTCTGCCTTGGGTCCATTGGTCCCCGGCAATTATGGGATTCATAGGAATGATCATAGGGTATGTGTTCTATGAACGACTTAAAGAATTGCCCGCGCAACTCTCCCGTTCATTTAAAGGAATATATTTATTTCTGTACCACAAATGGTACTTTGATGAGCTTTATGATAAGTTATTTGTTAATTCTTCTCTAAAGCTTGGTAAAGTTTTGTGGGAAGAGGGGGATCAAGAGATCATTGATGGCCTTGGACCTAATGGCTTTTCAACGGTTGCTTATGTGGGGGGAGGCCTTTTGAGTCGTCTTCAAACAGGGTATATTTACCATTATGCTTTTGGTATGTTCATTGGAATTGTATTCATTGTGGGATGGTACTTTTGGCTTTAAGAATAAGGAAATATAATGGCTAGCCTGCCCCTTCTTAGCATGACGATCTTCCTGCCCCTATTGGGAGCTTTCGCGATCTTTTTTAATTGGGGACAAAGCGGCCTTGTTCAAGCGAAGAATGCAAGGTGGGTCGCCCTTTGGACATCTCTTGTAACCTTGGGTTTGACAGTCATTTTATGGTACAATTTCAACGCTGATTCCTCAAGCTTCCAATTCGAAGATAAATTTCAATGGATACCTATCATGAACGTCGGGTATCACGTGGGTATAGATGGAATTTCACTTCCTTTTGTTCTGTTGTCAGCGCTGTTAATTCCAATCTGTATTCTATCAAGTTGGTCATCTATTCAGGAACGCGTATCAGAATACATGATTGCATTTTTAGTTATGGAAACTTTGCTTATAGGTATGTTTTCTGCTCTTGATTTAATTTTATTCTACTTGTTTTTTGAAGGCGTCCTTATTCCTATGTTTCTTATTATAGGAATTTGGGGTGGACCGGACCGCGTTTATGCGGCTTTCAAGTTTTTTCTGTATACGCTTCTTGGATCCGTCTTAATGCTGTTAGCCATTTTATACATCTATTTTGAGGTTGGCGGAAGCGATATACCTCTAGCATTAACGACACCCTTTGATCCGGCTGTTCAGATTTGGCTATGGCTAGCCTTCTTTGCATCGTTTGCTGTTAAGATTCCCATGTGGCCCTTTCATACATGGTTGCCTGATGCGCATGTTGAAGCCCCTACGGCAGGATCTGTGATCCTTGCAGGGATCCTTTTAAAGATGGGTGGGTATGGGTTTATAAGATTTTCACTTCCCATGTTTCCGGAAGCATCGGCGTACTTTGCACCAATGGTATTTACACTGAGTATCATCGCTATTGTATACACATCCCTTGTTGCACTTGCTCAGACCGATATGAAAAAGTTGATCGCTTATTCTTCAATTGCCCATATGGGATTTGTAACGCTTGGGATTTTTTCGGTTGATGCCCAAGGTATACAAGGGGCTATTACTCAAATGGTGAGTCATGGACTTATCTCTGCAGCGCTCTTCCTCTGTGTGGGAGTCGTCTACGATCGTGTTCATAGTCGGGAAATTGCTGATTATGGTGGACTCGTCTACATAATGCCTCGTTATGCAACCGTCTTCATGTTATTCATTCTGGCATCCGTTGGACTTCCCGGTACGAGTGGTTTTATTGGTGAGTTCTTGGTTTTGCTTGGGACCTATCAAGTGAGTACGTGGGCTGCAACGTTGGCTGCCTCTGGTATGGTATTAGGTGCGGCCTACGCACTCTGGCTTTATCGACGTGTCGTCTTTGGAGCTCTCATCCACCCAAATCTCAAGTTACTGACTGATTTATCTTGGCGAGAAAAGCTCATTTTTTCACCTCTCGTTGCGGGTGTCCTTATTTTTGGAATTTACCCAATACCCCTTTTGCGGGTGATGGAAGCGGCAGTCGCAAATGTCATTGACCAATATAACCTTGCGCTTGATCCTGAAGATGGAATTTTAGATCGAAACAAAGCCCTAGATATGGCAAGGCAAGACGATAAGGAGGCCATATGATTGAGGCCTATATTCCTGATTTTTATCGCATTCTCCCTGAAGTGATACTCATTCTAGCCGCTTTAGGTATGCTCATAGAAGGATCCTTTAGAAAGATAACAGACTCCAAATTAACCGCCCGATTTTGCCGAAATGCAATTGTAGCTATCGTCATTGCTGTTGTTGTCTTATGTATACAGCACAAGTCTGGTGAAAATTGGGTAACCTTTGAAGGGCAAATTGTTCAGGATGATTTTATTTTCCTGGCAAAATTACTCATTCTCGTGGGATCAGCCGCCGTTCTGGCCATATCAATACCCAGCTTAGCAAAAGAGCAAATCCTCTCCTTTGAATATGCAGTGTTGGTCTTATTTGCAACCGTTGGAATGCTCTTAATGGTTGAAGCTAATGATTTTATCAGTTTATTTGTGGGGCTAGAAATGCAAGGGCTTTCCCTTTACGTTCTTGCAGCCATCAATAGAGACCAACTGTCTTCATCTGAAGCTGCCTTAAAGTACTTTGTCTTAGGGGCTATTTCAACGTGTCTCTATCTCTATGGGACCAGTCTTCTCTATGGATTTGCGGGCTCCACTAGCTTTGATGTCATTGGGGCAGTGATTCGTGTAGAAAGTGCTGTTGGATTACCACTCGGATTTATTATCGCTCTTGTTTTCATCATTGCTTCTCTTGCTTTCAAAGTTTCTGCTGTTCCTTTTCACATGTGGACGCCTGATGTTTATCAAGGATGCCCAACGGCTATCACAGCATTTATTGCGGCTGCTCCAAAAGTTGCTGGTATGATTGTTTTCTTAAGAATTTTAGTTTTGCCCTTCATTCTCATGTATGGGGAATGGCAAGCGATTATTGTATTCCTTTCATTTGCGTCCATGGTATTGGGAGCCTTTGCAGCCTTACGTCAAACGGATATAAAACGTTTGCTCGCCTATAGTTCCATTGGACAAATGGGTTATGTCCTTTTAGGAGTTGCAGCGGGAAATGACGATGGCATTCAAGCTGTATTCGTTTACATCACGCTTTATCTTGTCATGATTATTGGAACATTTGGTTGTCTTTTGTCATTACGCGGTAAAGGTCATTTTGGAGTTCAGAACCTGCAAGATTTATCAGGTATTTCAACGCTCCACCCTAAAATTGCATTTATCCTTGCAGCGTTTATGTTTTCACTCGCTGGAATCCCACCATTAGCTGGCTTCTTTGCAAAGCTGTATGTATTTAAGGCTGCCATTTCAGCAGGTCTTTTCGGCCTTGCGATTATTGGTGTTCTTACATCCGTGGTCGCTTCATACTATTATTTGAAAATTGTTAAGATTATGTATTTTGATGAAGTCCCTGCTGCACCCACTATCACCTTTGGTCAGTCAGTCGTTGTGTCTCCTGAAATGATAGTTGTTCTTAATGCCTGTGGAATTATCATTTTATTCTTTTTTATATATCCCAACCCTTTGCTCGAGATGGCTCAACGTGCAGCTCTTGCGCTACCCATATAGAGATTTACCTTGGTACACATATATTATTATGATGAATTAACGAGTACGATGGACGAGGCAAGAGCTCTTGTCGAGAAAGGCATGCTGGATGAATCAGTTGTCGTTGCTGCCCGTCAAACGCAAGGAAGAGGGCGCCGCGGTAGAAAATGGGATTCGTTGCCGGGCAACTTATTCATGACTTATATTTATAGGCATGATTGCCCGCTTAGTATTGCTCCTCAGTTATCGTTTGTCGCCTGCGTTTCTGTTGGTGAAGCTCTCCGTTCCTTTATACCACCAGGGAATACAATAACGTACAAATGGCCAAATGACGTCTTACTCAATGGGAAAAAGGTCGCAGGGATTTTATTAGAGACCATCGAATTGTCAGGCCAAGAAGAGAATGCTTATTTAATAGCTTGCGGCTTGAATATAACGGATTTTCCTAAAGATGTCCGCTATCCTGCAACATCTCTCCAAGAAGAGAGCATCCTTTTAGCTTATGAAGAAATTCTTAACAGTATCGTGATATCATTACAGAAACACTTGATGGCATGGTCAGAACAGGGGTTTAGTTCAATATATACCCTGTGGATGAGAGATGCTGCTTATATTGACGCATCGGTAACCATTGATCTTCAAGGAAAAATTCAGAGTGGTATTTTTAAGGGTTTGGATAAAGATGGAGCCATGTTGTTGAAAACATCGGATGGTTTGATGACTATAAATGCAGGCGAAGTTCTCGCGGGAGGTACACATGCTTTTAGCAATTGATTCGGGAAATACGAATATTGTCTTTGGTCTTTATGACGGCCTGAGCAAAATGGGGCAATGGCGTCTCAAAAATGATCCTGAGCGACCCGCGGATGAAATGATTGTCTTTCTCAATCAATGGGTTGAAATGGTTGGTTGCGATGTATCAGATATTGAAGATGTCATTATTTCGTCCGTTGTTCCAGATACACTCTTTAATCTTAAACATATGGTAAATTCTCATTTTGTAAGTCCACCCATTGTTGTTGGAGAAGAAGGATTCGATCTGGGCGTTTCAGTCAAAATAGACAACCCGGAAACCATTGGAGCCGATCGTCTTGTAAATACGTATGGTGGATTCCGACTTTATGGCGGTCCGCTCATTATTATAGATTTTGGAACCGCAACAACCTTTGATATTATTGATCATGAAGGCAGTTATGTGGGGGGAGTCATTGCCCCTGGTGTCCATCTTTCCTTGCAAGCCTTATATGAAGCAGCCGCTAAGCTTCCACCTACAGCTTTCGCGCGTACAACAAAAGTGATTGGAACAAACACAACTACAGCTATGCAAGCTGGCACATACTGGGGGTACGTTGGTATGATTGAAGGATTAAGCTCGAGGATTTGTAAAGAATATAGCGGATCTAAGATAACTACTGTCGCAACGGGAGGACTTTCATCCGTATTTGCTCAGGATTTACCTCTCATTGAACATGTGAATGAAAGCCTCACATTGGATAGCCTTGCTTTAATTTATAGGCAAACTTTTTCATCTTAGTGGTGCATGTATCCCAAGTAGAGCAATAAAGCTCCCAGAGCGAGCATAAAGGCGACTAGACCATTATACAGACCTTTTTTCTTAATAAACCTTGTACTTTGATTGATAACGAATTCTGGAAAGAACATCCTTACGGCTCCCTTTATTAGAGTCAACCAGGCCAGTATAGTTATAAGGACGCGCCAATCCATAACCCAGAGATTATGGATGATGACCATCGGAATGCCCACAATGAGAGCCAAAAAACCAGTGAACAGAACCATTCCGGGGTCTTTCAGAATGGGTAAAAGCATTTTCCTAAACTTTTCTCCATTTATAAGCATGCCTGCACCTACGATCACGAGGTATAGCCCGAGTGCTTTTGCTAAAAAGATAGATACTTCCATTATACCCTCCATCACTTTGCTGTTTCTTTATTTTACACTAACATTATATTATATTTGTATTAATAAAGAGTTAATATCTGTAACTACTCACCACAGCTGTCATGTATGGACAATAAAAGCTTCATTTCCGCAGGAAAACGTTAGCTTTTATTGATCCGAGGATGACACGGACGGGGGTTGTGGTGAGCAGTTACTGAAGTCGTTTGTCATTCTTCTCATTTTAATGTAATCTCTTAAAAAACTAAACTTTACTTATGACAGGACTTTTCATGCGCACTTTTCTATATATTCTGAGTCTCTTTACACTTTTAGCTTTTAATTCACAAACATCAGCGGATGCTCCGGTGTCCATTTGTAAATCTGAAGCAAGGCCCTGTCCCAATCCACATTATGATCTCGTGTATAAATGTGTTGAGAAAGGATCTCAGTGCTGTGACAAAAAAAGCCAATTCTATAAAGAATGCCTCGAAGGGATATTTGTACAGTCCCAATATGAGTTTGATTTCAATTGCTATGTAGGGCAACCTTACATCCCTGGTGATAGCGCTTGTTGTGATGGGAAACCGTTTAGTAAATCCTGGGAAGGATGCTGTGATGGGAACACCTATCTCTTAGCCTATGACACTTGTTGTGAAGGCAAAATTGTCCCTATTGAAGCCTGTTGTTGCAATAAAATTATAGATCCTGAAACAACAGGTTGTTGTAATGGCAAACCGTATAATTACAGAACTCAAGCTTGCTGTGGGGGAGAGATCCTGTGTGGAAGCTCAGAAATTCGTTTAACACCCAAAGAGTGTGAGAATTGTATGGCACGGGAACCCTCCTGCTTTTATGCAACAATTAACGGCTCAAATGCCCATTTCTTTGCTCACCCCTGCGGTGATCAAGCCGCGATCAATTTCCCTGAAGCGCTTTGCCCTGATGACGCAGTACAGGTTTGCCAGCACCCTCGCTGTGGACCAAGCCCTGTCATTACTGGAAATCCGAAGGATGGCTATAGTCTTGAGGGCGTGTGTGCGTGGTAGTTGGGTGATTTCCTTTACATATTGACATGCTTTTTAAAAGGATTAAGCTTCAATATATATTAATCTAAGGCAGGAGTTCTTATGTCCCGTCAACACCTCAGCGCATTAATCTTTGCTACGTTGTTAATTGTTTTTCCTTCCTACTGCCCAGCCCCAAATTATTTAAATGAGGAACAGTCCAGAGAGGTCTACACCTATCTTTCAGCAAAATGGAGAAGCGTTGAGTTTAAAAAACCCCTTGGTTTTGACAGTGTTTTCACCCAACTTCCTCGCCACCTTTGGCCCGCATTACCTGAATCCTATGAATGGAGAGTAACGAATCACACTGTCGGTCTTTATAAACACAAAAATGCAGCATCACATGTTTTTGATTTTGTGACGTATGTGACTGATTCAGATTTTCGCTATAATTTTTTAAGTCGCTGGGATGGAGTGACTCACCAGTCCTTTGCCTATACACGACAAAACTCACCCTTAAATGGGGATCATCCTGCCCGTGATGTTTATCCTATTCCTCAATTTACATTAAATGGTCAGAGTTATATGAGGGGGCATTGTATTGACTTCGTTGACACGTGGGGTTTAACGGAAAGATCCCGTGTTAGTGGAATGACGATTGTTGAATGTGTTTCAACGTTAGATCCTCGTAACTATGTTCCTGAGCCTCTGAATCCCTCTGGTCGTTGGGGAGCAGAACTTAGAAATAATCTCGTTGAAACCATTCGCAAGAATAATGGCTGTTATTCTCAGTATATGTATTACGGGTCACCCTATACAAAAACGGATGACGCATCCAATACAGCCATTCCCAATGGGATATTTTTTCTTGAGACAGATAAAGACAAAAGGCTCTTAAAAAGCTTTCACGTCCCTTGGGATCAAACTCATAAAGTTCATACGGCTGGAAGTACACTTGATGATGTTTTGGATGCTAACACTTTCTTTCCTTGTCCATTTGTACACGACACTGATAAAGAAATAAATATTATAGAATTACAATTTGATTTCTTATTACAAGATGGGGTTTTACCTTACAAACAGTATCATAACTTAGTTAGATACGCTAGCTATGAAATCAAGAATATTGTAGGTAAAGCATCTTTAATTACATACCTTATTATGCAAAATGAAAAGCCTGAAGACATTCAAGTGTGGTTAAAGCACTTAATTCGCCATGGAATCGCCATTCATCAAAATGGAGGATACGGATTCATGATGTCCCCATCTGTGATTAAGCTTATGGATAGGCTCAATGGTGCGCCGTACGTTGATCCTACGGGACTCTTTAGAATGTATTTAGTGCAACTTTGCAGTAATGACCAAGATGATGCAAAAGTCAGAGATAAGACTACATTCAAATCTTTGCCACGTTTAAAAGATACGAAACGCGTCGAGGTCATTCAAAAACCAGTGGACATTGATGTAAAAACTTTAAATTTCTATCAAACTAATCAAGCGGTTCACACAGCATTAAAAACATCATCTGCAATTCATCTACAAAATTTATCAACGGCGAAGGCTGGAGACATTGCTACCTTCCTTTCAAGTGTATACACGACGGATCAATTGCGTGCGGGCTTGACAATATTGTACACTCCCGATCCAAGTAATCGGCAGTCAAGCGGTGTCATTAAAAAGTTTAAAGAAAGAGGATTACTTGCTCAAAGAATGGAGTCTTCCTCTTTCTTGTCAACGAGCTCAACTGATTCAAGCCGAAGCAATTCAAGCATTATTTTATCGCCGAAAGCAAAGCAATCCACATCGAAACTAGATTTATCTGAGAGCTCCAGCGCCGACGATGAGTTACTTGATAAATTCCTTGCACTTTCTCGAGCTGAGCAAATAGAGCAGTTTTGTCGCATGAGATCACACGTCAATGAAATTGATGACCTGCCTTATTCTCCTGTCAAAGTGAACGTTAACACGTCGGTAGATGATGATATTTCGACCTTTGATGATGACAATGAAGGTTCTGTAAACGATGAGGATGAGTCAGGGAATTAGCTGTTTTCTCTAATATTTCTTGACTTTTTGTCTATAATTTGTTAAAGAACAGTTAATTATTTCTAATCCCATGAGGAATCCTATGCCAGAAGTATTAATCGCCGGCCCTGTCGGTCGTATCGAAGCCCGCTATCAGCCTGGAAAAACGCGTAATGCGCCGATTGCGATTATTTTGCATCCTCACCCGGAGCATGGTGGCACAATGAATAACAAGGTCACATATGCCTTGTTCAAGACATTTGCGGAGCAAGGCTTTAGTACACTGCGCTTTAACTTCCGCGGTGTTGGTCGTTCCGAGGGTAAGTTTGATCATGGTGAAGGGGAACTTTCTGACGCTGCAGCCTGTCTCGATTGGCTGCAAGTTCAGAATCCTGAGCCTCGTCAATGCTGGGTTGCTGGTTTCTCTTTTGGAGCGTGGATTTGTATGCAACTCTTGATGCGTAGACCTGAGCTTGACGGATTCGTTTCTGTTGCGCCTCCTGCTAATATGTATGACTTTACTTTCCTTGCGCCATGTCCCGTCTCAGGACTCATCCTCCAAGGCTCTAAAGATGAACTCGTGACGAAGGATTCAGTTGCAAAGCTTGTCGCACGGCTTTCAGCCCAAAGAGGACTCCATATTGACTACCGGGTGGTTCCAGAGGCTGACCATTTCTTTGTCGATCAGCTTCCTGAGTTGGTCGGGCATGTCCATGATTATGTGGGAACAGCTTTAAATCCAATGCCTAAAGCCGTTAACGCGTAATACTAAAACTCTGCCTTCCCCCCGTCAAAGGATGGGGAGCACCCGTAGTTCCTGGAACAGTTAGGGGAAGGCCTCGAATAGATCTTACAGCAAGAAATCCAAAAGCTTGCGCCTCAAGGGCATCATTATCCCATTTTAATTCAGATGCTGAAAGGATCGGAGCTCCGAGTCTAACTCCAATCATCTTCATGAGCGTTTGATTGTGAGCTCCTCCACCAGCAATAATCCATTGCTTAGGTCTTTCAGGGAGGTGCCTCAATGACTTTTCAACAGCCGCTGCCGTAAAGGCGGTAAGAGTTGCCACACCATCCTCGAAGGGGAGTCCCGCAATATCCTGTAAACAGGAATGGAACATATTTCTGTCTAATGATTTTGGTGGCTTTTTGGCAAAATAGGGATGGCACAACCAACGATTGATTCTGTTATTATGAATCTTACCAATGGCAGCAATTGCACCATTCTGATCACAAGCCAAACCACGGTGATGTCTGACCCAATCATCGATTAAAGCATTCCCTGGACCAACATCAAAAGCGAGCAGATCATCCTCATCTGTTCCCATCCAAGTCACGTTGGCAACACCTCCAACATTTAAGACGGCGAGCGGTTTTGGAAGATTAATACATAACGCTTGGTGGAAGAGGGGGACGAGTGGGGCACCTTGCCCTCCATGAGCGACATCATTAATGCGAAACTGATCGATGACATCAATACCGGTTAATGAGGCCAATAGATCACCATCTCCAATTTGATGCGTTTCATAAGGGGGCCTATGGTAAATAGTTTGACCATGAAATCCGATAAGAGTCGGCTTTATATCTGTTTTATCTAATAAATCTTTAATTGCGTCAGCATGAAGTTCTGTAATGCGACTACTCAGTTCATAAGAGTCTGTCTCTGGTGGCCGTCCATACGCTTTCAGGATTTGCTCCTTAACGCCTGCTGGATAACTCGCATAATGCGTCGGGCCAAAGGCCGTCACTGTGACACCATCCGTTTGAATCAGCGCAGCATCAATGCCGTCTGCTGATGTCCCGGACATAAGCCCTAGCGCCCAAATGGGATCCTTTAAGTTTCTACAGGTCCCCGATTTTAGTTCTATCATTGTTTGCCCTCCCAAAAGCGTGTCAACTATTTCAAATGCCCATTATGCTTTTGCTGCAAATTCTTTTTTTTCTGGCGGCAACACAATCTTAATATGAAGATCGCGTAACTGTTCCGGTCGTACATTTGAAGGTGCGCCCACGAGCAAGTCTTCCGCTTTCTGGTTCATGGGGAAGGCAACAACTTCACGAATATTCGGCTCATCTGCGAGAAGCATCACAATACGTTCAATCCCAGGAGCGGCACCTCCATGAGGAGGAGCCCCATAGGTAAAGGCTCGCAGCATGCCTCCAAACTCAGTTTCGACTTCCTGCTTTGTATAGCCGGCCATTGTAAAGGCTTTAATCATAATCTCAGGAAGATGGTTACGGATAGCACCGCTACAGAGCTCGAGTCCATTACACACAATATCATATTGATAAGCCGTTATCGTCAAAGGATCTTGGGTTTCAAGTGCTTTGAGTCCACCTTGAGGCATAGAGAATGGGTTGTGTGAGAAACCGATCTGTCCTTTTTCCTCATCAAATTCAAACATGGGATAATCAACGACAAAGCAAAAGTTAAAGGTATCTTTTTCAAGAAGATCTAATTCCAGCCCTAGCTTTGTACGGGCAAGGCCTGACAATTTTTCAGCACCCTTTTGTTTATCGCATGCAAAGAAGACAGCGTCTCCTTCACCTGCGCCCGTGATAAAGCGCAACTTCTCTAGACGAGATTCATCAAGGAATTTAGCGATTGGCCCTTTAGGTCCATCTTTTCCAAAAACAATGTAGCCGAGTCCTGGAGCCCCTTGTTCGCGCGCCCAGTCGTTCATCTTGTCAAAGAAACTGCGGGCTTGGCCTTCTGTGTTTGGTGCAGGTATTGCTCGAACGATGGAGCCTTTCTCAATGGCACCCGCAAATATTCCAAAATCCGATCCCTTGAATACTTCGGTGACATCGCTAATTTCGATGGGATTTCGTAGATCTGGTTTGTCCGATCCATATTTGAGCATAGACTCAGAATAAGGAATGCGAGGGAAGGGGAGGGGTGTTACCTTCTTCCCCCCTCCAAACTCGACGAAAACGTCATAGAGGACGGGTTCTATCGCTGCAAATACATCATCTTGAGTGACGAAAGACATTTCAAAATCGAGTTGGTAAAACTCACCCGGTGAGCGGTCCGCCCTTGCATCCTCATCACGGAAGCAGGGGGCAATTTGGAAATATCTGTCAAAGCCCGCCACCATCAAGAGCTGCTTAAATTGTTGAGGCGCTTGGGGAAGGGCATAAAACTTACCTGGGTGAACACGACTTGGAACCAAATAATCCCGCGCTCCCTCCGGTGAACTTGCTGTAAGGATAGGGGTTTGAAATTCAAGAAACCCTTGATCAATCATTTTCTTACGTAAGGCTGAGATAACTTGACTCCGAAGGATAATGTTTGCGTGCATCTTCTCACGTCTTAAATCCAAGAACCTATACTTCAGCCGCGTTTCTTCAGGGAACTCAGCGTTGCTATTCACCTGTAAAGGAAGCATGTCTGCCTTAGATTGAACAGTCACTTCGTCAACAGCCACCTCAATTTCACCTGTGGCCATTTGTGCATTCACTGTATCAGGCGTTCTTTTCACGACTTTACCCGTAATAGTGATGACGCTTTCAAATTTAATCTCTTCGACCTCTTTAAAATGAGGACTTGCTGAATCTATCACACATTGGGTAATTCCATAATGATCCCTGAGATCAATAAAAAGAAGTTGTCCGTGATCTCGTTTGCGGTGGATCCAACCCGACAGGCGGACAATTTGACCAGCATCTTTAAGGCGTAAAGCACCACAAGTATGTGTGCGGTAAGGGTTCGTCATGATATCGCTCTCTAAAATAAATTTTCATTTGCTAGTGGTATTGATTCTGAGCCTCTTGTCAAGACTCGGTTTCAATGTTAACGAGATTGTATGACATTAATAACAACAACATCTGAGCTAAATGCGTTCTGTGAGCGCGCATCCAGCTGTTCATATATCACGGTCGACACGGAATTTGTAAGGGAAACAACCTATTGGCCCCAGCTTTGTCTCATTCAGGTAGGGCTGCCAAAGGAAGCTGTTGCGATTGATCCTCTGGCCCAAGGCATTGATTTAACAGCGTTTTTAGAGCTTTTACAAAACCCTCATGTGATTAAAGTCTTTCACTCGGGCCGACAAGACGTTGAAATCTTTTATCATTTATCCGGTACAATCCCGACGCCTCTCTTTGATACACAGATCGCAGCGATGGTATGTGGCTTTGGAGAATCTGTTGGATATGATGTGCTTGTTCAAAAATTTGCGAAGGTTTCTATAGATAAATCATCTAGGTATACCCATTGGGCACAGCGCCCCCTTACAGAGAAGCAACTGACTTATGCTTTAGGTGATGTGATCCACCTACGAATTATATACGAGAAGTTGCATAAAAAGATAATGGATGAGGATCGTCTTCACTGGCTTGAGGATGAGCTCAATATTCTAACCGATCCTGCAACCTATTCTGTGGATCCTTATGCCGTTTGGCAGAAGATACGTGTCAGATCACCAAGACCACGCCAACTTGCCATATTAAGGGAGATCGCTGCTTGGCGTGAAATCACGGCTCAGAAGAGAGACGTGCCCCGAGGCCGTATCATGAAGGATGAAGCGATGTTAGAGCTTTCTGCCTCATCGCCCCGGTCTCAGGCCGATCTTTCACGTATGAGGGGGCTTTCCCACTCTTTCATCAAAGGGGAAGAGGGAAGGGCGGTTATAGAACTTATTGAAAAGGCTCATTCCCTGCCCATTGAGGATTGCCCTCAAGTTAAGAGGTATGAAGATGTTCAACCCGGATCCTCAGCTCTGGTCGAAATGCTACGCATGCTGCTAAAGATTAAAGCTGAGAAATACCAGGTTGCTCAAAAACTGATCGCGACCTCTAGTGATCTTGAGGCAATAGCGAAGTCAAATGACCTCACGATTCCAGCCCTTCAAGGATGGCGCCGCGAAGTGTTTGGGAATTCTGCGCTCGCTTTAAAAGAAGGCAAGGTTGCAATCGGGATTAAGGATTATCGGATTACACTGATACCACTCGAGAAGGCGTAACTTTTCGCTTGTACTCCTGCGCTCATTTTGATATAGATCCCGTACAGTCTAGTCAGGCAAGGGGAAAACCCGGGCATGCCAACCTAGAGAGACACCTTTAAAAGAGAGAGAGATAAAATGCCCAAGATGAAGACAAAGAGTAGCGTCAAAAAGCGCTTTAAACTCACAGCGACCGGTAAGGTCATTATGGCTCAAGCAGGTAAACGACATGGAATGCGTAAGCGTTCAGCCGAAATGAGGCGGACAGCGCGCGGCACCACAATCATGAGAGAATGTGATGCTAAGATTGTACGTCGTTTTATGCCTTATGGAATATAGGAGTTTGAGTTATGGCACACGTTAAACGCGGGATTACAACACACGCCCGTCACAAAAAAATCATCAAGATGGCTAAAGGCTATCGGGGTCGCTCAAAGAATTGTTATCGGATTGCAATCCAACGCGTCGAGAAAGCATTACAATATGCGTATCGCGATCGTCGTAACCGGAAGCGCGACTTCCGCGGACTCTGGATTCAACGTATCAATGCAGGCACACGGGAATATGGACTAACATATTCGAAGTTTATCAATGGCTTGACAAAAGCTGGTATTGAGATTGATCGGAAAGTTCTTGCGGATCTCGCTGTACGCGAACCAGTTGCTTTCAAAGCAATTGTGGATCAAGCACAGAAGGCTCTTGCGGCTTAGATTTCACCTCTCCCCTTGTGGGAGAGGTCGACGCGCAGCGGCGGGTGAGGGGTCCGTAATATCAGTAAGATTCTCTGTTTGTTAGTAAGGATATAGATATCCATAATACATAATGTCGTTTTGCAATTGGGTTGACGTTACCCCTCACCCGCCCCAAGAGGGGCGACCTCTCCCACAAGAGGTGATGTGCCAGGTATTCTCATCATAAAAAATAACATTGACTTACTCATCCCTTTTATATAGTTATTGTAATTATTTATTTGAGGAGTTTGTATTGTGTATAGATTCGTATATATTTTATTTGTATTCATTTGTTTATTTGCATGTGGTCATCCCTGTTTTGCTATGGATTTGTGTGAACTCGATGATGAAAAGCCCGTATCAACGGCACTTGCACGTTCTCCTACTGAACTATATCAAATAGGCAGCCCATTTATAGTCCTTCCCAAACAGGTAAGAGTTTCCGTCTTTTCGCATACCGATCAGGCTACTGTTTTAAATCTCATGTTATCTTGTAAACTGTTCAGACGTGAACTTCTTGAAGCATGTACATACATACCTACCGCATGGGCAAGCAGGGAAAAGCCTCAACGATTTTGGAATCCTCTTTTTCACCCTCGGGCCGTTCTGACTCTTTTTGAGCTCGTGAGCCTGGAGGCTCGCCCTTTATTTCGCGTAAAGCCGAAAGTACTTCCACCCGTTACAGAGTTGGTAGAAGATTTTACACATCTTGTTCGTGGCTCACGTGATGCAAGTTGGATATTATGTGAATACCTTTTGCATTTAGATCCTGGTCATCATTACAAGCAGGTCTGGCTTGGTGCACACCTAACACAGAGAATACCTGAATTTAGTGTCTTTATGAAGGTAAGGAGAGGGGTCGCGCCCTTATCTGAAGAGGAACCAGTCGATGTTAGCTTCGACCCTAAATTAAAGGCTCGTTTGATGGCCACAAAACTTTCAGCTCTTGCTGGAGATGAAGAAGCAAACGAAATGTTAAATGAGGATAAGAAACGCTTTTGGGGTTATTATTACTTTCATGAAAGGAGAGGGATATACTTTTCAGACTATGGGGGAGACTACAGGTATTCACTCTCGATGCTCCCCCCTTTGTGGCCTTGTTATTTTGATAAACTAAGCATTTTATTATCTCATCTTCATATCATGAGAAGATATCCTCTTGATCATTCGTTGGCCAATAACGTCGCATTTTGTAAATATTTCAAAGCTTTTTTCCAAAGCTTTCCTTTTGCAGATAAGGTTGAGTGGATTGAGCCTAAAAACACTTTTCTTCGTGGTTTAACAGGGATAAGACCCTGTTTTGAAGAGTGTGGCCTCGATCAAGATTTAGAGGAAATCGATCGTGAAATCATAAGGCTACTTGATTTTGCAACGATGGAGATGATGCTTGATTTTTCGAAGCGGCTTCTTGCGAGATATTCATTTCATCCTTCAGAACTTTATTCGAAAGTCATTGAGGTGTTAGAAGGACACTTGCGAAGTCCTAAGACTGACTCCAACTATCTCGATAACATCGCTTTAGAGATCGTCAAATCTATCCTCACTTATGGTTATGAACATCAATTTGAGGCTGCCGCTAAATATGTTGATGTCCTATTGGGAAGATTTGGGGAGAATGTCAAATGCCATGTTTTTGATGGAGAGCTACCTGTATTTCATATCAATGAAGTTCTTGATCTCAAAGCGATATTGGCACTGCACTCAGGCAATTTTGAAGAAGCCAACACTGCATTGCGAACAGGGACATCAAGAGATGCGGATAGATATGATCTTAGGTTTCAATACAGGGATACTCCAAAACTCTTCATATCCATTCAAAGACCTTCTCTCCTTAGAGAGTTTAACAGACACTGCACATATTCATTGGCTTTATTAAGAGCTCTAAAGAAACAAATGAACAATCCAGACCTTCCCAGGACACTCATCAAAAAGGGAGGAACTATTGTAAAGTTTACATACAATTGGGCCCTTAAGCAATTGAGCACAAGATGGGCCGATTGGGCAGCGATGAGACAGATATCTCAAGTTATAGACGCAGACTTCGTCCGGATCTTTTTAAAGTGGAATCCTGTTATAAAGGGTCAATTTTTAGAGATGTTATCAGTCGTGGGGCAAAAACCAGAAGTTGTAGAAGTTGATCAAGGGAAGTGCAAAGAAGAAGAGGGCGAATATGAGTATTTATAGATTTGTATAGAGCTTGTCATCGTCTTCTGATGCCCATTCTGAAAGAGTTCCTTCAAGGGTTTTAGGAAATTCGAAATCGAGCTTAGAAACTTTTCTTATTGTGACTTCATGATCATGAACTTCAAAGCCAACTAAATCACCTTCATGGAGTTCTAAGAGCTTACGAATTACCTGTGGAATTGTAGCCTGATATTTCTGTGTAAGACGAGTCGTAAACATATCTCACCTGTTGAGTTGCGCCTTAATATGGTAATAATGTAATACGTTTCTTGGTTAAGTCAAAGAGTTTGTAAAAACCTGATATATAGAAATCAGCAAATTCTATTATATTATATATTTATTAACCATTATAAGTATAAACTTATTATAAGAGTATTGTATTGTCGAGGTTTGTCATGAGATATTTTAGGTTTGGTATAATATTTATATTTTCTTTGATAATTGCATCCGGTCTGCAAGTGACAGCTTTTCCAAGTAACCATCCATTAAGTCTTCAGTTAGTCGAGTCAACGATAGATGAGCCGCAGCATCACTCTTTGCCCCATAAACAGCCACCGAATGAAGTCAAGGATCTGGATAAATCAGCTCCAAAAACAGCAGCTAAGCCTTTGTCTGTAATTGAGATCGTGAAGGATGTTGGATCAAAAGTTATAAAAAATGAGGGTGGTCCTGAAAAATATTTTGGTGAAGTTATGACGGGGTATAAAAAAGTTTATAATGATGGTTTAGTTCAAGCCAATGAAAAGCGTAATAGCAGAATCGCTCGTGGACAAAAGCCTACTTTCTTTACTGATTTTATAGACGGGTTCACAAGTACATTTGTTCCATCGGCAGTATTTACTTTTAAAAAGATAGGACTTCCGGTCCTAAAAGTCGCAGGTTATGTTTATTTTGGCATAACGACTCCCTAATACAATTCTCCTTTCCTCTTGTCCGAAGCCCCCTTTCTCATGCTATAAAGGGTGAGTTTTAAAACAAAGGATTTCCGATGGATACAATTGGGCAGCTGAAAAGCCAAGTGATTCGTGAAGTTGAAGCGACTTCGTCTTTGCAAGAGCTTGAAGAAGTACGTGTGAAAGCTCTTGGGAAAAAGGGGCATCTGACCCTTCTGATGAAGGACCTCGGGCAAAAAACGCCTGAGGAGCGGAAAACATTGGGCGCTGAGCTGAATGTCCTTAAGGATGCCCTGACTCAAGCTTTAGATCTCAAGAAAGTAAAGCTTGAAACAGAAACCATCAACGCAAAACTGGGTAAAGAAACACTGGATATTACCTTGCCACCGCGGCCGGATCAGAAGGGGATCGTTCATCCCTTGAGTCATGCTCTTGATGAAGTCATTCGTATTTTTGGCCAGATGGGCTTTGTGGTTGCGGAAGGGCCTGATATTGAGGAAGACTTTTTTAACTTTACGGCTCTTAACTTCCCTCCAGAGCATCCGGCACGGCAAGAGCATGATACCTTTTATATGCCCCCTTCACCTGATGGGCAGCCACTACTGCTGAGAACGCACACATCACCTGTTCAGATAAGAACCATGACTGCTGGGGAACCGCCTATTCGAATTATCTCTACAGGTCGCACCTATCGGTCAGATTATGATGCAACTCACTCTCCCATGTTTCATCAGATAGAGGTACTTGTTGTGGATACAAAAACCCATATGGGCCACCTGAAGGGTTGTATAGAGGAATTCTGCCGTCTCTTTTTTGAAGATCCCAACTTGAAACTTCGCTTTAGACCGGGATTCTTTCCGTTTACGGAACCCTCTGCTGAGGTCGATATCATGTGGAAGGATGGTAAGTGGTTAGAGATTCTAGGCTGCGGAATGGTGCATCCCAATGTGCTTCGCAATTGCAACATCGATCCAGATAAGTATCAAGGGTTTGCAGTAGGAATGGGGCTTGATCGCGTTACCATGCTGAAATATGGCATAGACGATTTACGCCTTTTTTATGAAACAGATTTAAGATGGTTGAATCATTATGGATTCACACCAGAGGCGAGGGGTTAAGCGATGCGGTTTACATTATCTTGGCTTAAAGAGCATTTAGACACTCAGGCTTCTCTTCAAGAAATTACGGACAAGCTTACCCAACTGGGTCTTGTGGTGGATAAGGTTGAAAATAAAGCGGACGTTTTAGCACCCTTTACCATCTGTGAGATTGTTGACATTGAGGAACATCCCAATGCGGATCGTTTGAAGGTTTGTACCGTTAATACAGGTAAAGATGTGTTGCAAATCGTCTGCGGCGGAATTAATGCTCGTAAAGGTCTCAAGACTGTGCTTGCCCGTCCTGGGGATGTGATTCCATCATCTGGGCAAGTCCTTAAAGTGGGAAAGGTCCGGGATGTTGATAGTTTTGGGATGCTCTGTTCAGCTGAGGAATTGCTTCTCGCAGAAGAATCAGAAGGGATTTTGGAAGTCGATCCATCAGCGCCTGTTGGAGAGGTTTATGCCAAATGGATGAAGCTTGATGATCCTGTTATTGAGATCGAAATCACACCGAATCGTGGGGATTGCTTAGGTGTTTATGGAATTGCGAGAGATCTTGCTGCAACTGGCATCGGTACTCTTAAACCTCTAAAGAAAGAGTCGGTTAAAGGAAAATATCCCTGTTTCGTCTCTATTCAATTAGATCCTGAAGCTTGTGATCACTTTACAGCGCGCCTCATTAAAGGCGTCAAGAATGGACCTAGTCCAGATTGGCTTCAACGTAAGCTTATCGAGATCGGACTCAGACCTATTTCAGCGCTGGTAGACATCACAAACTATTATACGATAGATCGATCCCGCCCGCTCCACGTCTTCGATGCGGATAAACTTAAAGGCAATCTTAACATTCGTTTATCGAAAAAGGGAGAGACCTTTGACGCCCTTGACGGAAAGACTTACACCCTGGATGAGGGCATGTCTGTCATCACCGATGATTCAGGTGTGATTTCCTTAGGCGGCATTATGGGTGGTGCAAGTACAGGATGTGATGAGAACACAACGAATGTCCTTTTAGAAGCTGGCTTGTTTGAGCCGATCCTTACGGCCATTACGGGACGAACGCTCGGTATTCATAGTGATGCTCGCTTTCGTTTCGAACGCTCTGGTGCAGATCCTGAGTACACTTTACTTGGACTTGAAGCTGGAACCCAGATGATCCTTGATCTCTGCGGAGGGGATGTGAGTGAGGTTATTCAAGTTGGGAAAGCTCCTAACTACAGAAAGCACTTAGAGTTCCGACCGGAGCGCGTTGCGACCCTTGGAGGGGCTAACGTTTCCTTTTCTAAAATAAAGACGATATTGACCAGCCTTGGTTTTGAATCAAAAGGCAACGATCTAGAGCTTAATATTTATACGCCGTCTTGGCGCCCTGATATTGAGCAAGAAGCGGACATGGTTGAGGAAATTCTTCGTGTTGAGGGATATGATTCGATTCCTTCAGTTCCTTATAGTGAAAGGCCCGAGGGGAAACCCTTATCGCCTCTTCAGGAGAGACGCTTTGTGATACGGGATCGCCTTTCAGGACGCGGACTTGTGGAGGCCACAACATGGTCCTTTATCTCTCAGAAAGATGCGGATCAATTTGGGGGAATCCCTGAGAGTCTCTCAATCCTCAATCCCATTAGCCAGGATATGGCTGTGATGAGGCCGAGCATACTCCCGAACCTCCTGAAGGCGGTGGAATATAACCAAAACCGCGGATTTGATTCGATTGGCCTCTTCGAAGTTGGACCGCAGTTTCAAGATCCAACACCAAATGGACAATCCATGATGGCGACAGGTGTTAGAGCAGGCGCCTTTACTCCTGGGAATTGGAAAGAAAAGAAGCGTAACGTCGATCTCTATGACGCCAAGGCTGATGCACTGGCTATTCTCGAGATGAATGCGCAGTTAGATAGATCAGCACCGGGTTGGTATCATCCTGGTCGTTCTGGGTGCTTTAAACTTGGCAATCAAATCCTCGGCTATTTTGGTGAGCTGCATCCGAGCATTCTCAGAGCCTTTGATGTCAAGGGACCTGCAGTTGCCTTTGAAATCTTCATCGATCGCATTCCTTTACCGAAGAAGAAGACAACGGCAAAACCTAAGCTAACACTTTCCCCTTATCAGGCTGTAGAAAGAGACTTTGCGTTTGTTGTTGGAAAAGATGTTCTTGCTGAAGCCGTGATAAAGGCGGTGCAGAAAGCGGACACACAGCTCATTGAAAGCATTGGCTTATTTGATGTTTTTGAACTTCCTGAGGATAAGAAGTCTCTCGGGATTCGCATTCGCCTTCAACCCAAAGACCACACCTTAAGCGAGGAAGAAATTCAGTCGTTCTCACAAAAAATTATATCAACTGTTTCCCAAGCGACGGGCGGAGTATTACGTCAATGACGGACTTAAGTCACATTCGAAACTTTTCAATTATTGCCCATATTGACCATGGGAAATCAACGCTTGCCGACAGGCTTATTCAGTTCTGTGGAGGCCTGACGGACCGTGAGTTGAAGGAACAGGTTCTCGATACGATGGATATTGAGCGGGAGAGGGGGATTACGATCAAAGCCCAAACCGTTCGTTTGACTTATAAGGCAAACAACGGGGAAACCTATCAGCTCAACCTGATGGATACTCCCGGACATGTGGACTTTGCTTATGAGGTGAGCCGTTGCTTGGCCGCCTGTGAAGGATCCCTCTTGATCGTGGATGCCAGCCAAGGTGTGGAAGCTCAAACGCTCGCGAACGTTTATCAAGCTATTGATAACAATCATGAAATTATTCCAGTTCTCAATAAGGTCGATTTGCCTGCTGCTGATGTGGACCGCGTAAAAGAACAGATTGAAGATGTGATCGGCCTTGATACGAGTGACGCCCTTCTCGTATCTGCAAAAACAGGTCTTGGGGTTCCGGATGTTTTGGAAGCCCTGGTTCACCGCCTTCCTTCTCCGAAAGGTGTTGAAGATGCGCCTCTGAAAGCTCTTCTGATCGATAGTTGGTATGATGCTTATCTCGGGGTGATTATTCTGGTCAGAATCGTTGACGGTGTTTTGAAGCCGGGCATGAAAATACAGATGATGTCGACAAGGTCTGTGTATCCCGTTGATCAGGTTGGTGTATTTACGCCGAAGCGCGAAATCCTTAAATCCCTTCATCCGGGTGAGGTTGGCTTCTTTACGGCAGGCATTAAGGCTGTCGCTGATTGCAACGTGGGTGATACGGTGACTGAAGAGCGGCGCCCTGCTGCTCAAGCTTTACCTGGATTCAAGCCAAGTGTGCCTGTTGTCTTCTGCGGCCTATTCCCAGCAGATGCTGCTGAATTTGAGGTCTTGCGCGAAAGCCTTGGGAAGTTACGTCTTAATGATGCAAGCTTTATGTTTGAGCCTGAAAGCTCTGCCGCTCTAGGATTTGGTTTTAGATGTGGTTTCCTGGGGCTCCTCCACCTCGAGATCATTCAAGAACGTCTTGAAAGAGAGTTCAACCTGGATTTGGTGACAACTGCTCCGAGTGTTGTTTATAAACTTTATATGACAAATGGGGACATGATCGAACTTCACAATCCAGCAGACATGCCCGATGTTGTCCGTATCGCTAAAATGGAAGAACCCTGGATTAAAGCCACCATTATGGTGCCTGATGAATATTTAGGCTCGATCTTAACGCTGTGTACGGAACGAAGAGGCATTCAGCTTGACCTCACCTATGTCGGGAATCGAGCCATGGCGGTGTATCGTCTCCCCCTCAACGAAGTTGTGTTTGATTTTTACGACCGACTAAAGTCCATTAGCCGCGGCTACGCGAGTTTTGACTATCAGATGGATGGATATGAGGAGGGCCAACTCGTTAAGCTCTCTATCCTCGTTAACGGGGATCCTGTTGATGCTCTATC
Organism: Alphaproteobacteria bacterium; assembly: GCA_013287665.1. Taxonomy (GTDB): domain Bacteria; phylum Pseudomonadota; class Alphaproteobacteria; order UBA9655; family UBA9655; genus UBA9655. The sequence goes on from JABDDK010000003.1 coordinate 36,651, forward strand.
AACGATTGTTCACCGTACCCATGCGGAAGCCCGAGGTCGAGCTTTGTGTGAAAGACTCAAAACTCTCATCCCAAGGCAACTCTTTAAAATTGCGATTCAAGCGGCCATCGGTGGTAAAATCATTGCGAGAGAGTCAATCTCAGCTATGCGCAAGGATGTTACGGCTAAATGTTATGGGGGCGATATTTCCCGTAAACGAAAGTTGCTCGATAAACAAAAAGAAGGAAAGAAGCGCATGAGGCAGATCGGAAACGTTGAAATCCCACAATCTGCCTTTCTAGCTGCTTTAAAGATGAGTGATACTTAAGGTAATATAAGGATTATGTAATGACAATTTTAACCGCTGAATTCCCTCAAAGCCGCCTTCGCCGTAATCGCCAAGACGCATGGTGTCGCGATTTGATTGCAGAGACGACACTTTCCGTGAAAGATCTCATTCTTCCTCTTTTCATACGGGAAGAGGACGCTGAACGGGATATCCCACAAATGCCTGGAATTTATCGTCATTCTTTAACCGAATTACTGACTATTTGTGAAAAGGCTCAACAATTAGGGATTGGCGCCGTCGCTCTCTTTCCTTTTAATAATCCTGGTCTCAAATGTGAGGAAGGGCTAGAAGCCTTAAATCCTGACAACATCATAGGACGCGCCGTACGTCTCTTAAAGGAAAGGATGCCTGAACTTGGTGTGATGGCTGATGTTGCTCTTGATACATATACAACACATGGCCATGATGGGGTGATTCGAGATGGAAAAGTTGATAATGACGACTCTGTAAAAGCCCTCACAGAGATGGCCCTTATCCTAGCTCGTAATGGTGTTGATGTCGTTGCACCTTCAGATATGATGGACGGCAGAGTGGGAGTCATTCGTAAAGCGTTAGATAAAGAAGGCTTTCAACATGTTCGAATCTTAGCCTATTCAGCAAAATATATATCCTCATTCTATTTTCCATATCGAAATGCTGTTGGCTCTATTTCATGCCTTGGTAAGGCTGACAAGGAAACATATCAACTCGATCCTGCAAACCCTAAGGAAGCGATGCGAGAAGCAGCTCAAGATGTTTTGGAAGGCGCTGATATGATTATGGTAAAACCCGCACTTCCTTATCTTGATATCATTTATAGATATAGTGAGGCGTTTCACCTTCCTATCGTTGCTTTCCAGGTTACGGGAGAATATAGCTCTCTTAAAGCCGCAGAACAAAATGGGTGGATTGATTTTAATCGTGCAATGATCGAAACGCTGATTGGGATGAAAAGGGCAGGGGCGTCAGCAATCCTCTGTTATGCGGCCATAGAAGTTGCCGAGGTATTGAAGAAACAATGACGCAAAAAGCCCAGCTCCAAAATCGTCATTGCGAGTGAAGCGAAGCAATCCACCTTTCTTATTATTTCAGGAAAAAAGATGGATTGCCACGCCCCTTTCAGGGACTCGCAATGACGATTCACCAAAAAGCCCAGCATTACTGCTGAGCTTTTCGAGGAGAGAACCAATATGAGGAGAAAGTCTATTAGGCCATGCTATAGATTTTTTCCTTAAGTCTTAATCTTTTCAGCTTAAGGTTAAATAGCCTAATTGAATCAGGCAAGGGCCGCGAAAGCTCATCGCGGATTAAGGTATTTAATTGTGCGTATTTTAGTTTCAAAGTTAACAGACGGTTGGAAACGGACATTAACGCCTCCTTTTTTTTATGAATCTACGACATGTAGATTTCCTAAAGAGAGTTTAACAAAAAATAAATGATTGTCAAATTTTTGACAAACACATTGATTTTAAAGGAAAAGCATATATCATTGTATTTCAATGACTTAGCATTTAAAATGACAGAATTGCTGACCTCCCAAGATGACCATTAATTTGCCTGAAATTAAGGTTTATCTAACATCTTATTAATATTTCTTTAAAATCAAAGGATTATGAGCTATATGCCACACAAACCATTTTTTATCTGATTCTTTCAAGAAATTTAACCAAATTTTAAGAGTTCCTTGTTACAACTTAGTAAGAAAGAATTAAGTTTTGTAAGAATAAATATGCTAAGCTGTGCAACAAAAGATTATTCAGGGAGGAGAAAAAATGAGAATTCTTTTAATAGAAGATGATTCCTCAACAGCAAAAACTGTTGAGTTAACCTTACGGACAGAGGGATTTGTCGTCGACACAACGGACCTTGGGGAAGACGGATTAGAGATTGGTAAGCTCTATGACTATGACCTCATCATTTTGGATATTATGTTGCCTGACATGGATGGGTATGAAGTTCTCAGACGTCTTCGCGCAGCACAAATCGCAACGCCAATTTTAATCCTCTCTGGCCTTAACGAAATCTCAGATAAAGTTAAAGGTCTTGGTTTTGGTGCTGATGATTACCTCACAAAACCATTTAATAAGAGCGAGTTAACAGCACGCGTTCAAGCTATTATCCGTCGTTCAAAGGGCCATGCTGAATCCATCATTCGCACAGGTTTCTTGGTCGTGAATCTTCAAGCAAGAACAGTTGAAATCCATGGTCGCCCGATTCGTTTAACGGGTAAGGAATATGCGATTCTTGAGCTTCTTTCTTTGAGAAAGGGGTCAACTCTCACGAAAGAGATGTTCTTGAACCATCTTTATGGTGGAATTGATGAGCCTGAGCTAAAGATCATCGATGTGTTTATCTGCAAATTGAGAAAAAAACTCAGCGATCAATTGGATGGGATCAATTATATTGAAACTGTGTGGGGACGAGGCTATGTGCTTCGGGACCCGTCCGAAGAGCTAGCGACTCGACCTAAGCCTCCCGTCGAGAAAGCCGTAGCTCAACTTTAGACCATAATTTTATCTTCTCAAGAACGATGAAGGCCCTTGCAACCAAGGGCCTTCTTCATCATAATGCGCCCATGAGCGATTTATTTGCACAATCAGCAGTAACACCTGAAGCTTACTCCGCAAAAGATATCGAAGTCCTGGAAGGACTGGAACCTGTTCGCCGGAGGCCAGGAATGTATATCGGAGGCACGGATGAACGTGCTCTCCATCATCTTGTGGTTGAGATTTTAGATAATGCCATGGATGAAGCTGTTGCAGGTCATGCAAGCCGTATTGATTTGATCGTAAATGGTGATAGTTCGGTTACAGTCCGCGATAATGGTCGCGGGATACCGATAGATCCTCACCCCAAGTTCCCTGACAAATCAGCCCTTGAAGTTATTTTAACGACCCTTCATTCCGGTGCTAAATTTGGGGGAAAGTCCTATAGCACCTCTGGAGGACTTCATGGCGTTGGCCTATCAGTCGTAAATGCTCTGTCCTCAAAGTTGGTTGTAGACGTCTTTCAAAATCGTGAAATATGGTCCCAGGAATATTCTGAAGGTCATCCTCAAACTCCTCTTGAGAATAAAGGAACGGGTCCACATCGCAGAGGAACATCCATAACCTTTTGGCCTGATCACAAGATATTTGGGGAGGAAATAACATTTAAACCCTCTACCCTTTATAGAATGGCTCGCTCAAAGGCATATCTCTTTAAGGGTGTTACAATTCATTGGCAATGTTCAGAAGACATCTGTGATGACAAAACTCTTCCAAAGGCCGTTTTCCACTTTCCTGGAGGCCTTTCAGACTATTTAAATGAGGCTTTAGAGGGAATTCCTCTTGCAACACCCACATCATTTGCGGGCGAGGCCACCTTTCCGGGTCATGAAGGTCGAGTCGAATGGGCGATCGCTTGGCCTCTTGAAGGAGAGGGGTTTTGTACGTCCTATTGCAATACAATTAGGACGCCGGAGGGGGGGACGCATGAGAATGGCTTTCGTCAATCAATTATACGTGGCCTTCGAGCTTATGGGGAGCGTATTGGCAATAAAAAAGTAGGACAACTCACGGCTGAAGACTGCTTTGGCGGCGCATCTTACGTTCTTTCTCTTTTCCTGCGTGATCCTCAGTTCCAGGGCCAAACAAAAGAAAAACTTGTATCACAAGACGCTAGTCGCCTAGTTGAAGCAAGCCTTAAAGACCATTTTGATCATTGGTTAACTGCCAATCCTGAAGCCGCAACAAGTTTGCTGGATTATATGTTTCTGCAAATGGAAGAGCGTCTGAGACGACGTCAATCCAAAGAAATAAGCCGAGCCTCAGCCACACGCAAATTGCGACTTCCTGGAAAACTTGCAGACTGTAGTACAGATTCAGCCGGGGGAACGGAGATCTTCCTTGTTGAAGGAGATTCAGCAGGCGGCTCAGCTAAACAAGCACGTGACCGAAAAACTCAAGCTATCCTCCCCTTACGTGGAAAAGTCCTCAATGTCGCTAGCGCAACAGTTGATAAAATAAAAGCGAATCAGGAAATTGCTGACATGACGCTTGCTCTTGGATGTGGAACAGGGAGAGACTGCGATACGAAAAAGCTGCGTTATGAACGGATTATTATCATGACGGATGCTGACGTGGACGGTGCTCACATCGCCTCCCTCTTAATCACATTCTTTTTCCAACAAATGCGCCCTCTCGTAGAAGGGGGGTATCTTTATTTAGCCCAGCCACCCCTTTACCGTCTGACTAGCGGGAGTAAAAGCATCTATGCACAAGATGACACCGATCGTGAACGGATTATAGCGTCTGAGTTCAAAGGCAAGAAAGTAGATATTAGCCGATTTAAAGGTCTGGGAGAAATGCCAGCCCTTCAGCTAAAAGAAACAACGATGGATCCGAAAAACAGAATCCTTCAACGTGTGATCTTGCCCCCCGAGGCGGATGCAAAGGATATCACTATATTTGTTGAAGATCTTATGGGCCGCAACCCAGAGAAACGCTTTACCTTTATTCAACAGAATGCACAGTTTGTTCGGGATTTGGATTTGTAAGGATAAAGCCCTTCTCGTAGTGACATGCCCTAGTCTTTCCCCACCCTCGCAACCATCTTCTTCTTAATCTCTCCAATCGCTTTCGCTGGGTTAAGCGATTTTGGGCAGGTATTCGTACAATTCATAATGGTGTGACAGCGATAGAGTTTAAAAGGATCATCGAGCTCATCGAGACGTTCATCCGTTGCATCATCTCGGCTATCGGCAATCCAGCGGTAAGACTGGAGAAGGGTTGCGGGGCCTAAATACTTATCGCCGTTCCACCAGTAACTCGGGCAGCTTGTAGAACAACAGAAGCACAGTATGCACTCCCATAGGCCATCCAACTTTTCCCTCTCTTCCTTGCTTTGCAGACGTTCCTTATCGGGAGGAGGCGTGTCCGCTGCTTGAATCCAGGGTTTTACGGAAGCATATTGCTCAAAAGCAAAATTCAAGTCAGGCACCAAATCTTTCACAACAGACAGGTGGGGGAGGGGAGTAATCTTGATCTCACCCCCGGCTTCATCAATTGGCTTAATGCACGCGAGCGTATTGGTCCCCTCAATATTCATCGCACAAGATCCACAAATGCCTTCTCTGCAGGACCGTCGGAAGGTCAGAGTCGTATCCACCTCATTCTTGATCTTGATAAGGGCATCGAGCACCATGGGACCGCATTCGTCAAGGTTGAGCTCATAGGTATCCATACGTGGATTTGCCTTGTCATCCGGATCATACCGATAGATCTGGAAAATCTTCATCCGTGGCCCTTTTGAAGCTGACGGATAAGTCTTTCCCTTTGTAATCCGAGAATTGGGGGGAAGACGAAGCTCTACCATATAAATTCTCCCTTAATAAACCCGTTTTTTGGGTGGAATGACTTCAACTTCTGGGCTGAGTGTATACAGATGAACAGGACGGTAACTAAAGGATACCTTGTCCTTTTCTAGTCGACCCACCGTATGTTTCATCCATTTCTTATCGTCGCGGTCAGGATAGTCCTCACGGGCATGTGCACCGCGGCTTTCCGTTCGATTCAATGCCGACTGAATCGTCACCACTGATTGCTGTAATAAGTTCTCAAGCTCCAAAGCCTCAACCAAATCACTGTTCCAGATCATTGACCGATCGTTCAGTTTTATATCCTTGTAAGAGGCCGTGATTTCATTGATCTTCTTGGCACCAGCCTCTAAGTGTTCCTTTGTTCTGAAGACAGCACAATGAGTCTGCATCGTGCGCTGCATATCCAAACGAATATCTGCTGTCTTTAAGGACCCGTTCGCATGGCGAAGTCGATCGAACTTAGCTATGGTCGCTTCCCCATCTTTTGTGCGTAATGGTTTTAACTTCTTGTCTTTTGTAATGATCTCTTTCGCTCTAATAGCAGCCGCTCTTCCAAAAACAATAAGATCCAGAAGAGAATTCGTGCCTAATCGATTGGCTCCGTGAACTGACACACAGGCAGCTTCCCCAATGGCCATCAACCCATGGGCAATTTGCTCAGGATTCTCGTCCGTTGAATTCAAAACTTCCCCAAAATGGTTGGTCGGAATTCCGCCCATATTGTAATGAACCGTTGGCAAAACGGGGATTGGTTTTTTGGTTACATCAACACCTGAAAAAATCCGGGCCGTCTCGGAGATTCCTGGAAGTCTTTCATGAAGCACGGCGGGATCGATATGCTCAAGGTGGAGCTCAATATAGTCCTTGTTTGGCCCCACGCCACGCCCTTCATTAATCTCAATCGTAATCGCCCGGCTCACCACATCGCGGGATGCAAGATCCTTTGCAGTTGGCGCATAGCGTTCCATAAACCGCTCGCCTGTACTATTTGTGAGATAGCCACCTTCGCCTCGTGCACCCTCCGTAATGAGGCATCCCGCCCCATAAATGCCTGTGGGATGAAATTGAACAAACTCCATGTCTTGAAGGGGAAGTCCCGCACGCAAGATCATCGCGTTTCCATCACCCGTACATGTATGGGCAGAGGTACATGAAAAGTAAGCCCGGCCATAGCCACCGGTTGCAAGAACGACAAGATGTGCCGAGAATCGGTGAAGTGTTCCGTCTTCCAAATTCCACGCAACAACGCCGCGACATACACCTTCGTCATCCATTATCAAATCAAGCGCGAAATACTCATTAAAGAATTCAGCCTTATGTTTTAATGCTTGCTGATAGAGCGTATGTAAGATGGCGTGCCCCGTTCGATCTGCGGCAGCGCAAGCACGCTTTGCCATCTCATCCCCAAAATTAATCGTGTGACCCCCAAAAGGTCGCTGATAGATTTTCCCATCTTCAGTCCGTGAGAAGGGAACTCCCATATGCTCAAGTTCAATAACGGCAGGGATCGCATTCCTGCACATATACTCAATTGCATCCTGATCCCCCAACCAATCCGAGCCCTTCACCGTATCATACATGTGAAAGCGCCAATTATCTCCATCACCCATATTATCAAGGGCAGCACTGACACCGCCTTGGGCAGCCACCGTATGGCTTCGTGTGGGAAATACCTTTGTGATACAAGCCGTTTTCAGATTTTGCGAAGCCATCCCAAGCGTGGCCCGAAGTCCCGCTCCACCAGCTCCCACAACGATAACGTCATATGTGTGATCTACCACTTTATAGGCTTGAGTCATTCAGCAATCCTAACTTAATTGTATTTGTATAATGCTAATGATAGCTAAAACAGTCATAAAGAAACTAAACAGTCTTGTAAAATAGATAAGATATGTCCGAGTCTTTTCATTAGGGACATAGTCTTCTAGGATAACCTGGATCCCTAAATACCCATGATAAAACATTAATACCGTAAAAACAATGACGGCTGATTTAATGTAGGGTGACGACAGCCAAATCTGTGCTGCGCTATAGGGTGCTGTAATATAGGCTAAGAAAACAGCAGCAGCCCAAAGACTTAACGGAATAAGGAGAACAGCCGTAATTCGCTGAATAAGCCAGTGTCCAACGCCTTTCTCAGATTTAACCTTCATGTCCAAATGAATCCCCACGTTCTCCCAAGCATCCAAGTAAACATCGTGAGGAGAATTGTCATTATAATGACAAACCACCCCGTTTGCCGAACTGTTTTTATGTCGTATCCATAACCCATATCCCAACAAAGATGGCGAATACCATTACAAAAATGGTAAAAAAAGGAGAGAGACCATCCCAAAAGTACAATAAGCCCTACGGGGTGTAACAGGATTTTCTGTATGGCATCATAACTATCTTTCCCATTTGCAAGACCCATGAGCCAAACAACCCACAGAACGGCTCCCCCATAAAGGATCATGCCCGTAAGGCGATGGAGAATGGACAGAAGAGACGTTATTTGAATCTTATAGATTTGGAGGTGAGGGGAGAGGGGACGTTCAGCCATGACGTATTCTCACTTCTAAATACCCCTTCTGCAACACTGAACACTGCAACACTGCAACACTGCTTACTCTTGCCATTCGTCACCCCATTCAGCATCACGAGCCAGCGTGTATATCTCACCTTCACTCTTTGAAACAACCCGTCGGTCTAAATCCCCCTCAAAAGTACATAAATCTAAAATGACATGACCTGTCTTCTTGATGGGAGCTCTAATCACCCTGGCTTTAGGGACGGGGTGTGGTGAGGGAGAGGCCACAAGATATGAGAATTTTTCATCCTCATAAGGAAGAGCGCCATCCTTAGCCCGTTTGTGATACTTACCCCGAGGAATACGCACACTAAAATGGCACCAATCCTTACCTTCCTTAAAAGCAGGAGCAACAGGGCAGGGGCGATTATGGGTACAAGGAGCTAATATTTGTGCCCCTCTCTCAATAAGAAGTCGGCGGGCCGTTAATATATTCCCATAACCTTGGGGTGTCCCTGGCTCAATGATGATGAGAAGTTGATCAGTCGCTTCATACGCCTTTTCAACAACCTGGAGCTGATCCTTGACGTTAAGCTCATTAAGTGAATACGCCAACACAACAGCATCATGAGAGGGAAACATTTGCTCTCTCACGATATCATCATGACACCAAGAAATTTGAAGCGGATCAAGTTGGTTTTGGGTGAGATGCTGTCCTAAACGGACCATTTCAATATCGCGCTCAAAGAACGTCACACTTTTAAGATGAGGCATAAAATCAGCTGCGGCCCATGCAAGACTGCCAACTCCTGAGCCTAAATCGAGCAAAGTCTTCACAGGTGTGAGGTGCTGAGAAATTCGTTTAAGAACATTCCTTATAACCCCAAATGTTGCGGGAAGACGGGAAGCAATATAAGCCTGACGATGGGCTTGGGTTTCAATAAATTCACCCCTTGCATACCGCTGCGATAAATCATAACAAGCATCACGTAGTCTGTCAGGATGCAAAGGCGCAAGCTCACGATCGATCGCATTTGATAATTTTAATGGAAGCTGTTCCACGCTTCTTCCCCCTTAAGTCTGTTGTCTATTAAATCACGAATATGCGTAAATTACCATGAAAAAGGTGAAGGAATGGTTAAAAGGGTGAGGTCATTAGCATAATTGTAAAAGTCTCACAATCCACAGTATATTAAATCTATATTAATAAATTAATGAGAAAATTGTACTTATGGGAGAACAAAACGACCAACTTGAAACGCAACTCACCAAATTGCTGTATGACTTTCTGGTCAAGATGGGCTCAGAAAGGGCCGCAAAACGCATTACGCTGACCGCTGAATTTGAAGCGGATTTGGGGTTGGATAGCTTGAGTCGGGTTGAGTTTCTTCATGTTGTTGAAGAAGCAATGGGCGTTGCTTTTCCGATGGATATATTTGAAAAAGCGCAAACGCTTAAGGATTTGGAGGCCTTTCTTGTAACCCACGTCACAAAAAAGGCCAGGGCAAAAGTTAAACCAAAAGCAATAGATAAAACAAGCCGGACGATTGCTGTTCCCCAAGGTGAAACCCTTATTGATAGTCTTCTCTATTATGTTGAACGTGATCCTAATCGGATCCACATCCACCTCCATCAGGAAGATGGGTCAGAGAAGCCAATTACCTATAAAGAACTCTATGACGCTTCAGTGAAGACAGCAAAGGGCCTTGCTGCCTTAGGACTTGAGAGAAATGAAACAGTTGCCATTATGCTGCCTACTTCTGAGGAATTCTTTTCCGCCTACCTAGGGACAATGCTAGCCGGAGGGATTCCCGTTCCCATTTATCCTCCTTTTCGGCCAAATCGATTAGAAGAATATGTTAAAAGAGAGGCTACTCTTCTGCGGAATGCAGGGGTAAAAATCCTCATTACATTCAAAGAAGCTGAAACATTAAGCAAACTGATACAAGGACTTATACCGGGGCTCAACCATGTGATTACAATCCCGACTTTGATCAAATCTGAGGCACCTCTTCCAACGCTCACTTTGCATTCAACGGATCCAGCTTTTATACAATATACCTCTGGGAGCACAGGGAATCCAAAGGGTGTCTATTTAACCCATGGAAATCTCATTGCTAATATTCGTGCGATGGGGGAGGCTCTTCACATTACTTCAGAGGATAGGATCGTGAGCTGGCTGCCCTTATACCATGATATGGGGCTCATTGGGGCTTGGCTGGGCAGCCTTCACTTTGGGGCACCCGCAACCATCATGTCCCCCTTAATGTTCCTCAGCCGTCCAGAGAGATGGCTGTGGGCTATACATGAGCACCGCGGAACGATATCGGCCGCCCCTAATTTTGCCTATGAGTTGTGTATCCGTCGCATTAAAGATGAATCTTTGATTGGAATCGATTTAAGCTCCTGGCGTATTGCTGCCAATGGCGCTGAGATGGTTCATCCTGATACACTGCGACGTTTTACCCTAAAGTTTAAACCTTATGGATTAAATCCTGGAGCTATTTTCCCTGTCTATGGACTTGCTGAATCTTCCGTAGGGCTCTGTTTTCCCCCCTTAAGCCGAACTGAACCCCGCATTGACCTCATTGAACGGGAAGCCCTTGAGAGAAAGGGGCTCGCCATAAAGGCTGACAAGCCCGGACCTAATACGACGGAATTTGTCGCATGCGGCCATGCAATCCCGGGCCACCGTATAAAGATCGTTGATAAGGATGGGGTTGAACTTCCTGAAAGAACGATTGGCCGCCTGTGGTTTCAAGGACCTTCCTCTATGCAGATGTATTACAATAATCCTGTGGCAACGAGTGCGGTTAAACAGATCGGGGGATGGATTGATTCAAAGGATTATGCCTATCTTGCAGAAGGGGATCTCTTCATTACAGGCCGGATGAAGGACATGATCATTAAGGCAGGTCGCAACCTTTACCCTCAGGATATTGAAGATATTGCCTCAAAAGTGGAAGGAATCCGAAAGGGATGTGTTATTGCCTTTGGCTTACAGGACGCAGAACAAGGGACGGAAAAACTTGTAATTGTTGCCGAAACACTCGTGAAAGATGAAACGAAGAGGGACGAAATAATTCACAAGGTTATATCAAACCTTGTGACAGAACTCGGCATCCCTCCTGACGAGGTGCTTCTTGTCCGACCTGGAATTGTGCCCAAGACGTCGAGTGGGAAACTCCAGCGCTCAATCTGCAAGGAATATTATTTAGCTAATCATTTAGGACGTCGGCATATGCCGGTTTGGTTTCAGATCGGGAAGATTAGCCTTGAGAGTTTCGCTTCCCGATGTAAGCAAATCTTGTTTAAGACATTTAAATTCATCTATACTCTCTATGTTGGAGCTGTCGTTCTTATTTTGCTCCTCCCCACCCTTATGACCGTTCTTCTCTCCCCGAAACACTTGGCTCAAAAGTTCAGCAAGTTTTGGCTACGGCTTGTTTTTATGCTTGCAGGCTGTCGCATACAAGTCGTCAATCCTGGTTATCTTGTTGCAGATCACCCCATGATTTTTCTTGCAAATCACGTGAGTTATCTAGACGCCTTACTCTTGATAACTGTTCTCCCAAGTGGGGTTCTCTTTGTGGGAAAGCAAGAGTTGTTTAAGTCATCAATTATAAAACTGCTCATGAAAAAGTTGGGTCACATTACGGTTGAGCGCACAGATATCATTCAAGGCCTTTCCGATTTAGACGTCATGGAGAGTAAATTAAAAGAAGGCTCAAGCCTCATGATTTTTCCTGAGGGAACTTTTACACATATCGTTGGCTTGAGACTCTTTAAGCTCGGCGCTTTTAAGCTTGCCGTCGAAACCAATACACCCGTTTGCCCCATGTCCATTAAAGGAACACGGCAGATTTTACCAGACTTAGCTTACTTATTGAAGCCTCATCCCATTATTGTTACCGTCAGTGAACCCCTTTACCCACAAGGAAAAGACCTCGATGCCGCCTTGAGATTGAAAACCCTTGCGCGCGCTGAGATTTCAAAATCCTGCGATGAGCCTGTTTTTGAAGAGATCTAAAGCTCTGCCTTTTCCCTTTTCGGGAAAGTCTCTGGAATGAAGGGCATAATCACAAGTGCTAAGATAAGACTTAAAGGTATACTCATCAAAGCAAAGCGGTAGTCTGAAATATCATAGTGGGGGACACCATTATGCATTGCCCCTGACCAGACAAGCTCTAAGAACCTACCCACGAGGGGTTGCAAGGCGATTCCTAGCATCATCACGATCATGTTTGTAAAACTGATGGCTGTCCCATTGCTAGAATGGGGCGTGAGTTGACAGACAGCCGCAAAGATAAGGGGTTGCGCTGAGAAGACGATGCCTGATGCAAAAAGGAGCCCATACATCGCAGAAATAGGAATATCGGGCACATAAATGATAACCCCATTGCAAACAATGGAAAGTAAAGCACCAATCGCCATGGCTTTTTTACGATCTTGAAAATAATCAGAAATGAAGGCTACCAGAGGACATCCAACACCAGCGCCGATATAAAACATTGATGTAATTGATCCTGCTGTTGTTTTGTCTATGTCATACACTTTCATCAAAAAGGGAATCCCCCACAAGTCTATGAAAACAAGCATGGGTGCGTACATAAGGGCTCCATAGAGTCCAAGTAGCCAAATGCGATAGTTTACTGAAATCTCAATGAGGTGCATAAGAAGCCCCTTTATTGTTGTATCGGAAGGTGAACTTTTAGCGAGCTGTCCACCGGGGGGGATATCCTTAACAAAAACCCAAATCAATGCAGCAAGGGCAAATCCAATAGGAACAATGACATACAGGAGGGCTTCACGCCAACCCATCCAATCAATGAGGAGGGCGAGGGGGGCTTGACCGAGGGAGGCCCCGACCTTTCCCGCAAGAAGAGTAAATCCAACAACTAAAGCCAATCGTTCAGGGTGGAACCACAAGGTTGCAAGCTTAAGGCACCCTAAAAATGCACATGTAGCACCCGTTCCAATGAGAAGCCTTCCAAAACAAGCAACATAGAAAGAATCAGCAAGAGCAAAGATCGCTGTTCCAATCGCGCAAAGGGCCACGGCGCCCCTTAAAAGTTTTGAGGGGCCAAATTTATCCATCCCTAAACCAACAGGAATTTGGAGAGATGTGTACGATATGAGATAAAAGGATGTCAAAACACCAAGAGCACAAGCTTC
>JABDDK010000003.1:55000-74100 GCA_013287665.1 Alphaproteobacteria bacterium
AACTAAGACGATCGAGCAAGTCTATATGTGCTAATCTTATTGAAGGATTTGCAAAGCAAGTAAATTCAAAACGTGAGTTTGCCAGATATGTGGTGATAAGCCTTGGATCATGTAACGAAACCATATTATGGCTAAGTTATTCTCAAGATCTTGGCTATCTCTCAATAGAGAGTTCTCAAACATGGCAAAAAGAATACGATGAAATTGCAAGAATGCTTAATAAACTATACAAGTCTCTTTCTAATAACTAAACACTAATTACTAATTACCGCCCTACGGGCGGTAGCGGAGCGTTCCGTAAGCCGTTGAAGGTGAACCGTAAGGTTTGCTGGAGGTATCGGAAGTGAGAATGCTGACATGAGTAACGTAAAGGAGTGTGAGAGACACTCCCGCCGTAAGTCCAAGGGTTCCTGCGCAAGGGTAATCCGCGCAGGGTTAGCCGGCCCCTAAGGCGAGGACGAAAGTCGTAGTCGATGGGAATCAGGATGAATATTCCTGAGCCAGCTGGAGGTGACGAAGGCCGAAGCCGTGTATTCTCTTAATGGATTGAGAGTGCACGCTAGGACTTCCAGGAAATAGCCCCAGCAATAGACCGTACCCGAAACCGACACTGGTGGACGAGTAGAGTATACTAAGGCGCTTGAGAGAATGATGTTGAAGGAACTCGGCAAATTGACCTCGTAACTTCGGGAGAAGAGGTACCTCTTTTAGGGCAACCTAGAGGAGGTGACACAAACTAGGGGGTAGCGACTGTTTACCTAAAACACAGGACTATGCAAAGACGAAAGTCGACGTATATGGTCTGACGCCTGCCCGGTGCTGGAAGGTTAAAAGGAGATGTGCAAGCATTGAATTGAAGCCCCAGTAAACGGCGGCCGTAACTATAACGGTCCTAAGGTAGCGAAATTCCTTGTCGGGTAAGTTCCGACCTGCACGAATGGCGTAACGACTTCCCCGCTGTCTCCAACATCAACTCAGTGAAATTGAATTCTCCGTGAAGATGCGGAGTACCCGCGGTCAGACGGAAAGACCCCGTGCACCTTTACTACAACTTTGCAGTGGTATTAGGAACATCATGTGTAGGATAGGTGGGAGCCTATGAAGCGGAAGCGCCAGCTTTCGTGGAGGCACCCTTGAAATACCACCCTTGATAGTCTTGATATCTAACCGAGATCTGTTATCCAGATCCGGGACCCTGCATGGTGGGTAGTTTGACTGGGGCGGTCGCCTCCCAAAGAGTAACGGAGGCGCGCGATGGTGAGCTCAAGCTGGTCGGAAATCAGCTGTGGAGTGCAATGGCATAAGCTCGCCTGACTGTAAGATCGACAGATCAAACAGAGACGAAAGTCGGTCATAGTGATCCGGTGGTTTCCCTGTGGAAGGGCCATCGCTCAACGAATAAAAGGTACGCCGGGGATAACAGGCTGATCTCCCCCAAGAGTCCACATCGACGGGGAGGTTTGGCACCTCGATGTCGGCTCATCACATCCTGGGGCTGAAGCAGGTCCCAAGGGTTTGGCTGTTCGCCAATTAAAGTGGTACGTGAGCTGGGTTCAGAACGTCGTGAGACAGTTCGGTCCCTATCTGCCGTGGGTGTTTGAGAATTGAGAGGATCTGTCCCTAGTACGAGAGGACCGGGATGGACGTACCTCTGGTGTACCAGTTGTGCCGCCAGGTGCAGTGCTGGGTAGCTATGTACGGACGGGATAACCGCTGAAAGCATCTAAGCGGGAAACCTCCCTCAAAACTAGTTCTCGCTATAGAGCCGTGGTAGACCACCACGTCGATAGGCCGGGTGTGGAAGAGGCGTAAGTCTTGAAGCTAACCGGTACTAATCGCTCAATTGGCTTGATTCGCATTCAGTTAGTTATCAGCAAAGCTGATATCAGTATTTAGTAATTAGTGTTTAGTAATTAGAAGCTAGTAATTAGAAGCTAGTAATTGGTGATTGGAAGCTAGTAATTAGATTTTTCTAATAACTAATAACTAATAACTAATCACTCAGCTTACTGATCCAACGGGTCAGAAAGCTGATATCAGTAATTAGTGTTTAGTAATTAGAAGCTAGTAATTGGTGATTGGAAGTTAGTAATTAGATTTTTCTAATAACTAATAACTAATAACTAATGACTAATTACTAATCACTCAGCTTACTGATCCAACGGATCAGAAAGCTGGTGGGTATAGCGAGGAAGATACAGACGATCCCATTCCGAACTCGACCCTGAAAGTCCTCCGCGCCGATGGTACTTTGGCTCAAGCCACGGAAGAGTAGGTCCCCGCCAGCTTTCTGATCCTTCGGATCAGTTATTTGTTATTGGTAATTAGTTATTAGAATAATCTAATCACTAACCTCTAATTACAAAATACTAAATTGTCATTCTCTTCATTATTCCTTTCTTTCTGAACACTGAACACTGAACACTGAACACTGAACACTGCTACACTGAACACTGGCGAAACCCCGTGGCTATTATGCCTCACTTCCCTCTCATTTTTGTTGTGTTCCCCATTTTTATATTCAATTCCTCTCTGAGATAGAGATTAATATATAAGTTAAAATTTTATGAGATTTAGGAGTTCTAGACATGAAACATACATTATTATCATCAGGATCAAAATTAGCAGCAGTTTGTGCGCTTTTGCTTGCTACAGGTTGTGCTAAGTACCACCATTGGGTTCTCGAGGACACAAAGGGAAATGCCTCACCATTTAATTGCGTTCTTTACAAAGACTATGAATGCCTTGGAAACGCAGAACTCGATAATATGTATGATGAATGTTCCGCTGACTTTTATTATCGCAAAGCGATCTGTGCGAAAAGTGGCAATACTGTTTTGCCAACAACCTTGGATAAGTGGGACATTGAACCGGATTATCTTTGTGAACTCGAAACAGCAAGGGCTCGCTTAGTGGCAGCTTTGAATGCAGGTGCAAGAGAATTTGCACCGGAACAAGCTGCCCATGCACAATCCAATTTTGATTGTTGGGTTGAACAGCAATCCGAAGGATGGCAGCAAGACGACATTGCAAGCTGTAGGTCCGGATTCTATGCAGCTATGTCAGAAGTCGAACTCGCGCGTATGGGCGGCGTCCTTAAAATTGCACCAGCTCAAATGATTTTCTTTGATTTTAATAGCTCTCATCTGACACCAGCAGGTGCCGCAGCTGTGAATGCACTTTCACCACTCGCAGCAAAAATGGGCAAAAACCAACATATCCTTTTGATTGGCCGTACGGATAAAATCGGAGATGCAAAACACAATAAACATCTCTCCAAATTCCGCGCGTTAGCTGTGAAGAAAGAGCTCATTCGTCATGGGGTTGATCCACAACGCATCACGATTAAAGGCGAAGGGGAAACACCCGGTCCGAATGTAGATACCCACAACCGTCGTGTGGATGTGCTGTTTATTGATTATAAGTAATATCTTCACCTCTCCCCTTGTGGGAGAGGTCGCTCGAAGAGCGGGTGAGGGGTCCTCAGTTTCAGTAAGGCTCCCTGTTTATTAGTAAGGATATAGATATCCTTACTCATTAATGCTTGCTTGTATTTGTGTCAACGACCCCCTCACCCGACCCTGCGGGTCGACCTCTCCCACAAGGGGAGAGGTGAGGCTGCATTATCCCGCCATCACGACCAAATTCTCTAAGATCTTCTGCGTCTCTGTAAGCTTACTTTCAGGCGTATGAAAAGCACGTATATAAACAATGCGTTGATCGGGGCGGATTTTTGCAGTGCCTTTTTGGTCAGTGATATGGGTAAGAAGTGCAGCTGCATTCTTGAACGTATTCTGATAAAAACCAATCAAAATCCCTTTCGATCCCACTTCAACTTTGTCCACATTGGCAAGGCGCGAAAGTGACTTCAGGTAAATCACTTCAAGCAGATTTTTGACCTCCGGCGGAAGAGGTCCAAACCGATCAATCAATTCAATGGTAAACTCATCGATCTCATCTCGCGTTGTAAGGCCGCTTAATCGCTTGTAAAGATTGAGGCGGAGACCGAGATCTGCTACGTACGTTTCAGGGATGAGGACAGACAGGCCCAGGCTGATTTGCGGTGTCCAATCAGAAGATACATAAGCTTCACCTAGACCTTCAGCCTTATGGGCCGCAATGGCTTCCTCAAGCATATGTTGATAGAGCTCAATTCCCACCTCTCGGATATGGCCTGATTGTTCTTCCCCTACAAGATTCCCAGCGCCACGGATATCCATGTCGTGACTTGCAAGCGTAAAGCCAGCCCCAAGGGTGTCGAGAGATTGGATGACCTCAAGGCGCTTGTTTGCTTCAGGCGTGAGGACTTGACCTGCGGGATAGGTGAGGTAGGCATATCCTCGAACCTTTGCTCGTCCGATACGGCCACGGAGCTGGTAGAGCTGGGAGAGACCGAGAAGATCAGAGCGATGAACCAAAAGCGTATTCGCACGTGGAATATCAATGCCTGATTCAATAATATTCGTCGAAAGAAGGACATCAAATTTACCGTCATAAAAGTCGGACATGACATTCTCAAGGGCAACCGGTGACATTTGACCGTTGGCAACTGCATATTTAACTTCAGGAACAAAGCGGTGCAGTCTTTCGGCAACCTTGTCTAAATCAGCGATGCGAGGACAGACATAAAAGGTTTGACCGCCTCGGAATTGCTCGCGCAAAATGGCCTCCCGCATGACCATGGCATCAAAGGGCAGGACGAATGTCCGGACTGCCATACGGTCCAAGGGAGGTGTTGTTATAAGACTCATTTCACGAACACCCGAGAGGGCCATTTGAAGGGTCCGCGGGATGGGCGTTGCGGTGAGGGTTAAGACATGAATATCTGACTTTACATTCTTCAGTCGTTCCTTTTGAGCAACTCCAAAGTGCTGTTCTTCATCCACAATGAGAAGGCCTAAGTCACTGAATTCAATTGATTTTGCGAGTAGAGCATGGGTGCCAATGATGATGTTGACTTCACCATTTTTGATTTGTTCTTTAATGAGGGCTGCATCTCTTGGTTTGACAAGGCGTGAGAGTTGGGCAACGCGAAGACCTGTGTCTCTAAAACGATTCACGAAAGATCCATAATGCTGGCGAGCCAATAAAGTTGTTGGGACAATCACGGCCACTTGCTTGCCCGAAGAGGCGGCAACAAAAGCGGCGCGCATGGCGACTTCTGTTTTACCAAACCCAACGTCACCACAGATCAGGCGATCCATGGGTTTACCAGCGTTGAGATCTTCAAAGACATCGGCAATAGCGGTGAGCTGATCGTCCGTTTCAGGATAGGGGAAACGGGCTGCAAACTCATCATAAAGCCCTTCTGGTTTTTGAAGGATATCTGCACTGTGGAGTTTACGGGCTGCTGCAATTTTGAGAAGATAATCAGCAATTTCTTTAAGGCGTTTTTTGACGCGCGCTTTACGCGCTTGCCAAGCGACACCCCCCAGCTTGTCAGGTGTTGCAAGGGCATCTGCGGCTCCATACCTGGAGAGAACCTCTATGTTCTCAACGGGTACATAAAGCTTATCTCCACCATCATAAACGACTTCCAGGAAGTCATGGGAAACACGATCTATCTGAAGTGTTTTCAGGCCCTCGTATCGTCCTATCCCGTGCTCAACATGAACGACGAAGTCACCTGTCTGGAGACTTGAGACTTCCTGTATAAACAAATCACTTCGCTTCTTGGATTTGGTGGGACGGCCCATTCGCTCCCCAAGAATATCTTCTTCTGTGAGAATCACAAGGCCTGGAGCTTGAAAGCCTCGATCCATTTCAAAGGCTGCAAGGGACGGCGTTGGTTCCCTTAGAGCCTCTTCAAAAGAGGCTACCCTTCTTAGCTTGGTGAAATGATGCTCCTCCAAAATGCCAGCGAGTCTCTCAGCTGACCCTTGAGTGACTCCGACGACGAGAACATGTTTCCCTGCCTTTTGGAAGCCCTCAAGGGTTTCTTTGACGGATTCGAATATGTTGTCTTTTGAAAGCCTTGCGCCTGCAAAGGAAGGAGCAACTTTACCGCCTGTATCAATGAGTGCTCCCTTAAAGTTAGGATGAGAAAAGGGTGAAAAAATGATCTTTTGTGAGGGATTGATCTTGTCCTCCCAAGCATCCTCCAGAATATAGAGACGTTCAGGCGGAAGCGGATGGTAGGGGACACCATGCTTTTCAAGGGACTCAAACTGGAGACGGGTTTGATAGTGATCTTGGATTTGCTCAATGTGAGCGCTCCTTGCTTCTTCGAGTTGATCATCAAGGCAGTAGAGTGCGTGTTTTGTATAGTCTGAAAGTGTTTCGAGCGGCTCATAAAAGAGAGGCAACCAGTGCTCGTACCCAGCGTAAGGTCGGCCTTCTGAGACGGCAAGGTAAAGGGGATCCCCGGGATCGGGAGCGCCAAAAGACTCCCTGTAACCCTTACGGAATCTCTCAATCGTTTCAGCGTTGAGATTTATTTCACCCATAGGTTTAAGAACAAGGCTTTCCGCCTTTCCTGTGCTCACCTGGGAGAGGGGATCAAAAGTGCGCAAACTCTCGAGCGTTGAGCCAAAAAAGTCGAGGCGGAAAGGAGCGGAATACCCAGGGGGGAAGAGATCGATAAGACCGCCTCGTGTAGCAAATTCACCCCATTCACGCACGGTTTCACGTCGCACAAATCCATTTTGCATAAGGTGGTCGAGAAAGACTTCATGCTTCACTTCAGACCCTGCCTTTAAGGTCCACAAGCGTCCTTGAAAGGCTTCATGGGGCGGGAGGTTTTGCAAAAAAGCTTGTATGGTTGTGATCAGAAGATAGGGTTTGTTTTCTTCTGTTAATGCTGTCAGGGCATTCAGACGTTGTGCTAAGATATCGGGGTGAGGTGATGTTCTGTCATAGGGTAAACAATCCCAAGCCGGAAAAAAGAGGACCTCTTGCGCCGGGTTAAAGAACCCAATCTGATCTTTAAGACGCTGAGCGCGGGCTTCATCCCTTGCGATGTAAACGACTTGATCATTCTTTTTTGCAAGCTCCGCAAGTAAAAGCGCATCAAACCCGTCAGGAACGTTGGTAAGCAATGTGGGGGGTGATAATGGGGGAAGGAAACTCATCTGCTCTCAATAAACGTTAAAATGGCTTTTACAATGGCTCTAGGAGCACTTTCAGGAAGAGGTGCTCTTTCAAAAAACCAACCATAAAGATGCTGATCTGGAAAGGCAAGCAGGGCTTCAAACTGTTCCAGTTCTTGGGGAGATAGTGTTTCAATAGTATTCTGAGCAAATTCCCCCAGCACAATATCCATCTCCCGCATCCCACGATGCTGACTTTGGTAGAGGAGGCGTTTTCTAAGTGTTTCTGAGGTCATGGCTCACGATAATTATTAACTTCCTTAACCAAACTTTAAAACATTTATGGAATGATCAAACAATGAAAAAACAGTCTGGGAGACTTAAAATGACTAAAAAATTATTTCTTGCAATGATATTAATCGCATGCAGCTTTGCTTTTAGTGAAGCTCAAGCCGCAGGAAGGAGTTATTGTAATCATGGGACGGCAGTTAAGGGGGGTCTTTTCTCTTCTAAAGATGGGTCTAAAACTAAAGTTTCTTGTTTTGAGTATGCGGACCAAGATCCTGATGGTGATGGAGTGCTCCATGCAACCACAAAAGATAAAGAGCTAAAATCATTTACGGGTATTTCAGAAGAGCGCCCTCTTGAGAAATGTTTGACAGAATGTGTTGGTTTAGATCCTAAAACAGCAAAGGAGTATAAAGATAATAGTTCTACACCTAAGGCAAAACAAGTCATTCATGACAAACCAACAGTTGATACACCTAAGAAAAAGGCTTCTGCTGTTCCTGACAAAAGCCCGTTTTGCAGTGAAGGACAGAAGAAAGGCGAAGTTTGGATTAGTAACTGCGGTAAAAATGACAATGGATATCAATTCATAGATAAATTTAAAGGAAAAACGCAGGAAGAAGCTGTTCTAGAATGTGGACGGATGTGCTTAAAAAAGCAGAAGGGTATGTTGAGACAATCTGGTAACGGAACGTGGCGTTAAGGTACTGAACAAGCAAGAAAAAACCAGGTAAAAGATATGTAAAGCGACAGATGGCACCCTCACCTCTCCCCTTGTGGGAGAGGTCGCTCGAAGAGCGGGTGAGGGGTCCGCAGTTTCAGTAAGGCTCTCTGTTTATTAGTAAGGATATAGAAATCAATAATGTCTGTTTGCATTTGTGTTAACGGCCCCCTCACCCGACCTTTTAGGTCGACCTCTCCCACGCTGGGGAGAGGTGAAGATTCTACCCCGCCTTCTCTGGTGTCGTTTCCACATTCATGCGGATTCTGAATCTGAGGCTGACTTCTTCCTTCGCAGCAAGGTTGATAACCCACTTGAGGCGGTTTTCTTCCTCTTCATGGGTGTGGGTTTCTCTTAAGATAATCCACTCGCCTGAGACGTTTTGAAAGACGGTGACTTCGAGTGGTGCGTCCGTTGTATTCTTTAGATCCAAGCGATAGCCTGATTCCACAACTTGGCTGCCCAGTTTTCGGTAGTCGGTCTGCCTCATTTCGGAGGTGATGTCCTTCGTACTGCCAACACGCAAACTCAACGCTTTTCCAATGGGGGTATTCGGTGTTTTGTTTTCACCTAAGTAAAAGAGTCCTCCATCCGGATTCCGTTGAAAGGTCTTAATCACACCTTGGGGGAGAGGAACGCCCAATCCGTTAGCTGTATCATTTTGAACTGATAGCCATGTCTCAACAAGAGGCTTCATCACAACACCTTCTTCATTAGTAAGGATGTCATTTTTAGGGTAAATACGAAAACTCTTGGTCGGTTTCAAATCCTTTGCAGCAAACCAAGATATATTCTTTGTGGCTTTATCTGGAAGGCTGACAGGCTTTTCAATGTCGTAGAATTTCTCATTTTCTTGATTGGCATGGGTAATACGGAAATGTCCTTTTTTGATATCCATTCCACTGTCATTGTTGATGTTAATCCAACTGTTAAGGTCTAAGTGGCCCCCTTCAGCTCCGATAATAATTGTATAGCCTGCATCCCAAGAAAAACCCTTCGCAAGATAACCAATCTCATAGAGATAGTTCGCTTCTTGAGAAACGGACGTTTTTAGTCTGATCAAGGGTTCTGAGACAAGTGTATAGGGGAGGTGAGGGAAGGCGATTCTGGTTTTTTTAACGGCAAAAATAACATCCCCAGATTGGACTAAAACATCATCACCATTGGTTGCAAGTAGCTTTGCTGTAGACGGCAGAGGATTTGAGGGAAGGGGGAGGATCTGAACCGGTAATCCGATCGAGTGCAAGAGAAGATCTTCTCTCGTTATGTGGGGCGATTGAAAGGAGTACTCTGTAATTTTAAGAGAAGGCGATGGGGGTAATATTTGGAAGATAAAGCTGTCCATGAGGATTGAAGACGGAACATCTTTTATCAAGAGCTTATTTGATCCTTCCTTCAAGAAGGACTGTCTTTTTTCCTTAATGAGCGCCATGTCCTGAGGATAGAGCGTCACATTAATCTCAAGTTGCGATGTTTGTGAGACGTCTTGGACCACAGCCTGAGCAAGACTTGGTATGAGAACTGAGAGAAGGAGATACACATATTTCATCTTCATCCTACCTTTTTTAATTCAGGAGCTTGAAGCTCTCGGGGCGTGTGGTCAAGAGGGTCGAGTGAAACAATTTCAGCGGCTTCAGAAACTGACCCTAATTCTTTAAATTTACGAGCACTTGAAAGTACCCTGTGTTCAAGGCTTCCCATGGCTTGGTTATAGGATTGAACAGCCCCTCCCAAATTACGACCAAGCTTTGCAAAGTGATCAGCCATATCGGACAGTCGCTTATGGAGTTCACGACCTAACTCACTGATTTCTTTGGCATTTACAGCAAGTTGTTCGTGGCGCCATCCATAGGCAACGGCTCGTAAAAGGGCAATCAATGTTGTGGGTGTTGCCAAAATAATACGGTCTTCTACACCCGCTTCGATCAGGCTCGGATCTTGTTCAAGGGCAGCACTAAAGAAAGTTTCACCGGGCAAAAATAAGACAACGAATTCTGGAGCAGGTTGAAATTGCTCATAATAAGACCGCTTAGCCAGGGCCCTGATATGGTTTCTCACCTGACGGGCATGGTCCTTGAGCTTTTCAAGGCGCACGTCTTCATCTTTTGTCTCAAGAGCTTCAAGATAGGCCGCAAGAGGGGCTTTCGCATCAACGATGATTTTCTTCCCCCCAGGAAGGTTAATGATAAGATCTGGACGCATCCGGCCGTCGTTTTCCGAGGATGTCACTTGTTCGTCAAAATCACAATAGTTGACCATTCCGGCCATCTCGACAACACGGCGGAGCTGCATTTCTCCCCATCGTCCGCGGACGGAAGGGGCCCTTAACGCATTCACCAGATTCGATGTTTCAGTTTTAAGCTGATTCTGGCTTGTGACGAGCTCATTCACTTGGTGTTTAAGTACGGCGTATGCACTCATGCGGGATTTTTCGAGCTCAATAATCTTTTGGTCAACTGTTTGTAAGGATTCAGTGACAGGCTTCACAAGATCCGAGATGGCCTGTTGGCGACTCGATAAATCATTTTGAGCGACCTCTTGGAACTTTTCGAGAGTTGCATTGGCAAGCTCAAGAAAGGACTTATTTGTTAAAGTAAGGGCTTCCGATGAAATGACCTTAAACTTATCCTCCCACTGGGTTTGAATGTTCTCAAGTAAGCCTATCTTATCTGTGTTCTCTTTTTCCGTACGCTGTAAGGCAACACGAAGCTCTGCATTTCGTTCACCCGAAAGGCGAAGCTCTTCCTCTCGTTTTACAAGAAGGGTTTCTATCTCTGGCAAGCGGCTTGAGCGTTCTTGAAAAAGTGCTTTTTCTTGAGCAAGAGTTGAGAGCTTTCTTTGGAAATAAATAAAGGTAATAAGGCCAATGACGATGGCCCCTCCCAAAAACCCTACTGTTATGTCTAACCCAATCATGTTTAACCCTTTGATTTATTTGTTTCTTATAAAAAAAGTTCACTTAATATGATAATAACCCTAGCGTCAAAGTCCAACATGTTTTAAGACAATTAATACCCCTTTCTAGGGATACACGCTTTTCTGTGTTTTGACCACACTTTACGGAGGATCAAATGACAAACATGGGCCTCATTATACAAGCCGTTGCAGGTTTAACCTTATTTCTCTTTCTGGCTTGGCTCTTCAGTGAAAATAGACGTCAGGTCAACATTAAACAAGCCTTACTTGGCGTTGCAATCCAAATAGCACTCGCGATTATTGTGACGAAATTCCCTGTTGTCCGCTCAGGCTTTTTATGGATTGGCGATGGCGTGATGGCTTTAAAGGATGCAACCGTTGCGGGCACAAGCTTTGTATTCGGTTATTTGGGAGGAGGAGATTCTCCCTACAGCGCAAAAGAGGGGTCCAACTCTTTCATTTTTGCTTTTCAAGCTTTGCCGATGGTTATCGTTATTAGTGCCATTGCGATGCTTCTCTTTCATTGGAAAATTTTACCTGTCATTGTTAAAGCCTTCTCAAGTGTTTTTCAAAGGATACTCGGCATCGGTGGCGCCTTGGGCGTTTGTGCTGCGGCTAAAATATTTCTCGGACAAACAGAGGCTCCGCTTCTTGTTAGGCCTTACCTCAGCAAATTTACGCGGAGTGAACTCTTCACAGTCATGACCGCGGGTATGGCGACAACTTCCATCTCGATTATGGTGATTTATGCTATGATTCTCCAAGGGACAATTCCCGATCCTATTGCCCATATCTTAACAGCCTCCATCATTAGTATTCCTGCAGCCATTACAATATCCCGTATTCTCATTCCACAGGTGGGGGAGGATACATCGGGCCACATGGTTGTTCCGTATCAGTTTTCGGGATCGATGGAGGCTATCACTCAGGGGACGACAGATGGAATGAAGCTTTATATCAACATTATTGCGATGTTGATTGTGTTCCTTGCCGTTGTTGCTTTGGCAAACTCTATATTGAGTCTCTTTCCAACGGTTGGCGGAGAGGCGATGAGTCTCCAGCTTATCCTAGGATACTTGCTGGCGCCTCTTGCCTGGTTTCTTGGGATACCGTGGGATGAAGCCGTTCCTGCAGGGGCTTTGCTGGGCAAGAAAACCATTCTGAATGAACTGGTTGCATTCGTGAGTCTTGCTGAATTGCCCAAAGGAACGCTGAGTATAAAGAGCGGTCTTATTATGACCTATGCCCTTGCAGGATTTGCGAATCTCAGCAGTATTGGTATTCAGATCGGTGGCCTTGGTTCCATGGTTCCTGAGCGTAAGCAAGAGATTATCCATCTTGGACTGAAGGCGCTTATTGCGGGAACGATAGCGAGCTGTATGAGTGGCGCCATCATTGGCATATTGCATAGCATTGGGTAAGGTTGTCGTTGTTGCGGGCCCCACAGCGAGTGGGAAATCTGCCCATGCATTAAAGCTTGCCAAAGAAAGGGACGGCGTTATCCTCAATGCGGATAGCCTTCAGGTCTATCGGGGGCTGGAGATTCTGACGGCGCAACCTCAAGCGGACGCCATCCACCGCCTCTATGGCTTCCTCGACCTCACCGAAACCTGTTCTGCTGGTAAATGGCTTGATCTCGTCCTTCCCGAAATTAGGCGCGTTCTTGATGAAGGAAAGCTTCCCATTGTTGTGGGAGGAACAGGTCTCTATCTCAAAGTGCTTATGGAAGGCATGCCGACTATGCCTCCCTCTAATCTGGACATTCGGCAGCAATTGGAAAACCAAGATCAAGAGGATCTCTATATTCAGCTCCTCTACAAGGACCCAAACCTTGCATCCCACATCAACCCAAACGATCGCCAACGGACTCTTCGCGGTCTTGAGGTGTTCTATAGCTCAGGAAAGCCCCTCAGCGCATGGCAAACGGAAACACCCATGTGCACCCCATTTGAGTTCGAAAAGATCCTCCTGATGCCCTCACCAGCCGAACTAGAGGTGCACATCGCAACCCGTATTGATCAGATGCTTGAGCAAGGGGTGCTGGACGAGGTCCGAGCGGCCCTTGCTGCAGGTCCATCCCCCACGGCGATGAAAGCCATCGGCCTGCGTGAATTTGGCGCATACCTTGCGGGCGAATGCACGCTTGAGCAAGCAAAAGAGCTCACCCTCATCCATACACGTCAGTATGCGAAGAGACAAAGAACCTGGTTTCGGCATCAATTTTAGAGGGCCTTGAAATAGGCTCTGTCTTGTGATCTTATTTTGTTACGTACAGTCTAAACTCTATCAAAAAAATCAATAATATTCTGCGACCTCCTGGGAGTTATACATCATGAAAAAACGATTAAAATCTAATATTATCTCTGCGCCTGTTGATTCTCTCTACTTTCGAATTTCAGAACACATAGATTCTGCACGCCAAAGTGTTCAACGCACAGTCGATACAGAAATGCTAAAAGCCTATTGGAAAATCGGAAGGGATATCGTTGAAGCTGAACAAAAGGGAAATTCACGCGCTGAGTATGGACAAAGTTTAATTTCGGAGCTTTCTCAAAAACTGACGGCTCGTTATGGGAAGGGCTTTTCTCAAACGAATGTTCGATATATTCGGCAATTTTATATTGAATATCAAAGGTATAGTCCAATTCATCACGCACTGCGTGATGAATTCGAAGAATGTGCCAATCACTCAATTCAGCACACAGTGTGTGCTGAATCTCAAACCCCTGAGTTTTCACCAAATTTGGGATGGACCCATTATCGGGAACTTATGGGCGTAGTAAGAAAAGACGCTCGATCTTTTTATGAGATAGAATGCTCTAGGAATAATTGGTCTGCACGTGAGTTAAAAAGACAAATAAGCAGCTTGCTGTTTGATCGCTTAAGTAAGAAAAAAGATAAAGCTGGCCTCCTGAAGCTTTCCTCAAAAGGCCAGGAACTCATTAAGCCAGAAGACGCCATAAAGGAACCCTTGATTTTAGAGTTTCTTGGGCTCCCAGAATCCCATAAGTTGAACGAGTCTAAGTTAGAAGAATCTCTCATTAATAACCTACAGAACTTTATCTTAGAGTTAGGAAAAGGTTTCGCCTTTATTGCGCGCCAGAAAAGAATCACTTTGGACAGTGACCATTTTTATATCGATTTGGTCTTTTATCACGTTATCTTAAAATGTTACGTTGTTGCAGATATTAAGTGTAAGAAGCTCAATCATTCTGACCTTGGACAAATGCAACTTTACGTGAATTACTTCGATCAAGAAATTAAAACAGAGATGGATAATCCAACGATCGGACTCGTTCTTTGTACGGAAAAGAATGATGCTCTCGTGAGATACACGCTTGGAGAGAAAGCTAAACAAATATTTGCAAGTTCATATCAATTTCATTTACCAACAGTGGCTGAACTCGAAGCTGAGCTGAAGAAGGAAATTATGAAATTGACATCATAACCACTGATGAAATCGCCTAATATACCAAACCTTTACGAGTTGAGTTAGGGTACAATAGCTTAACACAATACCGATGAGCCATATGTAATACATGCCAGGGAGGGGAATCAGGCCCACCTGTGGACCTAAGGATGTGTAGGGCAAGATGAGTCCGATGAATGCAATGAGAGAAGTCATTAAAATGACAGGCATCGAGGCGATGCTTTGTAGGAACGGAATTTTCTTTGTCCGTATCATGTGCACCACGAGGGTTTGCGTCAAAAGTCCAACGACGAACCATCCCGTTTGAAACAGGGCTTGATGTTCAACAGTATTTGCAAGAAAAACATTCCACATAACAATAAACGTCACGATATCAAAGATAGAACTGATGGGACCTATGAATATCATGAACCTTGCGATTCCACTTGCGTCCCATTTACGGGGCACGCTCAAATATTCCTTATCGACATTATCCCAAGGGATTGACGTTTGTGACATATCATACAGCATATTCTGTAAAAGAATTTGCAAGGGAAGCATGGGGAGAAAGGGAAGAAAGGCACTGGCAACAAGCACGGAAAAAACATTTCCAAAGTTTGAGCTCGTTGTCATTTTGATATACTTAATGATATTTCCAAAGGTTTTTCGTCCTTCGATAATGCCTTCTTCAAGAACCATAAGATCCTTATCTAACAGGATTATATCAGCTGATTCTCTTGCGATATCGACGGCCGTATCCACGGAGATTCCTACATCAGCGTCTCGTAAAGCGGGAGCGTCATTGATCCCGTCTCCCAAAAATCCAACCGTATTGCCCAAACTTTGAAGGGCCTGGACGATTCGGGACTTTTGTAGAGGCGATATTTTGGCAAATATGGTAGTTCCTTCAGCTATATGAGCAAGCTCTTTATCTGATAATTTTTCAATATCAGATCCTACAATAACATTTTCAACCTGCAGCCCTACCTCTTTGCATATTTTGCGGGTTACAACTTCATTATCACCCGTAATAATTTTAACGGTTACGCCATTGTTGCGTAGACTCTCTATGGCTTCCTTGACTGATTCTTTAGGGGGGTCGAGAAAAGCCATATATCCAACAAGTGTGAGATTCGACTCATCGCGGAATGTATAAGGGCGTTCTTCAGCCTCAACGGTTTTATGTGCAATCGCAATAACGCGAAATCCTTCTTCATTTAATTTCCTTACTAAATCAGAGGCTTCCTGAATGACTTTCTTTGTTATCGGTTTACTCTTCCCTTGATCCTCATAATGGGTGCTAATGGTGAGGATTTCTTCCGGTGCTCCCTTACAAATAATATTATGTTTACCTTTCTTGTCTTTAAGAACAACAGATAGTCGTCTCCGCTCAAAATCGAAGGGAATTTCATCGATCTTTTCATATGCGCCAGTAACAGAGGCCATTTGATTTTCAATCCCAAAATCAATAATGGCAACGTCAAGTAAGTTCTTTAAGGCGGTTTGATAGTAACTATTAAGATAGCCAAACTTCAGCACCCGCTCATAGTTTTCTTCGCCGTAAGCATCTAGATAATAAAGGAGAATGATCTTATTTTGAGTCAACGTGCCCGTTTTATCCGTACAGAGTACATTCATTGCCCCAAAATTTTGTATAGCATTCAACCTCTTAACGATGGTCTTGCGGCGTGACATCGCGATTGCACCCTTTGCTAAATTTGCTGTTACAATGGTGGGAAGCATTTCAGGGGTAAGTCCAACAGCCACGGATATTGCAAAGAGGAGAGCTTCGATCCAGTTGTGCTTCGTGATTCCATTGAGTAGAAAAACAATAGGAACCATCGCAATCATAAAATAGATCAATAGCCAGACAACGCTCGAAATTCCCTTATCGAAAGTGGTCAGGGAGCGCTTCTTTGAAAGGCTTTTGGCAATTGAGCCTAAATAGGTATTGCTTCCTGTTGCTATGATAGCACCTGATCCAATGCCGCTAACAACGCTGGTCCCCATCATGCACACTTGAGGATAGTCAAATAGGTTTTGCGTCTCTTCCTTAGGCTGTTCAAAGGTTTCAGATTTTTCAACGGGATTTGATTCTCCTGTTAAGAGAGCTTGGCTAACGAACAGATCCTTTGATGAAAAAAGACACATATCCGCTGGAATCATATCTCCGGCCGTAAGCTTTACGATATCGCCAGGGACAAGATCAGTGATTGGAACTTCAAAAGGAGTTATGTTATTCTTTCGAAGAACAGTGGCACTTGTTGTGATCATTTCTTTGAGCTTTTCTGCGGCCACATTCGATTTAAATTCTTGCCAGAAGCGAATAAGACCGCTCACCACAATCATCAGAGAAATAATAATAATTGTTTTCCAAGACTCTTCTTCAGGTTGGGCAATATATACATCCGTGATAAGAGAAACAATTCCGATGGCGACCAGAACCCCAATAAAAGGATTGAGAAAGGCGCGTACGAGCTCAATATACCAGGAAGGAGCTTTTTCATGAGCGATCTCATTAAGTCCAAATTCATCAAGTCGACGTTCCGCTTCTTCAGTGGTGAGCCCTTCTTTGGAAGTCTTTAACAGATGAAGAAAGCCCTCAAAATTCGTGTTGTACGCTTCAATCAATTTTAAGGATTTCCGTTGCGCTTTTCTTGAAGTGAGAGTTTCACTTCTCCTTTTGCTTGGAAGGAGTGCGAAGATATACAATACTGTTGCCTTGATAAAACGCATAAACATCTCCCAGAGGCAGTATAAGCAGTATCGAGTGAATTTGCCCGAACTATTTTAATTTAGAGTATCCTGAATTCATAAAAAAAGTCTTAAGAAAGGAAACGTTCCGACCAATATGGAATTGGATTCCATATTAGTCGGAAATGTTTCACGTGAAACATTTTTGCTAAAACAGCTTTTTCCCATTACGAACAATGGGATCAACCGTTGCGAGGCACACGGCACCTGCTTCATCAGGGCAGCCCACCATCAGGAACTGGGATTCAAATCCTGCAATGTTCTTTGTGCCCAAATTCACAACACCAAGGACTTGCCGTCCAATAAGAGATTCAGGTGTATAATGAACCGTGACTTGAGCTGATGTTTGTAAGACACCGATTTCCGGTCCAAAATCCGCCCAGACTTTATAGGCAGGATTCCTTGCGCGCGGGAATAACTCAGCCTTCGTGATCGTGCCAGAGCGAATATCAACTTTTGCAAAGTCATCATAAGAAATAATCATATTAGGGTCTCCTTTAAGTTTAGGTTGAGGGTAAGGCTCTTCTTCTCTTTAATAAAGAGAGAAGAAAAGAGGGCGAGTAAAAGTATCGGAAGAGTGAGGCTGAGGGCGATTCTATAATCATTTACGTCATAGATCTTTATCCCATCAAACCCCGTGCTTCCCTTCCAGAGAGCATCGAGAACAATCCCGACGCCCATCTGGATTCCGGCACCGACGATCATAACAAGGCCATTCAGAAACCCTGTCGTAATACCAGCGATGGAAGAGGATACGGCTTTGCAGGCTCCCGAAAAGCAAAGCATCTCAGCACCGGCAAAAAAGCCTATGAGGAAGAACAGGAGATAGAGCATCTCAAAGGGTAAAGAGAGGGGAGCTATCACAAGAGACAGTAAAATCAATAGCATAATTGTACTGAAAATGATGAAGGATCGTGCTTTCCCAAGACGGTCACTGATCCATGTGATCGTGATACTTCCCACACAAAGTCCTACGTACATCATTGAGATGATAGGTACGGCCTGAGCCCTCTCAATACCATAAGCTTTCATGATATAAGCTACCCCCCACAAATCCCCGAAAACGCAGATCGCGAGATAAAGGCCGATGGCCGTTAAGGCATAGGTCCAACACTCTTTGTTCTTTAAGATCAGTGTTAATGATTTAAAGGATGACACTCTTTCGTGGCGCTCATGGGATTCAGGGAGAGACAGGGTGAAATAAGATACCGTCAGAAGTACAAGTCCCAAAAGACATAGCATCAGAAGGCAATGACTCCACCCGACAAGCTCGAGAAGATAACAAAGGGGAAGCCCTCCATTTAAGGCGCCCACCGTTCCTACGGCCATCGTTAGACCGAAAAGAGTTGCTCTTTTTTCTTCAGGGAAACATTGATTGATGATCTTCCCGACAGAAAGGAATGCGGCAGCTGAACCCATACCGATCATGAATCTTCCGAATTGAGCGATCCATAGATTTGGGGCCGTTGCAAAAATGAAGGTACCCACGATACAGACGGTTAGAAAGACGAGAATACACTTTCGAACGCCAAAGCGATCTGCAAAAGCGCCGAGTGGAATCTGGAAAAGGGAATAACTAAGAAGGGCAATGGAGCCAAGAGCTGCAAAGCCAGTTGCGTCAATCGTGAAGGCCTCCATCAGGTCTTCCATCATCACACTCGGCGAAAGACGAAGCACGAATTGATACAGATAAAACAGCGACGCGACCGCCCAAAGGACGTAAGATTTATAGTATGTCATAATATAGACTCTCAAATGAATGAGTTAAAATTTTAAAAGGGGTGATTTTTTGCGAGAGATAGATTCTCGCTTATGCCGAAGAGATTCGGCCTCAGACGCTTTGAGGTCGCTTATAAAGAAAACAAGGGTTCTGTGTGTACTTGCTTAATGTCATAGTTTCAATATAAGGGATTTTTTTGGAAATGCAAGTGTGTCTGTAAATGGACAGGGCCACCTCATGAAATTGTGAGGCACCCTCACCTCT
>JABDDK010000004.1 GCA_013287665.1 Alphaproteobacteria bacterium
GAGGTGATGGTGCCAGTGTCTGCTTAATTAAACACCCTGCATAAACCTCTCAAGAAGCGCTGCTTCATTTGCCCTCACATCTCGCACGTTACGCTCCTTCACATGGCCATATCCACGGATATGTTCTGGGAGAGAGGCGATCTCAACGGCAGTCTCGTAATTATGAGGGGTGAGCCCTTCAATGAGACTCTCAATCCGACGTTCGTATTCTTTAATCAAGTCCTGCTCCATTTTGCGGTCTTTTGAATAGCTGAAAATATCAAAGAGCGTTCCGCGGAGTCCTTTGAGCTTTGCGAGAACCTTAAAACCCTTCATCATCCAAGCGCCATAAAGCTTCTTCTTAAGCTCGCCTGTAAAGGGATCCCGGGAGGAAAACAAGGGAGGGGCGAGATAGAACTTAAGTTTCACTTTCCCTTCAAATTGATCATAGAGCTCTTTCATAAACGTCCCGTCTGCGTATAAACGAGCAACCTCATATTCATCTTTCACGGCGAGAAGTTTGGCATAATATTTAGCCACCGCTTTCGATAAATTTTCTTTGCTATCAATCGCTTGGACACGCCTGACGAGATCTTCATAACGATCAGCATAGGCTTTATTTTGATACCCTGTCAGGAATTGTTTTCTGTGAGAGATGATCTCTTCAAGGGTCATGGGGAGTGATAGGATCTTTTCTTCCTGTCCCTTTGACGCTGCTTTCTCAACGGCTTTCATATCAAGGGCCGCATATCGCCCCCACCGGAAGGCTTGTATATTAAAGTCTACAGCAACGTTATTCATTTCAAGAGCTTTTTCAATGGCTTGATGGGTTACAGGAATGAGCCCTTTTTGATAAGCATATCCCACCATGAACATATTCGTCCCAATGGCATCGCCTAAGAGAGCGGTCGCAATCCGATTCGCACCAATGAAGTCCATCTTGTCTTTTCCTGCAGCCTTAAGAATATCCTTTTTTAAGGCTTCGTGATGGAAGTTATAATCTGGATTATTGATGAAATGTCCCGTAATTGTTTGATTCTCATTAACAATAATGTTGGTTTTACCGGGTTTTATTTTATTTAATGTATCCGGACCACCAGTCACAACGATATCACACCCAAAGAGAAGATCCGCCTCTCCCATATAAACACGCGTTGCATGAATGTCTTCGGGCTTTTTCGCAATGCGAATGTGGGAGACAACGGCGCCCCCTTTTTGCGCGAGACCCGCCATATCAACAATCGAACAGCCTTTGTTTTCCAAATGAGAGGCCATCCCTAAGATAGCCCCAACCGTGATAACGCCTGTTCCTCCAACACCTGTGAGAAAGATACTGTAAGGCTTTTCGAGGGATGGCAGGACTGGATCGGGAAAGGACTCCATCAATCCCTCAGCCTTCGCAGAGGGATGGGACTTTTTGAGTTGTCCCCCTTGAACACTCACGAAGCTTGGGCAAAATCCATTTGCACAGGAGTAATCCTTGTTACAACTTGACTGGTCGATTTTGCGCTTCCGCCCGAACGCCGTCTCAATAGGCTGGACAGACAGACAATTAGACTTAACGCTACAATCCCCACATCCTTCACAAACCCGTTCATTGATAAAGATGCGCTTATCCGGATCTTCCATAAGACCCCGCTTGCGACGGCGTCTCTTTTCAGCCGCACACGTTTGATCATAGATAATGACAGAGGTCCCTGGCCATTTCTTGATATCTTCCTGAACTTGATCCAACGTATCGCGGTGGCCAATTTCAACTTTGGGCGCAAAGCCAAACCCAACGGGATATTTATCTGGGAAATCCGTGAGAACCACGATCTTACGCACGCCTTCTGCATAGACTTGTTGAGTAATCATTGCGACATCCAGGGGACCATCAACAGGTTGCCCACCCGTCATTGCCACCGCATCATTATAGAGAATTTTAAAGGTGATATTGACTTTCGCGGCAATGGTTGCCCGAATCGCAAGGAGTCCTGAGTGATAGTAAGTGCCGTCTCCAATATTCGCAAACACATGGCGTTCATCTGTAAAGGGCGCTTGACCAATCCAAGGAACCCCTTCACCCCCCATATGGGTAAAGGTGAACGTATCATGGGCGATCCAAATCGCCATGTAATGGCAACCAATGCCGGCGACTGCCCGACTTCCCTCAGGAAGGCGCGTTGTTGAGGTATTGTGAGGACAGCCTGAGCAATAGTAAGGAAGACGCACCAGTTCCGGCTCCCGCTTGAGTTGCTCTTGAAACATGAGGTCAAGCCGATCCATTCCCGCTTTGACGGTTTTTGAATCAGAAAATCGCAAGATACGTTGGGCCACAACGTGAGCAATTTCAGGGACTTGAAGCTCATAAAAGTCGGGCAGCAAAGGCTTGCCCTTTTCATCCTGTTTTCCAACAACCCTTGGCCGCTTTCCATCAGGCAGCCCGTATAAAATATCCTTCACCTGATTTTCAATAAGAGGGCGCTTTTCTTCAATGACAAGGATCTCTTCCAAACCCTCAGCAAAAGCCTTCAACGCTGTGGGCTCAAGTGGCCAACTCATGGCGACCTTATAAAGCGTAATGCCAAGATCTGCGGCTTCTGCTTCGCTTAAGCCCAAATCCTCAAGAGATTGGCGCACATCATGAAACGTCTTTCCAACTGTAATGAGTCCAAGCCTTGGCTTTTTACCGCGGAAGATGGTTTTATCTAAGTTATTTGCCCGAACGAAAGCTTGAGCGGCATTTAACTTATAAAGACGCTGTCTTTTTTCTTGTTCTAAGGGAGCATCAGGCCAGCGGATATTAAGGCCGCCTTCTGGCATTTTAAAATCTGCGGGGAGAATAATTTGTGCGCGCTTTGGGGATACCTGAACGGAAGCTGAGGTGTCCACCGTATCCGCAATGACTTTAAAGGCAACCCAACAGCCTGAATACCGGGATAGGGCCCATCCATAGAGTCCTAAGTCCAAGATGTCTTGAACATTAGACGGAACCAAGACAGGGATAGACGCAGCAATAAACGCGTATTCGCTTTGATGAGGAAGGGTTGATGACTTGCAGGCATGATCATCCCCGGCTAAGGCTAATACCCCTCCATACTGCGAAGAACCAGCCGCATTTGCATGTTTAAAGACGTCTCCACACCGATCAACACCGGGGCCTTTTCCATACCACATGGAAAAGATGCCTTGAACCGTTGAGCCCTTAAATAATCCAGATTGCTGACTTCCCCAAACAGCCGTTGCCCCTAAGTCTTCATTAATACCCGGGGTAAAGACAATGTTACTTTCATCGAGATGCTTTTGGGCTTTCCATAAGGTTTGATCAAAGCCACCCAGAGGTGACCCACGATACCCGGAAATAAACCCAGCTGTATTCAGATCATTCGCTTGATCTCGCAAGCGTTGCATCAAAGGAAGGCGAGCGAGGGCCTGAGTTCCTGTAATATAAATCTGGCCGTCTTCAAGTGTATACTTGTCGTCGAGCTCCACGTGCTTGAGTGCCATTCCCTCACCTTTTCTTGCTTTTGTGGGTAGTCTATGTGAGGAAGAGTATATAAAGCGTTAACGGGGATGGGAAGTCTTAACCTCTCCCCTACTGTGGAAAGAGGTGAAGATTAAAATAACCTTCTAGGAGCAATATTTAAAGGAATACCATATGCTAAATCAAAGCCAGCCGCGAGCGCCTCTTCTTCGGTCATAATTGGCAGTGCAATCTTTTGACTTTTTGGTGGTCTTGGTGTTTTCACCGGAACTGTCCGATCTGGCGAAACTTCTACATCATTTCGCTCTCTTTTTGTTCCTGCAGCATGAGCTGATGAGAGAACTGTTGAACTTAATGCAATTAAACCAACAACATATACTAATTTTTTTACCATAACATTACTCCTTAAATATAAATAAAAAATACTAACTCTAAAATAGTATGTAATCAACATATTTCAATTACCTTTTATTTAAAATTTTAAGTAAAGTTTGTAACCTCATCCAACCCCAAAAAAAAGCGCCGTCCCAGATGCTCTCGGGGACGACGCCTCACTGCCATTAAGTTAAGCAAAACAGCCCACCACCTGGGTCGTCCCGGAAACAAGAATATCTTGAGCGAAGCTCAAGTCTTCTTGTTGTCCGGGATCCAGGACCAATACTCTTTCCGGAGGAAAGAAGGAATCATTACATTGCTTCGCAATGAGTTATTGCCCGGGACGACGCCAGTGTGTGAGTTTAGTTGAGGTATTAGATTACCCTATAGGCGCCTTAGATATAATTACTCTGTATCATCGTCATAAATATTAAAGTCTATTCTTCTGATGGGTTCATCTCGTTGATGTCTAGTCCTTGCTTTCTTTACAGGGGCTCCAAAAGGGGATAGCTCTCGATTTTCTTTCTCTGGGGTTTGCATGGCCTCAGCGGTTGAGCTGAAAGCTAGCAGACTTATAATTAACATTAACTTTTTTACCATATTTATACTCCTTTATTATAGGCAAAGGGGACCCTAGATCATAAGAATAATATAATCAATAAGTTTCGATTAAAATTTATTTAAAATTTTAGATAAATTGTAAGTGATTATTTCCCGATTTTACTGATCAACTCTGGCACAAGGGTGAAGAGATCCCCAACGAGTCCGTAATCTGCCAACTGGAAGATGGGTGCATCTGGATCTTTATTAATTGCAACAATCACTTTGCTGTCCTTCATCCCGGCTAAATGTTGGATGGCACCGGATATCCCAATCGCAATGTAAAGAGAGGGCGCAACGACTTTCCCTGTTTGTCCCACTTGGTAATCATTGGGAACAAAGCCCGCATCAACAGCGGCGCGAGAGGCCCCAATGGCAGCTCCTAACTTATCAGCAAGTTGTTCAATCAGAGTAAAGTTTTCCTTATTTTGAAGGCCTCGACCACCTGACACAATAATAGAGGCAGACGTTAATTCTGGTCTGGTTGATTTGCTTTGCTCAAGCTTCACAAATGTGGCTGTGGGTTGTTCAGGTTTCTTAAACGCATAGGCTTCAATGGAGGCTTTGGAGGCACCCGGCGCCGCCCTGTCAAAGGCTGTCGGACGTATGGTCATCACCTTAATGGGATCATCAGATCTGACTGTCGCAAGCACGTTCCCTGCATAAATAGGGCGCACAAATGTTTTGTTATCGTCAATTTTAATAACATCTGAGAGTTGAGCAACACCTAATAAGGCTGCAATCCTTGGCAACAGGTTCTTCCCAAATGTCGTCGAGGGCGCCAGAATAAATTCATACGACTTCCCCAACTCAACCAATGTTTTCGTCATTTGTTCAGCGATAGGATAGGAAAGAGCTGGATCTTCGACGCACCAGACCTTTTCAACACCTTCGTGAGAGGCTGCATCATCAGCAACTTTCTTGACGGAACTTCCCATGACGACAACGTGTATAGGAACTGAAAATTCTTTTGCTGCTGTGAGGGTCGCCAATGTTGCGGGTGAAAGGGTATCCTTTTCATGTTCTGCAATCAGAAGAAGTGCCATCAAATCACCTTTGCTTCATTACGGAGTTTATCAATAAGCTGATCCACGGTTTCAACCTTTATGCCCGCTTTCCGTCCTGGAGGCTCTGAGACGCTGAGAGTTTTCAGGTGAGGACTCAAGTCGACGCCTAAGGCTTCTGCAGTTAAAATCTCAAGAGGCTTTTGCTTGGCTTTCATGATATTCGGGAGTGTTGCATACCGCGGTTCATTCAGGCGTAGGTCGGTTGTAAGAACTGCGGGAAGGGGCATCTGAAGTGTCTCAAGCCCCCCATCCACTTCCCGAATGACCTCAATCTCTTTATTTTTCACGGTGAGTTTGGATATAAACGTTCCTTGCGGCCATCCTAAAAGGGCCGAGAGCATTTGCCCTGTTTGGTTGCAATCATCATCAATCGCTTGCTTTCCTAAGATGACGAGCTCAGGTGATTCACGTTCAACAAGAGCTTTCAAGGCCTGAGCGACCCCTAAAGGCTGGGTTTCAAGAGACGTCTCAATATGGATGGCGCGATCGGCCCCTAGAGCAAGAGCTGTTCTGAGGGAATCCTGACAAGATTTATCCCCGATGGTGACCACGACAATTTCAGTGGCGCTCCCCTTTTCCTTGAGACGCACGGCCTCTTCCACAGCAATTTCATCAAAGGGATTCAACGACATCTTAACGCCAGCGAGATCAACGCCGGAATGGTCCGCTTTCACACGTACCTTCACGCTATAGTCAACAAGACGTTTAACAGCGACAAGGACCTTCATTTTTTTCTCCCCTTATCTGTGAGCCCCCGGTACCCACAGAACATCCCCTTTTTCTTGAGCGTTGGCAAAGCGGGCCAACACAAACAGTAAATCCGACAGACGGTTCACGTACTGAATAACGTACGGATTCACGGTTTCAGATTCTTGGAGTAAGCATACCATTCTTTCCGCCCGTCTCACAACAGTTCTTGCTTGATGAAGGTAAGCTGCAAGAGTTGATCCACCGGGAAGAACGAAAGAAGTTAAGGGGGGAAGTGCTTGATTATAATGGTCTATTTTCTCTTCGAGATAGGTTACTTGAGTGGGTTGAATGCGGAGGCGTGCCTCACCCGGTTTGTCATCCGGCGCACACAAATCTGCGCCCACATCAAAGAGATCATTTTGAATATGGGAGAGGAGGTGATCGATGTCTCCTTTTGCGTGAAGCCGAACAATCCCAATACAGGAGTTGGCTTCGTCGATATCCCCAATGGCTGCAATGCGGGGGGAGGCCTTTGAAACGCGCTTTGCATTCCCGAGCGACGTTTTCCCTTTGTCACCACCTTTGGTGTATATGCGCGTTAAGAGCACCATCTACTTCACCTTAAAGAGGAGGAGGAGTGAAAAAATCAAGATGGCAAGCGCTTGGAAGAAAATACGGTAACGCATGAATCTATTGCTGCGTTCGCCCGATTCTTTCCCTTCTTTAGACATATTGAGAAGACCAAGCACTAAAGCCCCAACCGTTGCGACCATAGCAGCAATAAGGAGGATCTTTAGGACAAGTGCAGTCGTCATAAATTATATTTTTTAAGCAGCTCATTCAATTCATCAACCGTACATAAACCCAAATGAACGGGGCTCGCCGGTTTGAT
Source organism: Alphaproteobacteria bacterium (assembly GCA_013287665.1). GTDB lineage: Bacteria > Pseudomonadota > Alphaproteobacteria > UBA9655 > UBA9655 > UBA9655. The sequence goes on from JABDDK010000004.1 coordinate 7,070, forward strand.
TTCATTGATTTTCTGGTGCGTTTTTAAACGAATCCCTTGGATTGTATTTCGCGTTGTTCCAATCATGCGGATAATGTCACTATCTGAAATCTCAGGAACTTCCTTGAGAAGCCATGCGATACCGTTCGGTTTGGCTTGGCGCAGGGAAACAGGCGTATACTTTGCCCTTTTCTTGAATTTTCCTTCGTGCGTTGGGGGGGATAAACCAAGCTTTGCGGAAGGATCTGCCTGACACCGTTCAATTTCTTCAAGGGTCAATTGGCCTGAGGCAACCGGATCATGGCCGACCATACCAACAGCAATTTCACCATCAGCGATGGCTTGAACTTCTAGAGGGTGCAAATTACAAAATTCGCCAATCTGCTCAAATGATAACGTTGTATTATCAATCAGCCAGACAGCCGTCGCTTTGGGCATAAGGGGTGCAGTCATTGAGCTCCCGCCTTTCTCTTGTTTATAAAATTTCTTAGGCATTCAATCACAGGTTAGCGATCTCTCAAACACAAATTTTTAAAAATCTTCATCTCCGAAGCAAATTCCTAAGGCCCGAGCCGTTTTAACTAGGGTTCCCCCCACATCAACCGCTTGATATCCCTCAATAGCTTGTTGGATAGGAACATCTACGACTTTTCTATTTTGCCAAGCGACCATGCGATCGAATTTCCCTTCGGCAATCAAATCGACAGCATGAACGCCAAAAACGGAGGCGAGAACGCGGTCTTGAAAAATAGGCTGGCCTCCGCGCTGAACATGCCCGAGGACCGTAAAGCGAGTCTCCGCTCCCGTAAGCTCTGTCATACGGTTCGCAAGGTACTGGGAGATTCCGCCATATCGGCTTTTACCGCTTTGATCCGTAATTGTCGCCTTATCCCCTAACTCAGTCCCCACAGCTTCAGAAACGACGACAAGCGCAAAATTGCGCCCATTCTCTTGAAGGGACTTAATTTTATGGGCCACCGCTTCAATGTTATACGGAATTTCGGGAATGAGGATAACATCTGCACCGCCTGCAATTCCTGCGGAAAGAGCGATATGCCCCGCATCCCGTCCCATCACTTCAAGGATCATAACCCGGTCGTGACTTGCAGCCGTCGGTTGAAGACGATCAAGGGCTTCCGTTGCAACATCAACCGCTGTCATAAAGCCAACCGAATGTTCCGTATGGCTCAGATCGTCATCAATCGTCTTTGGGATGGTGATAAGATTGAGTCCCCCTTGCTGAGCAAGGCGCCTCAGGATCGCTTGGCTTCCGTCACCCCCAATGCCAATCAATGCATCGAGTTTAAGAAGCTTGTAGCCCTCAATAAGCTCTTCAGAGATATCTCTCAGACTTCCATCGGGAAATGGATAAGCAAAAGGATCTCCCTTATTTGTGGTCCCTAAAATCGTTCCGCCTTGACGGAGAAGATTCCCAGTACACCCAGGAAGTTCAAACTTTATAGCATCAACAGGGCGACGCATCAGGCCATGGGTTCCTTGATGAATCCCATACACTTCCCAGCCATAAGTTTGGATTGCTCGCAAAGTCACAGCTCGAATAACGGCGTTCAGACCCGCACAATCCCCACCACTTGTTAAAATGCCAATCTTTTTCATCAAATTACCCTTGTTATTTTTTAGGAGGAAACATTAGCATTCCTTTTCTTAAGGGTACACTAGGAATTGTTGGGAGCGTAAAAATTTCTTCTTTCACCTCTCCCCGTTGTGGGAGAGGTCGACGCGCAGCGGCGGGTGAGGGGTACTTAAAACCATCTTCCTCTGCGGGTTGTCCTCTTTTGGGTTCAATCACCAGTTTTCTCGCCCCCTCACCCGACCTTTCAGGTCGACCTCTCCCACGCTGGGGAGAGGTGTCACAAACACTGATAATTTTTAGGGGGGATTTTATCCGAAAAATTTGCTATACTCCCCATTCATTGAAAAGTCGAGTGGGTTATGACGACTGAAGATTTAAAGAACAAGTTGACCAGATTGAAGGAAGAGCATCAAGGCTTAGATGCTGCGATTGCTGTTATGCGTGCGACGCCCCGTCATGATCAACTCGCGCTTCAGCGATTGAAAAAGAAAAAACTGAAGCTGAAGGATGAAATCTTGAGGACCCAAGCCAAGCTGCTCCCTGATATTATTGCTTAGTGTTGATGAACGTAAAGGAATACCGATGACAGTCACAGTCCGTTTTGCCCCTTCTCCTACAGGATATCTCCATATCGGAAGTGCACGAACAGCGCTTTTCAACTGGTTATTTGCCCGTCATCATGGTGGGAAAATGTTGCTGCGTATTGAAGACACGGACAGAGAACGCTCCACCCAAGATGCGGTGGAGGCTATATACAAAGGGCTCGAGTGGCTTGGCATACCGTGGGATGAGACCCCTCTTCACCAAGTTGATCATCAACTGCGTCATGTGGAAGTTGCAAATGAGCTTCTCTCCAAAGGGATGGCCTATTATTGCTATTGTTCCCCGGAAGAACTGGAAGCCATGCGGGAAGAGGCCCGTGAGAAGAAACTCCCGCCTCGTTATGATGGCCGCTGGCGTGACCGGGACCCCTCGGAAGCCCCCAAAGATATAAAGCCTGTCATTCGCTTTAAATCCCCTCAAGAAGGGGAGACCGTCATCCATGACATGGTACAAGGCGAAGTTCGTGTGCCCAATCAACAAATGGACGATTTGATCATTTTACGGGCGGATGGAACACCGACCTATAACCTTTCCGTCGTCGTTGATGATCATGATATGGCCATAACCCATGTTATCCGCGGTGATGATCATTTAACAAATATGTTCCGTCAGTTTCACATATTCCAAGCCATGGGGTGGAAGATTCCTCACTATGCCCATATCCCTCTGATCCATGGACCTGATGGAGCCAAGCTCTCTAAACGTCATGGAGCCCTTGGGGTCGGTGCGTATCGGGAGATGGGCTATTTGCCTGAAGCATTGCGAAATTATTTGCTCCGTCTCGGCTGGAGCCATGGGGACGCTGAAATTATTTCAACAGAAGAAGCTATCGCCTGGTTCGATCTAGATCATGTTGGGAAATCTCCGGCACGTTTTGACTTTGCAAAACTTACGAATTTGAATGGTCATTATATTCGAGAAGCCGACAATGACTATTTATTGAAAAGTCTTCTGCCACTCCTTGAGAGTAAGCTAGGTACCACCGTGAATGCAGAAGGCCGTGACTTTCTGAAACGAGGTATGAATGGTCTCAAGCAACGCGCCAAAACCCTTGTTGAGCTTACAGATAGTTGCCTGTTTTATCTAGCACCTCAACCTCTTGCAGAGGACGCGCGCAAATTTGTTGAGGGGGAAGGGCACCAGATCCTGAAAATGATGGAAGGGCATTTAGAGGCTTTGCCTGAGAGTTCCTGGACGGAGTCTCAGCTTGAAAACTACGCACGTGAGATTGCAGAAGAGAAAGAAATAAAGCTCGGAAAAATGGCGCAACCCTTGCGAGTCGCCCTTACGGGAACGACTGTGTCACCGAGTGTGTTTGAAATCATGCACGTTTTGGGGAAAGATAAGACATTGGAAAGATTGCGGCTTATTGCTTAAAGGCACCCTAACCTCTCCCCTGCGTGGGAGAGGTCGACGCGCAGCGGCGGGTGAGGGGGACAGATCACTTTAATGAAACTTCAAAGAACACTGTCTACGGCCCACCCCTCACCCGCCCTAAAGGGCGACCTCTCCCACAAGGGGAGAGGTGAAGATTTAAAGCGTAGTTAATGCGACTCTCAGATCGGGAGATAAGGTATAGGTTGGCCCTAAAGCCAAAGTTGCCTTTGCCACATTGATATGAACCCTTGTTTTACCAGGAGGAGCCTTTTCAAAAAGCCGAATGAGCTTTTGAGCTTGATCTTCCGACTCAATAGCCACCGAAAACACTCCCCCATCAAGGGCTTTTTCCAAGGTCTCAATCCCCTGACACGTCAACCTGAGGGTGTCATCATTGAGTTGAGCCGATACGGTCATCAATAAGGCCGTTCCTGGCTCAAGCATCTCTCGATACTGACTGAGAAGCTCGGAAAACACTGTGACTTCAAAAACACCTGTCGAATCAGAGAGTTGAACGAAAGCATAGCGCTGCCCACTTTTTGCCGCTCGTTCTTGCTTTGTGATCACAATCCCCGCAAGACGGTAGGTTTGAGCATCTCTGCCCTCTTCTGCCCGTGTTTGCATCTCAGCAGCTTCCACAACGCCTAAGGACTTCAACGAATCACCGTACGCATCCAACGGATGGGAAGTCATATAAAAACCAACAGCTGCGAACTCAAGTTTAAGCCGTTCAAGAGGCGGCCATTCCTCAACAACTTTCAATTGAGGACGGGTCACATCAAGTCCAAATAGACCTTGGGGGCGTTTATCTTCATTTCCATAACGCAGAAGAATCTCAAGATTTTCCATCAGCAATCGGCGACAGGGATTAAGACTATCGAGAGCCCCTGATGTGATGAGGTTCTCCATCTGACGTTTGTTAATAATACGTCCATCAAGTCTTTCAACAAAATCAAAGATATCCTTGAAGGGGCCATTTTTATCCCGCTCTTCCATCAGCGCTTCCATGGCTGCCGCTCCCACATTCTTGAGGGCTGCCAGGGCATATCGGATGGAGCCATTTTCCACCTTAAATCCCGCGTGAGACTCATTGACATCCGGGGCAAGGAGAGGAATCCCAAGACGTTTCACCTCACGAGCAAAATGAGTTAGCTTATCCGTATTATGAATTTCATGGGTCATGAGAGCCGCCATAAACTCAACAGGATAATGGGCCTTCAGATAAGCCGTTTGATAAGTAATCAGCGCATAAGCTGCTGCATGCGCTTTCGGGAACGCGTAACTTGCAAACTTCTCAATCTGATTGAAAAGATCTTTTGCCGTTCCCGGCGTACCCCCTGTTCGCTCTAAGACACCGTCGATGAACGTTTTGCGTTGGGCGTCCATTTCAGACTTGATTTTCTTACCCATTGCGCGTCTGAGAAGGTCAGCTCCACCCATGGTAAAGCCTGCGAGATCTTTCGCCATTTGCAGAACCTGCTCTTGATAGACAATGACGCCATGGGTTTCATTCAAGATCGGCTCAAGTTCATCATACAGATACGTGACTTTTTCATCCCCATGACGACAGGCAATATAACGGGGGATATTATCCATGGGACCTGGACGATACAGCGCCACAATCGCGATAATCTCTTCCAGGCGATCAGGCTTTACCTTCCGTGTGACATCTGTCATCCCGCTGCTTTCCACTTGGAATATACCGATGGTCTCAGCTTTGCATAAAAGCTCAAAGGATTTCGGATCATCCAGAGGGATACACGTGATATCAAGATCAATGTCTCTATCTTTCAGGTATTCAATGGTTTGTTGAATTACGGTCAACGTTTTGAGGCCCAAGAAGTCGAACTTCACAAGACCCGCTTGCTCAACGTATTTCATATTAAATTGAGTCGCGGGCAAGGGAGAGCGGGGGTCGAAGTATAAAGGCACCATCTCATCTAAAGGCTTGTCTGAAATCACAACACCTGCGGCGTGGGTTGAAGCGTGACGATAGAGACCTTCTAATTGCAGTGCAATATCAATGAGATGCTTTACTTCAGGATCGTCCATCATTTGCTTCAATTGAGGTTCGATCTCAATAGCTTCCTCAAGAGTGACGGGATTTGCAGGATTGTTCGGAATCAACTTACAAATCCGGTCCACTTGCCCGTAAGGCATTTGCAACACGCGACCCGTGTCCCGCAGAACGGCTCTCGCTTGCAGTTTACCAAAGGTAATGATATGGGCGACTCGGTCTGCTCCATATTTATCCCTCACGTAGCGTATGACCTCATCTCGCCTTTCTTGACAAAAGTCGATATCAAAGTCCGGCATGCTGACACGCTCTGGATTCAGGAAGCGCTCAAACACAAGTCCAAAATGTAAGGGATCCAGATCTGTAATCGTCAACGACCAGGCAACAACGGACCCTGCTCCCGATCCACGACCCGGTCCTACAGGGATCTTTTGGGCTTTTGCCCATTTGATAAAGTCAGCAACGATCAGGAAGTAGCCTGAAAACTTCATTTGCTCAATGACATCAAGCTCATACTCAAGTTGCTTAAAATAGGTTTCTCGCTTTGAGACCTTTGTTTCTTCATCCATGTCCGGCTTAAAAACATATCGACTTAGTCGTTCTTCAAGGCCGAGACGGGCTTGCTTCCGCAGCTCTTCCACCTCCCCCTCACACGGGAAAGAGGGCAAGATTGGATCAATCGGTCGCAAGAGAAAACTACAGCGTTGCGCAATAACTTGAGTGTTTATAATGGCTTCTGGAAGATCAGCAAACAGGGCTTCCATTTCTTGCGGGGACTTAAAACAATGATCAGGGGTCAGGCGACGGCGGTCCGTTTCATTCACATAATTCCCTCCCGCAATACACAAAAGCGCATCATGGGCTTCATAGAGGGAGGGTTCAGGAAAGAAGGCTTCATTGGTCGCAACGATGGGAACATCATGGGCATAGGCTAAGTCCAGAAGTGCTTCTTCAATGCGATGATCTTCAGGGGTTTGAGTTCCCTGACGGGACAGCTCAATATAGAGGCGATCCTTAAAGAGCGGCTTCAGCGTTTTAAGATAATCCTCACCATCAAGGCCTTTTGCGAGACGCTTATTGAGCCCACCTTGTGCCCCACCCGTTAAGGCAATCAAACCTTCAGACCATTTCTCAAGAACGTCAAAGGCGATTTGCGGACTATCGGCTCCCTTACCGTTAAGATAAGTATGGGAGACGATTTTCAGAAGGTTGAGGTAGCCTATCTGATTTTGAACGAGGAGAACTATTGTGTCGGTCTCATTCTTTACATCAGACGTCAATTGGATCTGACACCCGATAATCGGTTGAACGCCTGCGTCCTTTGCCGCCAGGGAAAATTCCATCGCCCCAAACAGATTTCCTGAGTCAGTCATGGCAACCGCAAGCATCTCATGCTTTTTTGCAAGCGCGATAAGCTTTTTAACAGGAATAGCCCCTTCGAGGAGGGAATAAGCCGTATGAACTCTGAGATGCGTGAACATGATAACCTCGTTATATGTCTTATATAACAAAAGGGAAGAAGAGCGAAAGGGGTTCTTTCACCTCTTCCCTGTGTGGGAGAGGTCGACGCGCAGCGGCGGGTGAGGGGCATTAAATCCATCTTTTTCAAGAACGCGTCTCATCGATCTCGGTTTGTAACATGTGTTGATGTCCCCCTCACCCGCCCCAAAAGGGGCGATCTCTCCCACGCTGGGGAGAGGTGAAAACAATATTATTTGTTTTATTGCAATTATATGATATTATATATTATATGAATATTGTTTAATGGTGCTAATATGCGTAAGTACTTTTATTTGTTCTCAAGTTTATTATCTATTTTCCCAGGGGCACATGCAGCCAAACTGGGTGAAACCGATGCAATTAAGCTTACCCATCGTCACCCTTCTAAAATATCCGCAGATCAAATGCTTAAGAAATCAACAAAAATTAAAAAGAAAATAGATTTCATTTCTCAAATCTCAAATAAGGGTACCCCTCCTTTGAAACCTTCTCATCCCATCGAAATCGTCATCAAAAAACCTATTCATCGGATGTCACCTGTGGTCTCGAAAGAGGGTGAAGCCTATAAAGTTAACCCTCAATTTGTGAGTGGCGTTCAGACTTACGCAGACATGGCTGATCTGAGTTACCACCTTGTCAAAGGGCGAAACGAGTTATCAACGGAAGGTCTTGAGAAATTTATGAGTCAAGGCTGGAAGATCACAGCTTTCGGTGGTTTTAGCGGCAACGCGAAGTTCGATAAAAGTCAGTATGACGCAAAAAATAGAGATCTTGCTGGATTTGTTGCCTCCCATTCAAAAACGGGCGAAGCCGTTGTTGTTTTCCATGGATCTCAGGATAGTTATGATTGGGAAAACAACTTTGACGCCCAAATGGTGGGTGCAAAAGATATGGGCTTTAAGTTTGAGGGAAAAGTTGCCCGTGGATTTGCCTCACGCTACATGTCAGCCAAGAGCAGTATTTATGGGATTCTCAACAACGCGTACGCTGGCCTCGATGAGGCAGCAAAGAACAACTTCCACATTACTGTCACAGGGCACAGTCTTGGCGGAGGCATAACGACTCTTGGCTATGCTGATATCTCAACCGATTATGCGAAGGCCCTATGGGGTTCAGAATACATAAACGCAGAACACAATCGAATTCGAGGATATGCGATGTCACCCCCCAGAGCTATCGATCAGGTAGCTGTTGATCACTTAAGCAAGGATGCTGGCGTCCATAATATCATCATCGATACCAATGATTTAGATCCCGTGAGCATTATCGGAGGTCCTGGTAAATCCTTTACTAAATGGTTGAAATCATCTTCAGATGTTGGACCCACGCGATGGTTACTCGCCACATTAAGAGCGTTTGGTATAACTGAAGAAAGCAACCCTCATAAAGCAGCAGAACTGTATGGGGGAGGGAAGCACTTCGGCTTTAAAGCCCTTCAAGACACAAACGAGACAATTGCAAAAGCCCATAGTCTTCCTGAAGATCCAAAAATTATGGAAGAGATTAATAAAAAAGGTTTCTTTGCACGCACCTATGCAAAAGCGAAAAGATATGTTGAAACCAAACTCGCCCCTTATCACTATGGAAAATTACAAGCTCATGGAGCCGCTTTTGAGCCTCGCCTCATTCAGCCTGAAACTCTTGAAGCTAGGATTAACAAGGCCTACACCCCCCCACCAGACCCTCTTCCTAAAAAGCCCTAGCATAAAATGTTTCACGTGAAACATTTTTGGAAAATCGTCATATAATTCCAGACTCACAGCCATCATTACAATGACGATTGTGGCGCCTCTCGTTCACGATCAATCACAAGTTTCTGTTTTAACACCCAAGGTGAGTCAGGGTGAATCTTTTCAGCTTCCTCTAGAAGTGAATTTGCCCCGTTAAAATCCGAATTATGCAGAGCTAACTCAATCGCTCCTTTAAGACCTAAAAAAGCCGTCGATGGATTTTTCGTTAACTCAAAAAAACATTGGCCGGCTCTCAATGTGTTATTGGTTTTACAATAAAGATTCCCCGAGAACCAGAGAAACAAAGGATTCTTAGATAAGGTCTTTGCTGCTTTCTTTTGATATACGAGAGATTTCGTGAACATTTCAGCCTCATAGAGGGTCAAAAAAGCCAGAAGCTTCTGGTCCGCATTAGATTCTTTCGAAGGATGAAAATAGGATTTTATGCGATGAGGGAGTTTAAATATCCAGAATAAAATTCTAATTGTAAAAATAAAAAGAAACAACAAGAGTATAATGACTATAAATGAAATAACCAATGTACTTTGATATTCAAATCCAAGCCAAGTAATCTCAACATGGCCAGAATCTTTAAGAATCCATAGACCAAGACCTGCAACAATAAAAACAAGGAATGCAAAAGCGAGCAGCCACTTCATGGGGTGCCCCCTTGGGCGAGATCGTTAAGAATCTGACTCAATATGTTCTCAAGCATCCGTCGATCACCTGCGGCTTGCAGCCATACAGCAAGCTTTTGCTTCTCAAGGTCCGGAAGCTTTTCATACGCTGCGATTGCCTTTACAATATCATGGTTGAGGAGTTCTTTATGAACATCTTCCAACTGCCCATATTTATAGCCACCACTTGAATCTATTTTGCGAACACTTATCAACGATTTCACTTTTCTTTTAACTCTTTCCCAAAGCGTTAGTTCCTCAGCAGGAATAGAGGGCTGTTGAGGGGCCCCCAATAATTGATCCAGTTTTGTATACGTTAAGCAGTGTTGAATGGGGGCTAAGGAGACAAGCTGAGCTTGTGCCCAGGGCTCGGGTGTTCTTGAAAGAAAGGCTTTCAACGCGTCTATAGAAATCGATTCTTCAAGAACACCCCTATAAAGTTCAACTGAAATGAGCTTGTTTGACGAGTATTGAGGAGGCCCGGATCGTTGTTCTAAGGTTATAATTCTTTGTGAAAGTGCCTCTAAATCCTGCTGGAATTCTTGAGGCTTCGGCGCACTAGGTTTCACTTCAAGAGTTTGTTGTGGAAGGGGGACATTCACTTGATTTCTTTTCCAAACAACAAAAGATGCAAAAAGAAAAACAATAAGCAATATAATATAGATTATATTTTTTTTAATAAAAGTCACCCTGTCATTATTCTTTTTTTTCATTAAAGTGCCCTATCATGGCTTCTGTTGTCGGCTTAGAGCTAACCCAGACCTTTTCCCAAGGAATTAACCTTGCTTTTTCTGCCACATTTTCGCTTAAACATAAAGAGGTCATGTGGGATGTTGACCCTTCGAGCTTGCCTTTTTTTAATAAATTAACAAAAACAGTCGTTGTTCGGGGCGAAAAAAACATAACATGAGTTAGGGTTTTGTTTTGAATGTCTTCAATCAAAGACACGGGAAGTTCTGACGCATCTTCGATTTTATAAACAATCTGCCGTCTTGCATCAAAACCATGTGCATTCAATGTCTCAACGAGTCTTCCAGTGACTTTCTCCCCTGAGAGGTGAATGAGAGGGCCCTTCTTTGGATCAGCCTGTGAGAGGATAACTCCAACCAAGTCTTGACTTGTTCCCGACCCTCTAAAGACAGTCGTAAACCCCATCTCTTGAGCCAATGAAGCTGTTTGATCTCCTACTACAAAAAGGGGGATCTGTTTGAGATCCTCCCTGGCTTCAAGGCTGTATAAGGCATTTTTGCTGGTGATTATGAAGGCTTGCGGAGTACCTAAGTCAGGAAATGGCAGGAAATGGGGTTTAAATAAGGGGTAGAGAGTCGAGTGAATATTCTTTTGTTTTAGACAATGAGCGAGGGATTGTGCCTCAGTTTGCGGGCGAATTATGAGAACGTTTGGCATGACTGTTTCTTAATAAGAGCCGCGGCTTCACTCCCGATTTTCTCAGGCTCATTTGAGGGCCCTGAGTGGGAAATAAAGTGCATATTATGCCCTTCAGGTTCACTGATCATTCCCTTAAAAAAGAGATGATTTCCTTCAATATAAGCAAACCCCGCAATAGGCGTGCGACACGAGCCATTTAAGTCCCTCATGAAGGCTCGTTCTGCCGAAACGGCTTGAAAGGTGGACAAGTGATTGAGAGGTCTTAACAGCTCAAGGGTTGATGCGTCGTCTTCCCGACACTGAATCCCAAGGGCACCTTGAGCAACGGCCGGAAGAAATTCATCAATGGACAAAACTTGTGTCGCTTTATCGAGCATATCCAAGCGCTTAAGGCCCGCCACAGCAAGAAGCGTTGCATCGAATTCACCCTCCATAATCTTGCTCAATCGCGTCGGGACATTGCCTCTTAAATTAGCGACTTTAAATTGAGGATACTTTTTCATGACGTGAGCTTGCCTGCGCAGAGAGGAAGTCCCAAACACAGCCCCTTCCGGGAAGTCTTCTAAAAGCCGACCGTCCCGAGTAATAAGGGCATCCCGTGGATCTTCTCTCTCGAGCATTGCGGGAAAAACAAGTCCTTTAGGAACGTCAGCGGTGACGTCCTTCATAGAATGAACAGCAATGTCGATGTCTTTCATTTCAAGAGCCATCTCAATTTCCTTGGTAAAGAGAGATTTCCCCCCCAAATCGGTCAAGCTTCTGTCTACGATTGTATCACCGGTTGTCTTAATGGGGACGATTTCAATGCGATCTTTGAGTGTGGGATGATGGGCAACAAGCGTTCGGATCACGATATCCGTTTGTACAAGAGCAAGAGCGCTTCCGCGCGTTCCAAGACGTAGTGTTTTCATGGGAACTGACTTTAGAGGAAGAGAAGAGGTTTGGAAAGGGGGTGATAAAGTTGGACAAATTATGTAGTGGCCTACCTAATTTGTCCAAGATTGTTACACTAGATTAGCTCACCCAAAAAAAGCCTTTAAAATGGCTTCATAAATTGAGGACAAGCGCGTTATATCTTTCAGTGACACGTGCTCATCCACTTGATGCATTGTTGCCTCAAGCATGCCGCACTCAATGACGGGACAATAGGTGCTGATAAAGCGTCCATCAGACGTTCCCCCGGTTGTACTCAGACTGGGGGGATGGCCTGTAACGGACTCGACGGCTTTTTGAATGAGAGTAATTTTTTCTTTATCGGTGGTCAGAAAGGCATTCCCATGAAAGGAAAGACTCAGCTCATGATCTCCTGCCAATTTTTCGCATAGGGTGAGCACAGCCTTTCCCAGCTCCTTATCCCTTTGAAGCGTATTGAGGCGAATACCAAACCGTGCAGCGACTTTATACGGAATAATATTGGAAGCAAGATTTCCCACATCAATAGAGGTGACTTCAAAGCGGGACGGTTCAAACAACTCTGTCCCCTTATCGAGAGGGAGTTTGTATAAGGCATTGAGACAGGCCAACATTCGGGGAATCGGATTGTCTGTGTTTTGTGGGTAGGCAATATGTCCTTGCTTTCCATAACAAATCAAATGACCGGTAATACTGCCTCTCCGCCCAATTTTGAGCGAGTCTCCCACCTGAACAAGTGAGGTTGGCTCACCAATTAAGCACAGATCAGGAATGAGTTCATTTTCAGCGAGAAAGGGGAATACATGTTGTGTACCGAAGATAGCATCTCCTTCTTCATCTCCTGTAATCAAGAGACTTATGGTTCCAGAATGAGAACTGAACCGTGAAAGGGCACTGATAAATGCCGCAATCGCACACTTCATATCAGCAGCACCGCGTCCCCATAGCTTTCCGCTTTTTATAACCCCTTCGAAAGGATCATTTTTCCATTGGGACGCCTCACCCACGGGAACAACATCCGTGTGTCCTGCAAAGCAAAAGTGGGGAGACCCTGACCCTTTGGTGGCATAAAGATTCCCAATTCCTTCCCAATCAAGACGTTCACAGTCAAACCCGAGAGCCGTCAGATGACGCTCAATCACTTCAAGAGCTCCAGCATTCTGAGGGGTAATGCTGGGACAACGGATTAACTCTTGAGAAAGGGAGATCGGATCCATTAGCGAAGTAACTCATTGATTGAGGTTTTAGAGCGGGTTTTTTCATCAACCTGCTTCACAACAACAGCGCATTGCAAAGATGGCTTTAGCGGATTTTTATCGGGTAAAACGCCAGGAACAACAACCGAATAGGGAGGAATCTTCCCGTAACTGATGGCCAATGTTTCACGTGAAACAATTTTGGTGGACGCCGTTAAGATGAGCCCGGCGCCAAGGACACTGCCCTCTCCAATAAAAACACCCTCAACAATCGTTGAGCTTGCGCCGATAAAGCAATTATCTTCAATGATAACAGGATCGGCTTGGATTGGCTCAAGAACCCCCCCAATGCCCACATTATCGGAAATGTGACAGTTTTTTCCGATCTGTGCACACGATCCAATTCTGACAGCGGAATCAATCATGGTCCCAGAATCGATATAGGAACCCACATTAATAAAAGAGGGCATAATGATGGCACCAGGCGCAATATAGGCTGAGTGACGAACGATTGCTCCGGGAACCACACGAATCTCGGATTCTCTAAATTGATCTTCGCTCCATTCTTCAAACTTGAGGGGCATTTTGTCAAAGGCAGGCGTCAAGTGAAAGTCCATCATAAAGCAATCATTCAACCTGAAAGAGAGAAGAATCGCCTTCTTCACCCACGCATTCGTGACCCAACCATCCTGGCGTTTTTCTGCAACTCGTAAGTCCCCTCGATCAAGTTCAAAGAGGATTTCACGGACGGCTTCCCTGATTTCTCCCGTCGTTGAGGACGATAGGGTCTGCCGCTCTTCCCAAGCTTTCTCAATCACCTCTTCGAGATGGGACCTATCTTTAAACATGCGTTACTTCCCTTTCCTACATATCCAGCAATGGTGTCTTCACCTCTCTGGGGCCACTGCCATTGAGTTAAGACCAAAACAACCACCGAAGTCTACCCCGGACTCGTCATTGCGAGCCCCGTTAGGGGCGTGGCAATCCATCTGCCTTCCTTTTTAATAACATACCCTATCTTTCATTTAGTTCCCCTGCAACAGGTGAAGTAGGAAGAAAGATGGATTGCCACGTCCCTTTCAGGGACTCGCAATGACGAAGTATGGGATGGCAATAAGCAATTTACTTGACTATATACAAATTTATCTGCTATTAAAATTTTCCAAAGTATTATTACTATAGAGGTTTTATTATGAATTTATTCCGCTCTGTCATTTTCATCTTAACTTTTCTCTCTCTTTCCGCTGTGCAGGCAAGATATGGCCTCCCTTCAGAAGCCGGGATTGAGTGCATCAAGAATGAGACAAGTATTGTTGTGAATGCAGACGGAACCTATAAGATCATTGTGGATGAACAAATAAAGATTCTCAATGAAAACGCTCGGCAGAATTTTTCTGTCCAAACTTTGCATTTTGATAAATTATTTGCGAATTTAAAAATCCTTGAAGCGAAAACAATACTTGATGGAAAAGAATACCCCCTTACAAAAGAAAAAATAGAGATAAAGCCTCTTGCGAGTGACCCCACAGGATTAAGTGAGACTTATCAAGTGCTTATTCCGTTTGAGAATGCTGTGATCGGGTCGATTTTGCATCTTCGTTACGAGCAAGATGTTTTTAAAACACAGGTTCCGAATTTCTTTGAAACAGTTTTATCTTATACAAATGGATATCACTGGAAAGATTCAAATATTACAATCACATCCGCTCTCCCTTTGAATGTGCAGGTCAATGATCCTAAAAAACACTTGGATTTTAAACATGAAAAATCAGGGGCAAATGAGGTTTATAAAATTCGCCTGATCAAACCCTTTCTTGAATGTATCGTTCATGAGACGGATAACAACAGTTTAGAGCCTGAAAAACAAACCTACATCTTTGCATCAACCGAAGATCCTCATCATCAACGCATCTCTAAAATATCAGGCGAAGTCTATGAAAAAATTATCAAAGCACCGCTTCCCAAACAACTTGAAAAAATGGTTGAGAAAGCTAAAAAGCTAAAGACCGAAAATGAACAGATTACCTCCGTCATCTCAGATTTAATTGAGACGATTCATTACTTAGGCACCTGGAAGGGCGACGGAAATCTGTACCCCCGCACGCTCGATACAATCGTAAAATCGGGTTATGGAGATTGTAAAGAGTACTCAACGTGCCTTGTGGCGACTTTAAGAGCTTTAGGATTCGATGCGAATGTTGCTTTCGTGAATCGGGGCGAACTTTACCTTCATAACAAAAAAGGAGTTCCTTTAAGGGAATACAATCATACGATTGTTAATATGAAGGGAAAGACGGGCAAGACAATCTGGCTTGATCCAACGAACATGACAGCCATGGCGGATGGTATTTATCCAGATATTGCAGACAGACCGGCTTTAGTCCTCCATCCTGAAAAACCAACGAAGGAAAACATCCCCCCAGTTGATTATCGTCACTCCGTAAAAGTCGTGAAAGAAACCCGGAAATTCAAGGGAAGTGAGACAGTTGTAAAAAAAGGATCTCTAAAATTGTCTGGGGAATGTTCCATCCATCCAAAGGAAGCAACAATTCTTCATTCCGATTCCATTGTCAAAGAGGGAACGCTGAAGAGCTTATCCGAAACAAATGATCCTAAAAACGTGAAAATCAACATTATTAATGAAAAAAATCGAATCATTAAGGATTTAGAAGTTCACTATGCGTTTGAAGAGGAGAGTACTTTACAAACCACCAACTTGGGCTTTGCGGTTCAAACCACAAGCCCATGGGCAACGCCTTACCTGGAAGCCTCAACCACCCATGAAGGCGCTTTATTCATTGATACACCCAACACAACTCACTTTGAACTTGTACTTGAGGGTGTCACCGCAGACAAAATCGACGCTCTCGCCTATTCCATAAAGTCCCCCTGGATTAACGCGAAACGTGACCTTATTCAAAAAGAGGACGGAATACACATTATTGGAACGGTTGAAATCTTGAAAAGTGTGATTACGCCTGAAGAAATGAGATCTCCTGAATTTGAAAAATTAAAGAAGACGCTGCGGAAATACTGCGCGAACGTGGCGTTGATTGTGAAGATGAAGTAACGGCTGTAAAGGTAAATTGTAATGGTATACAAATTTAAGCGTTCCCCTTTCATACTCGGATTCCTGTCCCTCATTTGGCTGTTCCCACAAGGCCTGTGCTCTCATTCACCTGAAGACCCTGAGATCAAGGTTGCTCTTGAGAAAATTGAGGACACTGAAACACGTAAGCTCGCTTGGGATGTCACAGAGACTTTAGCGAAGGAAAAGAATTGGGACGTTTGGGAAGCTGCAGAAATGGTTGAGACCTTTGCGGTCGTTCCGCCCAAGCGTCATGAAGCTGTGCTAACAGTAACCTCTTTGCTCAAACTCAAAAATTGGACTCAAACGGATTATGTTACAGCCATTCCAACCCTTCAAAATTTACAAATACATTTGGATATGGACAGCTTTGGGAGACTCGCCAAAGTTCTTGATAGCAAAAAAGATGACACACGAACTTATACCGATGTTCTCTCGGTCTTATTTTCTGTGCCACAAACAGAAGACATACTCAAGTGCATGGAAGATTTCACTGTCGATCCAACGTGGATTGCACGGGATTACTACCATATTGCAGAAGCTTTCCGTCAAGTGCCCCCTGAGAAACTAGAGACGTGTAGATTAACTTTGAAACATCTTGATAAGCCGGAGGGGTTTTGGTTCAGTAATAATTATGTTTCTGTCATCAAAGCCCTTGCAGATGTTCCTATGGCTCGTTTTTTTAAAGTTTGCAGTAAACTACTCTATCTTACAAAAGGCAGTGGGTGGAGTAGTGGCTCTTATCCTCATCTTATCCAAGCCTTATCAAAAATCCCCATTAGACGTATTAAAAAGGTACTCGCGACAACAGCTAAGCTGGTTGAAGGGAAAGAAGAATGGAATATTGGGGATGTTTACGCAACACTGATCGATGGGTTAGCAGACGTTCCTCAAGGGCAGGAAGAAAGAGTGATCGATCTTGCAACCCAACTCGCTCAAGGTAAAAATTGGGGCGGGTCTGAAAAAGCGAAACAAACTCATTTTCCCGGCGAAGATAATTTACGACTGAAGCCGCAAGAATTAGTGGAAAAATATAATGGACTTGGCCTTGCCAGTCTCATTAAAGCCATCGCAAATTGTCCTGAAGCGAAACTTCAAAAAATCCTTGGCTCCCTTGATCAATGTCAAGGCATGAGAGGGGGAACAATGACCCTTCTTATCAATATCTTAACGTATGTTTCGGATGAACGTCTTGCTGAAATTGCCAAGACAATACTTACACATGTGAATGATTCTATGAGATATACTGAGGATTACGCGGTCGAACAGTTAGAACTCATTTCCCCTATGTGTATGGAAGTTGCTCTTGATGAATGTCTAAAATATATAAACACCAAAAATATGTGGCGCAAACAAGATCTTATCCTCCTCATTGCAGCCTTAGAAAACGTTCCTGCTGTTAATATTGGACCCGTTTTACGAGCAGCAGAAAAACTGACACAATACGATGCCTCTCAAGAAGGTAATGTTAATATTATCAAAGCCCTAGGAAAAGTCCCTGTCAAGCATATGGATGCCGTTCTCAAAGCCACGGCCAGAATTCCCAACGATGCTGAGTGGCATGAGGCCATAACACTTGCCTTTATTGAGGCTTTAGCTCCTCTCTCAATAGAGCGTATGAAGGGTATATTTGAAAGAATAGATGAATTATATCCTCATAAAAATATGTCTCTCGAGGTACAAGCTCTTTTCGTAAGCGTTCTTGGCCCTGTTCATGAGACAGAATTAAATCCGATCTCGCAAGCTTTGAAAGGCTTTGTACAGGGAAAACAATGGCGGCATGAGTACCTTGAATATATCATTAAGTCATTTAAAGATGTACCTATCTCGCGTTTGGACGCCGTTATAAAAGCGATAACGAAACTGAGCCAAAACAAGGAACTTGATGGTGAAGGGTGCGGGCAGTTCATCACAGCCCTGTCAAAAGTTCCCCTTCAGCGATTTGACGCCGTTGTAAGGGCTGCTGAAAAGCATGACAAAGGCAAGATTTGGGTTGAGTTAAAAGGCAATAGAACGATTGAAACTTTAGCTCAGTTGCCCACGGGTCGTCTTGATGCAATTATGAAAGTCCTTGATGAAATCATTCAAGAAAATAAATTGACGTCCACTGATAGAACTTTTGTGTTGAAAGGGATAACCAAAGTTCCCTCCCAATATTTCAAGCCAATTGGAACGGCTTTAGTCGGACTTACACGAGGCAATTCATTTCACTTCCGTCAAAAGGAAGATATGCTTGCAGCTTTAAACAACATTCCCGCAAGTCATCGGGTAGCCGTGATTGATGGAACAACCAAGCTGGTAGCAGGCACATGTAAAGATGGAACACATCAAATAAACATCATCAAAGCCTTCTCAAATGTTCATCCTCAAGCGATAGAGGCTGTGATCAATGCCTCTGAAATGCTTAGCAATAGGAAAGCTGGTTTTCGACACGCACCTATTATCGGTGCTCTCGCTGATGCTTCTCACTCGCTTAAGAATGCGCTTCATCGCATAAAAACAATAACAGATGCGGCACTTAGGATTGGTAAAGCCAGTGGAACTTGGAATCTAAATGGAACGGATCTAGCCTTTATTATTGAAGGCCTTACAAGCGTACCGCCGGGCCGCATAGACGCGGTTTGTGAAATGACCGCGCGCCTTGCTGAACCAAAATGCCTTCAGAGAACGGATTTGAAAATGATCATCAAAGCATTAGCTGAAGTTCCTTTCGAGCGCTTTGAGGCCCTTGAAAAAACTGTTTTTAGGATGGCTTCAGACACAGGTTGGAAAGGCCCACAATTTGAGGGTTTCATCAGAATTTTAACATACGTTCCCGTAGATCTTATGGATTCTATGGCCGATGAAGTTTACCGTATTTTGGTTAAGGGCGACGTTACGGCGATTGTCAAAGCCCTCCCTTACATCCCTGAGTCTCAGATTCCCGGCTTTATAAGAGCAGCAAGTTCCGTAAATGTGAGGTCATTTCAGGCTCAGTATAATGATCTTGATTTCATTCTCACATGCCATGCCGTTGCCATGGGAACGGCTGGCGATGTACATAGAGACCAGCTCTTTGCCCACTGGAAGCCCATATTACAAAGCTTTGATAAGGTGCGCGCTACACAGCTGGTTAAGGTTATCACGGACGCCTTAAGGTTTGCAGTGATTGATGAAATGCATGATTTAGCTGTGCGTGTCGGGACAGTCCTGAATGAAAATCTCGCAGATAGTCCTTACAATATTCATGAACGACTTCTTGCAAAAAAGGGAGAAACTGTAAATTGGGAAGCCATTCCCCTTCAGCAAAAGGTTGTTGAGAATTGTAACCTCCGCCTTCAACACAAAGCGGTTTGGGAGTTTTCTCAAACGATGACTCCCGATTATTCTCAGGTTCCCTATTTGAGATGTGCTGATTTAAATGGGTTATTGAATGGGTTAAACGATCGATTAGAGGATCAAGGTTTTGCTGGCAACTTTGGATATGAGAATCTGAGGCTTCTTGTCAGTAACGCTCTCGCACCAACCTCTTATTTCCAACGGTTAATTTCATCCCCCATTGGTACCAAAATGGGGGCTTATCTCAGATATATTGTTCAATTTTATAAGAACATGGAAAATACAGATGAGAAATGGGCGGCTCTTGGAGGACTTCTCGTCAGTGCTCGCCACTGTGACGTCGGTCATGGAACAGCGATTGAAGAGGTTTATTTCACGCTTCCTCCGAGCTATCGCTTGCCCTTTAAGGGTGATGAACAGAAGTATACGCTTAAATCCTGGAAAGCCTTAGAAACCGTGCATCAAGCGATCCAACGTGTCAGTTTGGAGACCTTATCGCACGGAAGTCTTTTTACGAAAAGGGCATGCGGCTTACAGGAAAAGGATGAAGTCATCCAAGGCTCTCACCAAGCCTATGTTCTCAGGGGCCTTATGGGCACATTCGTTGGATACCCCAGCGAGCTCGAGTTTGATTTGAATGCGAGACATATTTATGAGCCCATCTTGCATTCTTCCCTTCATCAATTGGTAGCGGCTTATTGGGAGGGGGTCGATCTTGAACAAATGATAGACATCCTTCATAAGCAAGTCAACGAAACCATAAAGGCGAGTAAAGATGAGGAATTGTATCCCCATTTTGTGACCGTTTTTAAAACTGATATTGAGGATTCAGTCGAGAGGGATGAGGAAGACGGTTTCCAAGGGGTAACCCGAAAAGGGATGATTCGTCTGCTTAAACATGTGAAGATTCTCGAAGAGGTTGATGGGCCGTTGCCTTGGTAATTTGTCATTGGTAATTGGTAATTAGAATATAATTAATTATCATTTCTAATTACTAATGACTAAACACTATTTACTAAAAGTGGCGCGCCCTGCAGGATTCGAACCTGCGACATCCGGCTTAGAAGGCCGACGCTCTATCCAGCTGAGCTAAGGGCGCGTATGTGAGCACAATACCCAAAATGTTTAAAAAGTAAACCCCAATCGAGCTTCTGAGCAGGGAAACCTCATGAAATCTTCACCTCTCCCCTTGTGGGAGAGGTCGACGCGCAGCGGCGGGTGAGGGGTACGTCAACACAATTGCAAAACGACATTATTAATTAAAGATATCTAAATCCCTACTAAACAGAGAATCTTATTGAAACTACGGACCCCTCACCCGCCTTTCAGGCGACCTCTCCCACAAGGGGAGAGGTGAAGACCTGAGCTTCTGAGCAGTGGCACCTCAACCCTCTTGCTATTTTGCATAAGGTCCTGTTATGGTTTTGAAACTCACGTCACCAAGGGAGGGGATGTTTCGGAGACACATATGACAGAAGAAACAATCGAAGACAATAAACCCCAAACTGTGGGGCAAATTTTAAGGGCTGCACGCGAAGAAAAAGGAATTGCAATCGAGGCTGTAGCTAAGATTTTGTGTATCGGCAAGAAACAATTGATCACCCTTGAAGAAGATCATGAAAGTCTTGTTTGTGATGTGTATACTCTCGGATTCTTGAGGTCATATTCTCACTTTTTGGGCGTTGACGGAGAAGATCTTGTTCAGAAATTTAAAGATCAGGCCGCCCATCCTCAAGCGCCTCGTCTTTCTTTTCCAGCCCCTCTCCCTGGACGAGGGCTCCCCAGTTTTCGCATTTTGGGCCTTTGTTTAGTTGCTTTACTGACCATTATTGCCGGATGGGAATGGTATGGCTACCAGTTTTCCGCTCCTTATCCAAAGTATGAAAGTTTAGTGGTCGAAGCAGCACCAGCACCAGACCCTGTGGTTGAAGAGGTATCTCTGCCCCCTGCACTTGACACGATTATCGCCTTAACTGAACCAACTCCGGTTATACTAACCGTTAAGGAAACGGCATGGATCGAGGTGAAAAAACCAGACGGAACGAATGTCGTCAGTCGCGAATTTCAACCCGGTGAAACGTACGCGTTCAAGGATCCTCAACATCTTGTTCTTAAAACGGGAAACGCACCCGGAATCATCCTTTCTGCCGGTGATAAAATGGTTTCATTTTCTGACGAGGGGACGAGAGTGAAGTCCAATATTCCCCTTGACCCTGAAAAATGGCTTGAACAAAGTCTGAAGACTCAGTAACTAATATACTCAAAGGATTTCAAGCATGTCACAATTACAGCCCGTTCGAGGCACCCATGATTTATTGCCATTAGAGCATCAAAAACATTCCTGTGTGACGCGCGTTGCTCACGGCATTTCAAAACTATATGGTTTTAATGAAATTGCGACACCTATTATGGAATTTAAGGACGTTTTCAAACGCACGCTCGGTGACGCCTCGGACATTGTTACAAAAGAAATGTATGAAATTGCCGACCGTGGGGGTGAGGATATTGTCTTGAGGCCGGAAGGCACTGCAGGTGTCGTGAGAGCTGTCATCTCAGGTGGTCTCACTCAGTCAATGCCGTTGAAGTATTTTTATGCAGGTCCTATGTTTCGGTATGAGCGTCCCCAAAAAGGACGCATGCGTCAACTTCATCAAATTGGTGTTGAATTGCTGGGTGTTTCAGATCCGGTTGGTGACGTGGAAGTGATTTCCCTTGCCTATGAAATCCTAAAAAATTTAGAACTCCACGACCGTGTTACATTAGAGATCAACACGCTCGGAGATAAGGAAAGTCGAAATACCTATCGTGAGACTTTACTGACCTACCTAAAGGATCATCACGCCCATCTTTCCCCCGATAGTCAAATGCGATTTGATCGCAATCCTTTACGGATTTTGGACTCAAAAGATGAGGGGGACAAACGTATATTAAAGGGCGCGCCCCTTTTGTCAGAAAGCTTAAATGACTTTTCAAAAGACATTTTTGCTAAAATCTGTGAAGGACTGGATCTCTTAAAAATTCCTTATAAACTCAATCCACACCTCGTTCGTGGGCTTGATTATTACTGCCATGTGGCTTTTGAATTTACGACAACAGACCTGGGGTCACAGGGTACAGTTCTTGCCGGAGGACGCTATGATGGCCTCATGGAGATGATGGGAGGACCGTCTGTTCCTGGTGTTGGTTGGGCGGGAGGCATTGACCGACTCGCCATGATGCTGGACAATAAATTCATTATGGATATACGTCCCATCGCTGTCATTCCCATGGATGAAAACCTCGATATCAAAGGGTTGGAGCTTGCAAATCTTGTCAGAGATCAGGGGTGTTTTGTTGAAATGACCTATGGAGGAAACCTCGGGAAGCGTCTCAAAAAAGCCAATAAAATGAATGCTTGTGCTGCGCTTATTCTGGGGGAAGATGAAATTAAAAACAATACGGTCTCATTAAAGCTTCTTGATTCAGGTGATCAATTCCTCATCCCTCAAGACAAAGTCAATGAGACCCTGAGAGAAAAAGGTATACGCCAGTGGTAACGCTTGATCAAAAACTCAACCAAATTCTGACTCACTTTGACGAGTTGCGCGATAAGCTCTCAACATCGATGGAAGATCCAGCAGAATTTGCAAAGCTTTCCAAAGAATATTCTGACATGACGCCGATTGCGGAAAAAATCCTTGAGTGGCGGTCGATGTCTGATGAGCAAAAGAATCTTGATGAAATGATGGCCGATCCATCCATGGATAAAGACATGAAGGACATGGCCGAGGAAGATTTGCAACGCATTCACGAGCAACTGCCTGAGCTTCTTCGTGAGATTCAAGTTCTCTTACTTCCGAAAGACGAAGATGATGAACGGAACGCAATCCTTGAAATTCGTGCCGGTACGGGCGGTGAAGAAGCCGCTCTCTTTGGAGCGGTCCTCTTGCGTATGTATCAACGATACGCTGAAGTCCAAGGCTGGAAGTTTGAGCTCATGCATGAAAGTGACACAGGCCTTGGGGGCGTGAAGGAAGCTTCTGCCTCCATTACGGGAAAAGGGGTGTTCGCACGTATGAAGTTTGAGTCAGGGGTTCACCGTGTCCAACGTGTTCCTGAGACAGAAGCTGGCGGACGTATTCACACATCTGCAGCAACGGTTGCGGTCCTTCCTGAAGCGGAAGAAGTGGACATTCACATTGAAGAAAAAGACTTGAGAATTGACGTCTTTCGCTCCAGTGGACCAGGCGGTCAGTCCGTTAACACAACAGACAGTGCGGTTCGTATTACCCACTTACCCACAGGTGTGGTTGTCCAACAACAAGATGAGAAGTCACAGCATAAGAACAAGGCGAAGGCACTGAAGATCCTCAGGTCTCGCTTGTATGAGCATCAACGCTCTCAAAAGGCAGCAGAACGTGCCGCCAGTCGCAAAAGCCAAATCGGAACAGGCGATCGGTCAGAGCGGATCCGCACGTATAACTACCCACAAGGGCGTGTGACAGATCACCGCATCAATCTCACGCTCTATAAGCTTGATAGAATCCTGGAAGGGCCTGGCCTTGATGAAATGGTGAAGGCTCTGATTGAAGAAGATGAAATGGCAAGGCTTGCGGATTTGGGTGACACACTGCAGTAAAATCACCTCTCCCCTTGTGGGAGAGGTCGACGCGCAGCGGCGGGTGAGGGGTATACAACTCATTCCGAAGGAATGTAAACATTCCTACTTTCTTTCAGAAAGAGTTGTTTGTCTCCCCTCACCCGCTTCTTCGAAGCGACCTCTCCCACAAGGGGAGAGGTAAACACTATGTGAGTTTTTGAATGAAAATTTCTCCTACAGAATTCGCCGATGCCTTAGGCAACGTCTCCTTCCCCCTTGCGGTGGCGGTTTCGGGAGGGGCGGATAGTCTTGCACTTCTGCTTCTTGCTCATCAATTTGCAAAGGGTCGTGTGATCGCGATAACCGTTGATCATGGGTTGAGACCGGACTCTGCAAAAGAAGCGCTCCAGGTCCAAGCATGGGCGAAGGAGAGGGGTATTGAACACGTTATTTTGGAATGGCAGGGAGAGAAACCACAGAGTCGTCTCCAAGAAAAGGCGCGTGAAGTGAGGTACAATCTCCTGACCACCTGGTGCAAAGCAAATGGTGTCCATCATCTTCTCCTCGGCCATCATGGACAAGATCAAGAGGAAACCTTTTGGATGCGCCTTGCTGCGGGAAGTGGTCTTGACGGACTTTCAGGTATCAAAAGCAAGGTTATCAGAGAAGGCATTATCTTGCATCGCCCTCTCCTTTCCTTTTCGAAAGAACAGCTCAAAGAAACTCTTTCAGCGGAAAATCAAGACTGGGTCGAAGACCCTAGCAATCAAAATCAACGTTTCTTGAGAGGACGTCTACGGCAATCGCTTGAAACAGAGGGATTATCCTCAACTCGCCTTCTCAATGTTATGAATAAGCTTCGTGAAGACTCTGATTTCATTCAACAAAATGTTGACGCCTTTCTTAAAATGCATGCACAGTTGCAAAAGGAAGGATACTTAACAGTAAATAAAGAAGCTTTTCTAAACCTTCATCCTGCCATTGCAAAGCGCGTTATTTCCTTTCTGATGGGGTGGTTTCAAGGGGCTTCCTATCCCCCTCGATCCAAGCAGCTTGAGACGATTCTTGAAAAAATCAAGGAAGAACAAGCCTTTACCGCTGGTGGAATTTACTGGGTTATGAAGAAAACCAATATTACTCTTTTTCGGGAAGTGTCAGCCATTCAGGATGCCCTCCCTCTAAACGAAATTAACTCATTGATTTTATGGGATAATCGGTTTTGGATTGACCCTGCTATAAGAGAAAATGTTTCACGTGAAACATTTTTGGCGCCTGTAGGAAATGCCGAAGGTAAAACAGTGAATGCAATCCCTCATCACGCCTTAATAAGCCTTCCAGCCCTGTGGGAAAAAGGAAAGGTTGTTGCCATTCTTCCCCTATGTTACAGTAACTTGAGTCGTGAGAAGGAGTTACAAAAATTAATACTTTTGAAACCCCTCTTTCATGAATCGTTAATGATCACTATGTAAAGTAGATGTACATGCATCTATATGAGAGTTGAACCTGATGAATCGTAACTTAGCTATTTGGATTATTATTGGATTGTTTCTTGTAGGCATTTTCAATCTATTCAATACCCCCCAAACTCATACACAACATGTCTCCATTGACTACTCAACACTTCTGCAAGATGTCAAAGAAGGACGTGTGAAGGAAGTCTTGATTCGGGGTGATCAAGTTACCGGACATCTCACCGATGGAAGCTCATTTACATCTGCCGTTCCCCCTCATGATACCCACCTTGTGGATAGACTTTTAGAGAGTAATGTTAAGATTAAGGCAGCCCCTTCCGAAGAAGATATGCCAACATTCTTCCAGATTCTTATTTCATGGTTACCTATGATTTTATTAATCGGTGTTTGGATTTTCTTCATGCGACAAATGCAATCTGGTGGCAGCAAGGCGATGGGTTTTGGAAAGTCAAAAGCACGCCTGATGGATGATAAAGCAACCCAAGTCACCTTTAAAGATGTGGCAGGCGTTGACGAGGCTAAACAAGAGTTAGAAGAAGTCGTTGAGTTTCTGAGAGATCCTCAAAAATTCCAACGTTTAGGAGGTAAGATCCCGCGGGGTATCCTTCTTGTTGGACCTCCAGGAACAGGTAAAACCTTACTCGCTCGAGCTATTGCAGGTGAGGCAAACGTTCCCTTCTTCACCATTTCAGGATCTGATTTCGTGGAAATGTTTGTCGGTGTGGGCGCAAGTCGTGTCCGTGATTTGTTTGATCAAGGAAAGAAGAATGCGCCTTGCATTATCTTTATCGACGAAATCGATGCAGTCGGACGTCATCGTGGCGCAGGTCTCGGTGGTGGTAACGATGAAAGAGAACAAACCCTCAACCAGCTTCTTGTTGAAATGGATGGATTTGAGGCGAATGACGGTGTCATTCTGATTGCCGCGACGAACAGACCTGACGTTTTGGATCCTGCCCTCTTAAGACCAGGTCGATTTGATCGACAAGTCGTTGTTCCCAATCCGGATGTGATTGGACGTGAGAAAATTCTGGCCGTCCATTCCCGTAAAGTCCCAATGTCCGACAACGTTAATCTTATGGTTATCGCAAGAGGTACGCCTGGGTTTTCAGGAGCAGACCTTGCCAATCTCATTAACGAAGCGGCCCTTCTTGCTGCCCGTCGAAACAGACGGTCCGTTTCAATGGCCGAACTTGAAGAAGCTAAAGATAAAGTCATGATGGGGAGTGAACGTCGCTCAATGGTCATGACCGATGAAGAAAAGCGTCTTACAGCCTATCACGAGTCAGGCCACGCCGTTGTTGCTTACCATTCGCCCGCGTCAGATCCTATTCATAAAGCAACGATCATCCCCCGTGGACGTGCGCTTGGTATGGTCATGCGTCTTCCTGAAGGGGACCGTGTTTCTATGTCTCGTGAGCGTTTATACGCTGACCTGGCCGTTGCTATGGGCGGACGTATCGCTGAAGAAATGATCTTTGGGGAGAATAAAGTCACCACAGGCGCCTCTTCCGATATCAGCATGGCGACTCAAATGGCTCGTCGGATGGTTACGGAATGGGGAATGAGTGAAAAGCTTGGACCTATTACCTATGGTGAGAACACACAAGAAGTGTTCTTAGGTCATTCTGTTTCTCAGCATAAGACAATCTCTGAATCCACAGCTCAAATTATTGATGAAGAGGTTAAACGCATTGTCGAAGATGCCTATGCGAGAGCTAAGGTCATTTTAACGAAGCATCTCAACCACTTAGAGCTCTTAGCGAAGACATTGCTTGATCTTGAAACTCTTAGTGGGGAAGAGATTAATATTTTGCTTAAAGAGGGAAAACTTGATCGGGTAAAGGATGTTGCTGGATATACGTCAACGCCATCATCTTCTATACCCTCTGGGGGAGCTAAGGCCAAGCCAAAGCCAAAAAAGGCGGCGCCCAAGAAATCACGAATGGAGCCGAAGCCGATATAAACCTCGTAAGAGCGACGAAGCACTTCACCTCTCCCCCTGTGGGAGAGGTCGCCCTTTTCGGGCGGGTGAGGGGTATACAACTCATTCCGAAGGAATGTAAACATTCCTACTTTCTTTCAGAAAGAGTTGTTTGTCTCCCCTCACCCGCCCTTTGGGCGACCTCTCCCACAGGGGGAGAGGTGAAGTTCGCGCTCTGCTTGTAAATGTGCCCTTTCAGCTTCATCGAGGTTAAAGCCAACGTAGATGGTCACATCTTTTCCTTCCGGGATCGTCTCGATAAGTTCTTGATAACAAACCTTTGTCGTCTGCTTCTCTTCAAACTTGACTTGAACCGTATGATCAGATCTCGAAAGCACATTTTCTGCTTTATCCACAACCGCAACAAAGTAAGACCGTTCAAGGGTTGCAGGGTTATGATATTGCTTCAAGGGTCGTATACTTGTAATACGAAGACGAATTTCAACACGTTTTATCTTATCTTCCCTCGTACATAGGGGTGTCAGACTATCCATCTCAAATCGGATAGGTTCTGCTTGAGTAAGATCTATGGCTTTTGAAAACTCAGCTAAAATCGCTGTCGACGGACAGGGAACACGTTCTGAAAAGCTCGTGCTACACGCCGAAAGGAGAAGGCTTGTGATGATTACAAACTTTCTCATGATTCAATGTCTTCATGAGACCCATCACAAAATGGTGGGGTCTTTGTTTGCTTACAGCCACATAACCATACTTTCTTCGTCGCATCTGCCGTATAACAGAGGGACTTTAAGCCCGTGCCCTTATGTTGACCATCGCAGAACGGTTGGCTATCACTTAAACCACAGGTACACCAAAAGATCTTTTGACCTTCCTGCAAGTCGACTTCATAAGGGGACGCTTGAGCGCAGTGGGGTAGGGTCATATTACTCTCCATAAATTTCTTTTATATTTATCCGAGGAAGATGCACTCGACAAGGGTCATTGTCTTGTGGCACTTTGAACGCATGGTTGAGAAAGTCGAAATATATACGGATGGCGCTTGCCAAGGAAATCCCGGCCCAGGGGGGTGGGGGGTGATTCTTCGCTATAAAGGTGTTGAAAAAGAGCTCTCCGGCTATCATCCTGATACAACAAACAACCGAATGGAGCTCCAAGCCGCCATCGAAGGCATTAAGATATTAAAAAGATCTCTCATCATTGATCTCTATACAGATAGCCAGTATTTGCGTAATGGGATTATGAAATGGCGCTTCCAATGGAAGAAAAACAACTGGCGCCTCTCAAATAATAAGCCCGTAAAAAACCAAGATTTATGGGAAGAGTTAGATGCCCTCGTTGGGACCCATAAGATAGAATGGCACTGGGTTAAAGGTCATGCCGGTCATCCTGAAAATGAAAGAGCAGATGCCCTTGCCACCAATGCTATAGATAAGGCACTTCAACGGTAAGAGACTTTCACCTCTCCCCTTTGTGGGAGAGGTGAGATTATCAGTGACTTAGCGTTTTCAGTCCTGCCGTCTCGAAAGCTTCCTTAACAGCGTCTATAGATAAAATCTCAGGAAGGGGCACGCCCTTTGGGCTCGAGGGACCGAATACGATATTAAAAGGAATGCCATACCGATCATGATCCGAAAGGAACTCTGTAATGAGTGGATCCTGCTTAGTCCAATCCGCGCGCATCGCAATCACATTATGATGGGTGAGAAGGTTGGTTATTTGAGAATCACCGAGAACAAGACTTTTGTTCACAGCACACGTCACACACCATTCTGCGGTGACATCGACAAACACAGTTTTGCCTTGACTCACAAGTGTCTGAATGGCCTCAGGTTGAAAGGGTTTCCACAATTCAAGTGTTGGTGAAGATCCAGCATACGTATCAGCAGGATTATGTTGAACTTCACTCGTCCAAGAGAGCGCCCATGCGGCCAGAAAAAGAGGACCCGCCAAAGCCCACGCCTTCAATTGCGGATTTTTGTGCTGCTTGAACCAAAAGAGAGAAAGGGCCACAATCGATAAAATCATACTCACGCCTAAGACCCAAAGGGGTAAGTGAAAGCTAAGAATCCACCCAATCCAAACGGCTGTAATGGCCAAAATGGCTCCTAGAAAAATTTGCATCCACATCATCCATTTCCCAGGTTTTGGAAGGAGGATGTATTTATTGGGAAGGGCTGCAACCAAGAAATAAGGAGACCCAAACCCCAGTCCAAGGAAGAAGAAGACGGCAAATATATCAGGTGTATCTCTTGCAAGAGCAAAGCTAAGCGCTGTTCCTACAAAGGGCGCGGAACAAGGCGTTGCGAGTAAAGTTGCAAAAACACCTGATAGAAAATCCTTGATTCGCCCTTTTCCTTCATGACCAATGAGCCATGTCCCAAGACCTGAAGGAAGATCGATTTCAAAGACACCTAGCAAACTGGCTGAAAAAGCAATCAGCACGAGAAAAACAAAGAGCAAAAAGTGTGAATTTTGAAAATGAATTCCCCAGCCGAAAGCTTCTCCTGATTCCTTCAAGATCACAGTTATTAAAGCGAGAAGAAGGAAGGAGGCTAAAATCCCTAGCCCCGTAATCAGAAACCCTTGCTTAGCATGCTCTTTATGACTCTTTTTAGACTGTTTAACGAGAGACATAATTTTAATCGACAGGACGGGTAAAACACAGGGCATAAAGTTGAGAATAAATCCTCCTAAAAGAGCAACCATAAGAAGACTGAACAGAGAGAGACCCTCGTAAGCTTTTTCCCGTTTTTCCACGGCTTTAAAAACAGCGTCACCTTTTGCATCAGGCTTTAGATCTAAAGACAATGTCTCCTCTATAGGAACACACATAGAAGAACAGGCCAAAAGATTGACTTTCACCGTTAGAGGTATGGATTCATTCGCTTTTTGAGGAATTATTTGTATAGGAATGAGTGTTTCTTCTTCATAGACATAGGAAAGCTGTCCTTCAAATTCTGTTTTCTTGGGAACAGGCCAGAGAACTTCTGCAGATTTAAGATTTGAAGATTTATCCCAAGTTATTGTTGGCTCAAATCCTGCAGCCTCTTCGCCTGGGGGGCTTGGTGCATACACATGCCACCCTTTAGGAATCGTTAATAAAAGACCCGCAAGAACATGGCCATCATCTTTGCCGCCTTGGACAAGTTTCATCTCAACAGGAGGCTTGTCTTCTGCTTGAAGAAGTGAAGTGGGGGCAAAACTAACAAAAAGCCCAAACAACAGATACTTTAAGAATTTTTTCATAAATTCCAACCTTTGTAATAAACTTTTAACCCATTATATGGCATAAATATAGCATGACAGATGAAACAAAAGCAAAACAAGATCTTTCAGGTTACCTAACGGGTCAATTTTTGCTGGCCATGCCTCATATGAAGGACCCGCGTCTTGAGCGAGCTGTTATCTACATTTGTGGACATGATACAAATGGAGCCATGGGTTTGGTTATCAATAAGTATTTAGGCGATCTCACCCTCGGAGGGCTCCTTGAATACCTTAATCTGCCTCGTGATTCTGTTAAAAGAGATCTTCCCATTCATTTTGGGGGCCCCATCGATTCTGGTCGCGGCTTTGTGATTCATTCCGATGATTTCACCCATCCAGGAACGGTTTCCTTAGGCAATAATATTGCTCTCACAGCAACCGTTGATGTTTTACAGTCGATTGCAGAAGGTGATGGACCAAAGGATTGTCTCCTGGCCATGGGGTATGTTGGCTGGGGGGCTGGTCAACTCGATGCGGAACTTCACAGCAACAAATGGCTTCAAATTGCGGCGGACGGTGATATTCTCTTTCACGTCCCCATAGAAAAAAAATGGGAAAGTGCAATTGCTAAGCTTGGCGTAACGCCTGAGTCACTTTCCGAGGAATTCGGGCAGGCTTAACAATAAACTCTGCTTCACCTGTGATCCTGAAAATCCTGAATACTTAACTTTGCGCTCGAGCGACAAAAAGCTCTCTAGCATCTGCTGGATCTCACTTTGCTTCCACCGAGTTAAGGCCGTCTGATACAGAGGCTGATCCTTAAAGAAAACAGGCGGCGTCATCGTTTGCCAGGGAATAGACGAATTTTTATGAGGCATCAACTCGAAAAGAGTTAAAAAAGTACGCGTTAAATTTCTCAACGTAGGAATCAGGTCCGCGTCCGTTAGATTTCCAAAAGCATCCGTTACTTTTTTTGCATCTCGTACCAGAAATCCATGAAGAAGCGGCGTTAAATCATCCGAATCCGAAGAAGGATCCAAAAAGGACGCGTAATCAGATTCAGGAACATCTCCATAAAGCTTGATTTTAGCGAGTGTCGTTAAAAGCCCTTTATAATCGTTTTGGTAAGCCTTAAAGAGCAACCCTTTAAAGGGAGCGGCCAAGTCAGTTTCTCTCGTTAGAAACTCAAATTCGGAGGTTGTGACAGGGGATGCATATGAAGCAATAGCAAGGGACTGAGCGGATGCCGAGAAAGTCGTAACCAACTTAGAAGAGGCGCGGGCTTTTTCTGAAGTGAAGATATAGATCCCGTCGTTAAGCGTATCGAGTTGGGTAAGAATCTTATCGGTGACGGGTGAGACAAGGGTTATACCACCACTTAAGCTATCCTCAAATAGAGACGGTTGGACAGGACTTGCTTTAAGGACTTCTTTTTCATCCGTAATAATCAGTGGGGATTTGAATGTCTTTTGTAAATAGTATATTGCTCTTTCAAAGACATCCTTATCATTTCCAAATATAAAGAAAAATCTATATTTCTGAACAGGTGTTTGAAAGAGCGCTGGAAAGTTAATTTTCATTTATAGGTCCTCATAAACTTAAAGTGTAACAACGGAAGACTCACCTCTCCCCTGCGTGGGAGAGGTCGCCGCGTAGCGGCGGGTGAGGGGGCGCAATAATCATTCTTCTTTGGTAACTTCTTAGAAATCATAGATCGCAAAAATGGTAGTTTAAAGGTCAACATATTCGTTTCTGGATTGACGACATGTTTCGTAATTTAGAAAGAGTATTAAATCCCCCTCACCCGCCCTTTCAGGGCGACCTCTCCCACGTAGGGGAGAGGTGACTCCACGCAACAATGCATCCTCGCAATGACGATATATAGTGCCCACATACACCCCTAATGACAATCCATATAAGCCGTTAAAGTCAGCTTAATTTTCTCTGACAAAAGACGAAGGGCCTCTTTCCGTCCGTATTCTGCAGCAACAACGTCGGAATAATAGTTCTCCGTTAAAACCGTAAACGAGTTAATCGCACTCACACTGTGAGTATAAACAACTTTGTGACAGGCGTCTTTTAGAGTGAGCGCAGCTGTTAACGTTGCTTTTTTACGGCTGGTCAATTCATCTTTTTTAATCCCCGTATCAATAATGACATCCGTAACTTTAATCTCAAGAATATATTTAGGCTTTAGGGGAGCCCCTGCAGGAGTTAGAAGATCCACCAGATAGTTTCTAAGAATTTGTCCCTGACGATCCTCAATTGTACAAATCTTAATAGGATACGCAATATCCGCCCCTTCACAGGGGGCTTGATAAAGAGGATGAAACCCGCACCCGGTCAGGCTAAAACACATCACAAGAAGGGCTATACTTTTATAGAACGACATTGGCTATCTTTCCTGGAACATAGATGAATTTTTTAAGTTCCTTATCTTGAACCTGAGCTTTAACAGAAGGCAAGTCTAAAATAAGTTTTTTGATCTCGCTTTCGCTCAAATCTGAAGAAATATCAAGTGTTCCCCTCATTTTTCCATTCACTTGAACGGCGAGCGTAATATTATCTTCCTTGACTAAGTCAGGATCAGCTTTCGGCCACGGTTGATTAAATACAAACGGAGCATGGCCCAGCTCATCCCACAAAGCCTCACAAAGATGGGGAAGAACGGGCGAGAAAAGGATGATGAGGGTATGAATGGCCTCATTCAGGACCCACCAGTCGGACGCCGTTTCAGGTGTAAATTCCTCAAGCGCATTCGAGAATTCACGAAGGCGCGCGATATACCTGTTAAAATGAAACTTCTCAATATCTTGCGTCACATAATAAATCGTTTTATGGGTGAGCTTTCGAATCAATATCGCAGTTGGGGAAAAAGACCCAGGAATTTCCTTGGCTTTCACCACCTTCAAATCCGAGAGAAGGGGTGTAATAAATCGCCAGAGCTTGTTAATATACCGCCAACTTCCTTCAATACCCGCCTCTGTCCATTCAAAATCTCTCTCGGGAGGACTATCGGAAAGCATAAAGAGGCGCGCCGTATCAGCGCCATACTCTTCAACGATTTTAGCAGCTGGGATGACGTTGTATTTTGATTTACTCATCTTCTCTGAGCGCCCAACCTTAACAGGGGATCCATCAGCAGCTTTTACAAACTGGCCTTGAACCTTTTCAACATCTTGAGGTGACAGGAATGAGCCCGCCTGGTCTTTGTACGTCTCATGACACACCATTCCCTGTGTCAAAAGATTACGGAAGGGTTCAGAAATCGTCCAATACCCACATTTCTTTAAAGCCTTTGTGAAAAACCGAGCATACAGAAGATGGAGGATGGCATGCTCAATTCCGCCAATATATTGATCCACCGGCATCCAAAATTCTGCCTTATCCCGATCAAAGGGTTCTTTTGAATGGGGGGAACAAAAGCGCGCAAAGTACCATGACGATTCAAAAAATGTATCGAATGTATCCGTTTCCCGTTCCGCCGCTTCACCGCAAGTGGGGCAATCCACATATTTCCAGGTCGGATGCAAATCCAATGGATTTCCAGGTTGATCAAAACTCACATCCTCAGGGAGTACAACGGGAAGATCCGTTACAGGAACGATGCCACATTTTGGGCAATGAATAATCGGAATGGGACATCCCCAATATCGCTGGCGAGAAACACCCCAATCTCTGAGCTTATAACTGATTTCTTTTGATCCCAACGTCTTGGACTCAAGGCGTTTGATGACGTCCTTTTTGGCGGCCTCGACTGTCAGTCCATTGAGGAAATCTGAATTCACAAGTGTCCCGTCCCCAAGATAAGGGAGAGGTTCATCTGTCTTGCCTTGAACAACTTGCAAAATGGGGAGTTTGTATTTCTTTGCAAACTCGAAGTCGCGTTCATCATGGGCTGGACATCCAAATATGACGCCCGTTCCATAATCAACAAAAACGAAGTTTGCGACATACAAAGGAAGAGTCCGGTCTGCAAGGAAGGGATGTTTTACAGTTAGCCCCGTATTAAATCCCTTTTTTTCAGCCGTTTCTAAGTCTTTCTGACTTGTCCCCTTCGCTCGGCATTCCGCAATAAATGTCTGTAGGGCTGGACTTGATTTCGCAATCTTTTCAACAAAGGGATGATCAGGGGAAATACCTAAGAAAGACGCCCCAAAAATAGTATCAGGTCGTGTTGTAAACACCTCAAGCACATCCTCTTTTTCGATGAGAGGGAAATGAATGCGGGCCCCTTCTGAGCGACCAATCCAGTTCGCTTGCATCGTTTTAACCTGTTCAGGCCAATGATCAAGCCCCTTAAGATCATTGAGGAGTTCCTCTGAAAAATCGGTTATTTTTAAAAACCATTGGGAAAGCTTGCGGCGCTCAATGGGAGCCCCTGACCGCCACCCTTTTCCGTCAATAACCTGCTCATTTGCAAGCACCGTTCCTTCAACCGGATCCCAATTCACAAAGGATTCCTTACGGTATGCGATTCCTTCTTTCAAGAAGTCTAAGAATATCTTTTGTTCGTGCCTATAATAATCCGGCGAACAACTGAGAATTTCTCGATCCCAGTCATAAGAAAGACCCAACGAATTAAGCTCTTCTTTCATCAACTCTACATTCTTAAGGGTCCATGTTTTGGGATGAATCCCATGTTGAATCGCCGCATTTTCAGCCGGAAGTCCAAAGGCATCCCAACCCATCGGATGGAGGACACTAAAGCCAGAAGCCGCTTTATAACGCGCAATAACATCACCAAGGCAATAGTTCCGCACATGACCCATATGAAGCCGGCCCGATGGATAGGGAAACATCTCAAGAACGTAATACTTATGCGAGCTTTCTTTCGCTTTAAAAAGGGAGGCCCCCTTCCAGGCTTTTTGCCACTTTGCTTCGTTCTCTCGAAAATTATACCGAGATGTCATAGGATATCCTTACTTAACGGTTGTCGACCTGTAATGCCTTGATCGGCTTAAGATTGCGTTCTCTAAATCCTTAACAGTTTGAGGATCCACGGGCTTATCAACCCACATACCGGAAGGTTCACGTTCTTGACGGAAAATACTGACCTTAATTCCATCGGAGCGAAGTTGTCTGTCGAGGATGTACACATTCATTTTCAGACGCTCTTGAGGGTTTTGCGGAGGGGTAAACCATTCCGTAATGATAACGCCTCCAAAGGGATCAGCGGATGCCAGAGGCATAAAGGAAATGGTATCTAGACTTGCGCGCCACAAGTAACTGTTGACGCCAAGACCTGTATCTTCTTGTTCCCGCTTTTTGGGACCTCCAAAGGTCAGGGCCTCATCCCCTAAAAATTTGCCCATACCCGAATTGTAACGGTCCTCAGAAGGCGCCGTTTCCATTTCATCCTTATCGAAATCCGTTCCACAAGAAACCAGTCCTAGAGCCAAAAATAATGCGGAAAATTTTCTTAAATACATAGGGTAACCTCAACTCATAATTTTTTTTAGATATGCCCTGTGATGAAGGGAAGGTCAAGGAAATAAAAGTTAAGGTCTAGCGTCACCTTATAAAAATCAAGTGGCCCCTTCACCTCTCCCCTTGTGGGAGAGGTCGACGCGAAGCGGCGGGTGAGGGGCTCGTCAACACAATTGCAAAACGACATTATTGATTAAGGACATCTATCCCTACTAATAAACAGAGAGTCTTACTGAAACTACGGACCCCTCACCCGCCCCGAGGGGCGACCTCTCCCACAAGGGGAGAGGTGTCCCAGTCTTAGAATACCAGACGTGACCCTACAACAACCACGTTTGCCTTGTTGTTAGGTGTTGGTGAATTGCCAGCGCCTGCACCACCGTTAGCCAATTCGGCATTCAGTCGTCTCGCTTCATCACCTGCGGCTGGGTTCTTCATATTATAGTATTGATATTCAACGTAAACACCAAGACCTGGGGCCAACTTACGATCAATCGCAGCAGAGACAGCATTTGTTTTAGCCTTCTCTTTACGATAGCCCGCAGCAGCGATGTTTATGTTACTACGCCCTTCCAATGCCGCTGGATTAACAGCACCCAAAGCATTTCTCCAACCATAGAAATAACCAGCACTGAACTTGGTTGGGCCGTATGTATAGGACAAACCAAAGTCAAGGAACTGACCTGCATTTACGGGTGTACCCGTCCTTTTATACTGATAACTTTTGCCATTATTTCCGTATTCAAGTCCGAACCCAATATTGGCGTAATTGAAGTTTCCACCAAATGCATACCCACTCACCATGTGTCGAGAAGCGGCTCCAGCATAAGGGGGAGCCGATCTTGCAACCACTCCTGTTGCGGATAATGCCATATCTAACCCATTACAAAACTTGTGAATGAAGTTAATTCCCCCAGCAACGTTATCTTTGTAAAACGGGGCTTTAGGAGAGCTCGTACTTGTCTTTGAGCTGATAATTTGCTCTCCTCGGTGTTCCATAGGAGAAAAGGAAACACCTGCCTGCAAACCATTCCAACGGGGTGTTAAATAGGTAAACTTTGTGTCCCGACTTGTATTTCCTGCAAGGTCAATCGAGTTAGGAGCTCCAAATGTTTTATTGACAACGCGTTCATACGGACCATCGATAAAGCCTGTACCGCCCCATTGGCTAAAACCACCAAAGGCCATTGTGTCTTCAACACCATAGGTGTCACCGGCATAAATCTTACCCCATGATCCACCGAAATAGAGATAGTTTTCGCGAACGGACTTCGTTGCACTTGTGTTGCCTTCAATCACAACCACAAGACCATATTCCATGCCGCGATCTGTTTTTCCATCCACATTGAAGCGAAGCTTAGATCTATCAACGGAGAAAAGTTGGTCATGACCATAGTACTGCCTATGATTAGGAGTCGCCTGAAAGGTACCATTTGTACTGTTTGATAAGTCAACTTCATTTAATTTCAATCGCTCTTTATTATTAAAAAACCACGAGTTGAAGGATGTTTGACCCGATATTTTAAGTTGTGGTGTGCTCAGAATAGGGGCAGGCTTACATTCTGCTGCATTTGCTTCGTTCACGAATAACAAGCATAAGAGGGCTGTAGAGCCGAGAAGAGACCGTGTCATATTTTCCTCCAAGGATAGGTGTTTTTGATAACTAGATTAACATAAGATGTGGGATAAATCACAACAATTTGTAAAAGATCACTTGAAAGGATTTGTCTCAATGGTAAACTGACCGCGTAAATAATTTTTGGAGAGCATGTGACCCCCATGCCACAGTTAAGATGTTGAAAGTATACCTAAAAGCAAATAAATTCAATGGGATAGAAGCCATTAAAGAGCTTTTGCCTCAAGCCGGAATTTTGATTCAAGAAAGAGAGTCAGAAGCTGAGGGGATATTGTTTGCTGAAACACCGCCTGAAAGTTCGCTTCCCAACCTCAATTTATTAAGTTTTTCATACCCGATGCGATTTTTAGATCTTTTGGGACATATTGAAAATCTTCCCTATACGCAAGTCATTCTATTTTCACACTTTTCCTTGGATTTAAGGGACAAGATTTTAAAAAATCTAAACACGAATGAAAGCCAACGTGTTACTGAGAAAGAAGTTCAACTGTTAAATTTCTTTTATCAAAACAAAGGCTTGGAAATTTCAAAGGACACCCTTCTCCACGAGATTTGGGCCTATCACCCCGATTCTGAAACCCATACGCTCGAAACACACATTTATCGTCTTCGTCAAAAACTTGAGGAAGATCCCAACGTTCCTAAGGTTTTGCTCAATGGGAAGGATGGGTACTATATTCAGTAATTAGAAACTAGTCATTAGTGATTAGAAAATATTTTTCTTTTCTAATCACTAATTACCAATATCTAAATACTAATTACATATTCACATAATTCGGCCCCGACCCACCTTCAGGGGGGGTCCACGTAATGTTCTGGGTGGGGTCTTTGATATCGCAGACTTTACACTGAATGCAATTTTGAGAATTGATTTGAAGACGGGGCTCTGTTCCAACAAGTTCATACACTTGTGCTGGGCAATAGCGGCCTTCTGGAAAATTATACTCTTTATAGTTGATGGAAATTGCGACTTCAGGATCTTTTAAAATCAAATGATTGGGTTGATCTTCAGCGTGGCGGATATTGGATAAAAAGACGGAGGTCAAGCGATCAAACGTAATCTTTCCGTCTGGTTTTGGATATTGTATGGGCTTGCATTCTGCTGCTGGTTTTAATTGTTTATAATCAGCGGGATTGCTCAACGTCCAAGGACTTTTTCCAAACGTCACGGTTTCATAAACCGCATTTATCATCCCTCGCATAAGCCCCCATTTAAACCCAGGATGGATATTGCGCACTTTATAGAGTTCCTTATAGACCCAACTCTTTTTAAGCCTTTCCTCATATTCATAAGGCTTACCATTAACAAGATGATCAACAATGGCCTCCGCCGCAATCATGCCGGATTTAAGGGCCGTATGAGAGCCTTTAATCTTTGCGACATTCATGAAACCCGCAGCACACCCAACAAGAGATCCTCCTGGAAATTCCAGCTTAGGAAGGGACTGAACACCCCCTTCATTCAGAGCCCGAGCGCCATAAGAAATCCGCTTGGCCCCTTCAAATAAATCCTTGATGGCGGGATGGGTTTTAAGACGTTGAAATTCTTCAAAAGGACTCAAATAGGGATTCTTGTAATCCAAACCGACAATAAACCCGATCAAGATTTGGTTATTATTCAAATGATAGAGAAAGGATCCCCCAAACGTATGGGGATCGAGTGGCCATCCAACGGTGTGAATAACTTGTCCTGGTTTGCTCTTTTTAGGATCAATTTCCCAAATTTCCTTAAGCCCCATACCGTAAGTTTGGGGATTCGACTCATCATCGAGTTTAAAGCGTTTAATAATTTGTTGGGTTAATGATCCTCGACACCCTTCCGCAAGCAAGGTCATCTTCCCAAAAATATTCACACCGGGTTCATAATGAGCCGTTTTATTGCCTTGGCGGTCGATTCCTTGAGCGCCTGTTTGAACGCCAATCATATCTCCTGCATCATTGAAAAGACAGCTATATCCAGCAAATCCTGGGTAAATTTCGACACCCAACGCTGTCGCCTGCTCGCCAAGCCATTTGCAAAGCGCACCTAAACTCGCAACATAATTTCCTTTGTTATGCATTTGAGGGGGGGTGAGAAACCGAATGGCGCGTTCTTCAGTCAAAATCAAGAACTTATCATGGGTACACGGTGTTGTAAGGGGGGCGCCCCTTTCTTTCCAATCTGGGAAAAGCTCATTTAAAGCCCGGGGTTCAATGACCGCTCCTGAGAGAATATGACTTCCGACCTCAGCCCCTTTCTCAAGAATACAGACGGAAAGGGAGGGCGCTAATTGCTTAAGTCTAATGGCCGCTCCCAGTCCTGAGGGCCCGGCCCCCACGATGACCACATCATAGGTCATGCCTT
Organism: Alphaproteobacteria bacterium; assembly: GCA_013287665.1. Lineage (GTDB taxonomy): Bacteria > Pseudomonadota > Alphaproteobacteria > UBA9655 > UBA9655 > UBA9655. The sequence continues at coordinate 47,063 of JABDDK010000004.1, forward strand.
CTTCACTCATGTCTGTCCCCCTCCCTTTGGTAACTCTATGATAAACCTTGTAAACTTTCCGACTTCGCTTTCTACGCTCAAGTGCCCTTTGTGTTGATGGGCAATGATATCATAACTTAGGGACAGGCCGAGGCCCGTTCCTTTTCCTGACTCTTTCGTCGTAAAGAAGGGTGTAAAAACTTTCTTTAAGACAGCTTTATCCATCCCCGGCCCATTGTCCTCAATCGTAATCTTAACAAGGTTACCTGCATCCTTTGTTTCTATATTGAGTTCAGGTTTATACCCCTTCCCTTCTTTCTTTTTCTTATCGAAGAGAGCAAAACAAGCATTGTTGATAATATTGAGAAAGACGCGGGCGAGGTCCTGTTCCGACCCTTGGATTTCTCCAACTTTGGCATCAAATTTTTCGACAATTTTAGCTGTGAAGTGAGCGTTTGAGCCGAGGAAACCGTTATAGCCAAGCTCAATGCTTTGCTTAAGAAGCGCATTCAGGTTAAAGGTTGTGATCTCTCCCGTGCTTCCTCTCGCATGAGCCAACATACTCTTCACAATGGCATCAGCTCGGTGAGCATGTTCAATTGTTTTTGTAACGTTTTGTAGAGCAAGATCCAAAAGCTCAGGTTCATTTTTGACTTTTTCCTTGAGCTCATGGAGGTATTCAAGAGAAAGCTCAGAAAAATTGATAATGAAATTCAGAGGATTTTTAATCTCATGGGCAATCCCCGCCGTCAGAGCCCCAAGACTTGCGAGCTTTTCTTGAACAATTATCTGATTTTGAGCCTTCTTGAGATGGATTAAAGCCTCCTCAAGTTCTTTCGTTCGCTGGTAAACGCGATTTTCGAGATCATCAAGAAGCGTTCTATTTTCAGTGAAGATCTTTGTGACAATCTCAAACCAAGGGCGCCACCGAGACGGGAGATTCGAAGGGTTGCTCTTTATGCCTTTGTTTTCATTGGAGATATGAGTAACCAATTTTCCAGCCGGCGTAATAAAATTACGCAGAACAATGAGATATCCCAACCCCACAACGAAAATAAGAAGTAAGGAGATAAGAAACAAATTCTCTAGGGCTTCAGCAAACACCTGGAGGAATAAACTCGATCTTGATCCAACGTAGATCATTGTCCAAGGGGTTTCATGTAAATCTGTGACAAAAATAAGGTCCTGTCCTTCAAAGACAAACCAGCCCGAGGGTGACTTTATTTCAGCATCAATTTTTTGAAGGATATTTTGAGAGAGAAATTGATCGAGGGTAGGAATGCCGTCTTTCCTTGAGTGCACACCCTTTGTTGCGAGGACTTGATGATCCTTGTTGATGAGGTAAAGGCGACCTTCCAGGTCTTGAATTCTATTCATCACACGATCAAGTTCAGTCAAACTCAAATCCAATGACACCGTTCCCATCTGTTTCTCTCCCTCTGAAACAGGTGAAGAATTCGTAACGACAAGACCCTGTTCTTTGCGGTCATGGATGGGTGTCCATGTGTTCCGTTTCTCTTGTGGGGGAGGAATACTGGAGAAACCGTCCGCCGCTGGGTACACATTTTGAAAGCCCTGTAGCGAGGCATAATAAACCCAAACGGTGCCTCGATTCCCTTTTAAGGCATTTTCAAAAAATGGATTCAAGCTCAATGCCATGTTGAGCTCATTTCGAGTCTGTTGGGACAATCCCTCAAGGGTTCCTTTCCCTCTCAGATTTCCTGATACGATTTCCGTGAGTGACTCTCTGTCTAGGAAATAAGTATGGGTTGGTAAATCATTTTTAAGATAGGCATACAAGGGCGATTTCATGCCAAATTGTTTGATTTCATTCAACGAATTCTCAGCGGCCGTCTTTAAACCAATCACGTACCCTTTGACCGTTCGTGCCCTCAAATTGACATTAGCCGTGTGTTCAATGAGTCGATTTTTTAAGTCCGTTAAAAGAAACTGTTGATTCTGGTGAAACTGAAAATATTCGATTCCCACAGCAATGATAACAAGAGCGATACCTGTTAAGTAGGCTATTTGAGTTGTACCACGTCGAAAAGGGTTCATCTCACATGACCGAGACGCGTTTCTTTAAGACAGACTTCTCTTCCGTATTCATGAGTTCACTACACGCCTTCTCGAAAATCCAGTCACGGCCAATAAGGCTGAGCAAATCTTCTAAAGAGGACTCGTGTGCATGTTTGAAAAAATACATCCATTTTTCTGTCGTGGTGGTGAGTTCGTCGAGCTTCTTATTAAACTTTGGAAGTTCATAAAAAACAAAAGACAAACTCTTCGTCTCAGAGTTATAATTTTCTTGCTCGACAATCACATGTTCAGATTTATAGGATTCACTTTTAGGAAACATAATGAAATCAACAAGTTCAAGGAAGAGAACCTCCTTAAGATCTTGATCTTCTTTCTCTTTTTGTATGCGAGAGGGAAATTCATTCTCGCTGGCCTCATTCGAAATTTGCAGAGCCACAAGGTAACGATTCCCATCCTCGTCCTTACAGAGAATGTCAATGGAGGTGGATGAATCAGAGACTTTCGTCACATCATTGATCATGGGCCTCTTGTTTTGAGTCACAAAATCATTAAGAAAGGAAACAAGAATGTCCTTGTTTTTTTCCGCTCCGAAGAGTTTCTTGAATGTTTCGGGATTCTTTGGGTCTTGTAATTGTGTGAACATGATGACTCCTCTTTTTTATTTTATAGGGAAAACCACGAAACACTCATTAAGATTTACTATATTTTGATGAAAAAGTCAAATTTTCCTTCACCTCTCCTCTTCGTGGGAGAGGTCGATCCGAAGGATCGGGTGAGGGGGAAACAGTAATCAGATGTCAGTAATCAGAAATCAGAAACTAATATGCGTTTGTCCAAATTCAGACCAACGTACTCGCAATATCTAAAAGGATTGGAATTTCTGATTTCAGACATCTTGAGCCCCCTCACCCGCCGCTGCGCGTCGACCTCTCCCACGAAGGGGAGAGGTGGAAAGAGTTTTCCCCTTGACCCTGTTTTTAAAAGCGTTATCTTGAAGTATGATCAAGATTGCGACCTGGAACATCAATTCAATACGTGTCCGACTTCCCCTCCTTCTTACATGGCTGAAGGAGACGCAACCTGATATTGTCTTACTCCAAGAAACCAAGACCACTGATGATCAATTTCCTAAAGAAGACATAGAAAACCTTAATTATAACATCGCACTCAATGGTCAGAAGACCTATAATGGTGTGGCTCTGCTCTCAAAGTACCCCATCGAAGATATAACGAGCGGCATTCCTGGATTTGAAGATGAGCAAGCCCGCTATATAGAGGCTGTCATTAAAGGACTGAGGGTCGCCTCCATCTATGTTCCCAATGGATCAGAAGTGGGGAGTGATAAGTATGCGTATAAACTTCGGTTTCTCCAGGCTCTTTATGCACATACGAAAACCCTTCTCACCTATGATGAAGCCTTAATCTTGGGAGGTGACTATAATATTGCCCCCACAGATCTTGATGTCTACGATCCTCAAGAATGGCATGAGAAAATCTTATGCAGCACGCCTGAACGCGAGGGTTTAAGATCCCTTCTTCATTTAGGGCTGACCGATTCTTTGAGAGAAACTCATAGAGATGAAAAGGACCTATATACCTGGTGGGATTACCGTGCGGGAGCTTGGCAAAACAACTTTGGTCTGCGGATTGATCATTTGCTGCTTTCTCCGCAAGCAGCCGACCTCCTTAAAAATACATCAGTTGATAAGCCTATAAGAAGCGTTGAAAAGGCCTCTGATCACGCGCCCGTCGTGTGTGAATTGGATATATAAGTGATCGACAACGACATCCGCCAGAAACTCGAGACCTATGCCAAGCTTCTTGAGACATGGCAAAAGAAGATGAATCTTGTTTCCCCTTCAACGATTCCCGTGATGTGGGAACGACATTTTGAGGATTCTCTTCAGTTATTGCCTTATATTGACCAAAATGTTTCACGTGAAACATTTTCACCTCTTAAACTTATCGATCTTGGCTCCGGAGCTGGATTTCCAGGGCTTGTACTTGCCATAGCAAGACCCAAAACACTCGATGTGACGTTGATCGAATCGGATTTAAAAAAATGCCTTTTTCTCGAAAATGTTTCACGTGAAACATTTTCTCCTGTCAGACTCCTCAGATCACGGATTGAGGCAGTAAAAGACTTAAAAGCAGACATTGTGACAGCACGTGCATTGGCCTCACTTGACCAGCTTCTTAACTACGCCTTTCCCTTTCTAAAAGAAGACTCAACTTGTTTTTTCCTAAAAGGTAAGACTGCAGATGAAGAAATTCAGATGGCCAAAAAAAGTTGGGATTTTGAGCTTGAAATTTTTCCGAGTTTAACCGATTCTACGGGAAGAATATTAAAAATCTCCCATCTTCAAAGAGCAGGACCACATGTCTAAAATCGTAGCTGTCGTCAATCAAAAAGGAGGGGTCGGTAAAACGACCACAACGGTTAATCTTGCAACCGCTCTCTCAACGGTTGGAAAAAAAATACTCATTATCGATTTTGATCCTCAGGGAAATGCAACGACAGGGCTTGGTGTTACAGATAAAAAGAATATCAAGGGAAGCTATGAAGTCTTAACGGGAGAGGTGAAAGCGGATCAGGTTTCTTATGAAACAGAAATCCCTAATCTTTTTCTGATGCCCTCAAGCCCCCACCTTTCCGGTGCAGAAATAGAACTTGTGGGCCTGAAAGGGAGAGAAAGGCTTTTAAGAGTTGCTCTTCAACCCCTTGGGTCCTTCTTTGATTACATTTTTATCGACTGTCCCCCGTCATTAGGTCTTCTAACGTTGAATGCCCTCGTTGCTGCTGATCAGGTCCTCGTCCCATTGCAATGCGAATTTTATGCCCTTGAAGGCTTAAGCCAATTGTTGGATACGGTTTCAAAAGTGAAGAAAAATTTGAACCCTGGCCTTGATCTTCAAGGAATTGTTCTAACGATGTTTGATAGTCGGAGTAGCCTCAGCTCTCAAGTTGCAAACGATGTCCGGCTCCATTTAAAGGATATTGTTTACAAAACACATATACCACGGAATGTTCGTGTCGCCGAAGCGCCCTCATTTGGTAAACCCGCCGTTATTTATGATATGAAGTGTCTTGGATCCCTTGCTTACATCCAACTTGCCAAAGAAATATTATCTCAAGAAAAGGAATTAGCCGCATGAGTCAGATGAGAAAACAAGTTCTTGGGAGAGGTCTTTCCTCTCTTTTTTCAGGATCAGATGAAGAGTCCGTCGTTGAAAACCCTCATACTTTATCCATTGAGAAGGTTTTAGCCGGGAAAAGACAGCCCCGTCGGTTCTTTTCTGAGGAAGAACTCAATGCACTAGCCGCCTCAATTCAAGAAAAGGGCGTTCTTCAACCCATTCTTGTTCGAAATCACCCTGAATTTTCCAACAAATATGAGATTGTTGCGGGTGAACGTCGTTGGCGTGCGTCAAAAATGGTTGGCCTGACTGAAATCCCTGCTTTGGTCAAGGATTTTACGGATGCTGAGGTCCTTGAAGTTGGTTTGCTTGAGAACATCCAGCGTCAAGATTTGAACCCTATTGAAGAAGCGGCAGGGTATCATCGACTTGCAGAGGATTTTCATTATACACAAGATTCCTTATCCCGCATCTTTGGGAAAAGCCGGAGTCATATCACCAATACGCTCAGGCTTTTAACCCTTCCCTTGTCCGTCCAAGACTCCCTTATTCAGGGGAAAATATCAGCGGGTCATGGACGGGCCCTCGTTGGCCAAAAGAATGCAGAGAGCCTTGCAATCAAGATTATTGAGAAGGGTCTCAGCGTTCGTGAAGCCGAAGCCCTTTCCAAGCCTGAGCAAAAGAAAAAAGCCCGTCCTTCCAGCTCTCCTAAGTCGAATGATCCCGAGCAAGACGTTCTTCGCAGTCATCTTTCAGAACTTCTGAATGTTCCTGTAGATTTGATTCTTAAAGGGGCGGGCGGAAAACTGGTGATTCATTTCAGAGACCCAACTGAACTTGATGGTCTGATCCAAAAGCTCAATGCTTAATGCAGTCTATTGAAATCAAGAAGGTGTTTGCCTTTTGCGCCGTCTGTGAAACCTTAAGTTTTACAGACGCTGCAAAAAGTCTGGGTCTCACACAATCAACCATAAGTCATCACATTTCATCGTTTGAGAAGGACGTGGGGATTCATCTTTTTAAACGAACCAGTCGATCAGTGGAACTGACACCCGAGGGTCAAAAGGTTTATCTTTATGCAAAAAAGATTTTTGAGGCCTGCAAGGATTTTGAGAGTTTTATTGCGGGTACTGCTCACCTCTCCCCTGCGTGGGAGAGGTCGACCCGTAGGGTCGGGTGAGGGGGCTGAGATTCGATCCTTGAAATATCCGACCTCTAAAATGGTATCAAAGACGAGTTCGGCATCCATTTGATTTTTAGACCCCTCACCCGCTCTTCGAGCGACCTCTCCCACAAGGGGAGAGGTAAAGAGGCTGGAGGCCGGGACCGGAATCGAACCGGTATAAAAGGATTTGCAGTCCTCTGCATCACCACTCTGCCACCCGGCCACTTGAGTGATCACTGACATATACGTGTCTGGATGCAGACGGTCAAGAGTTCGTTTTTAAGGTGACAAATGGAAATTCATCTTATAAGTTGTTTGTTATATTATATAAGGCGTTTGAAATTAAAATGATCCATTTTTATCTAAAAAGAATGAAAAAGATTAGTTTAAAACTAATATCTACCCTCATTCAAAATAGGTCTGCTCTTACCTTAATTCATGATATATTTATCGTCATCTTAAGCCTTCAAATCTCTCTTTTCTTAAGACTAGGGGATGATATTTCCCTGATACCTACTTATGTTATTGCCCTTAATACGCTTCTCTATGTCTTAATTGCGATTGCTGTTTTCTTGGGCAAGCATATTTACCGCGGCATGTGGCAGTATTCATCCCTTGGGGATTTAGTGTCGATCAGTTTATCTGTCACCTATATTACGCTTCTCTTTATTCCCTTGATGTTCCTGTTACCACAAGCCGTATTGCTTCCGCGTTCAACGCCCTTCATTAACTGGTTTGTTTTGACTGCATTTTTGGGAGCGCCTCGGCTACTTTATCGTCTTTATCGACAACACAGAAACAAATCAAAGTCTGAATCTTCTATTGAAGCGAAGAGAGCTCTTATTATTGGTGCAAGTGATCAAACAGAGTTGTTTATTCGTGAAATCTTGCGTCAAAACGATGAAACTTATCGACTTTTGGGGATTATTGGAAATAAGGCGGCACAAACAGGACAAAAAATCCATCATATTCATATTATTGGAAGAATTTCAGAACTTCCCGCCATCATTGAAAAATTTAAGAAAAAAGATCAACCCATTGATATGCTTATCATTGCTGATGAACATTTGAACGGAAAAACCCTTAAGTCTCTTTTAAATTTAGCTGAAACACTGGGACTTCAGCTTTCTCGACTCCCCCACATCAGTGAGATTACAGCCCCTGCAGCAAAACCACGCGTAAAGCCAATCGCTATCGAAGATCTTCTGGGGAGACCTCAAGCAAGTCTTGATCGCGAGAGTATGAAATCCATGATTGAGGGAAAGAAAATCCTTATCACAGGCGCTGGCGGTACCATTGGAGGAGAACTCGTTCGGCAAATTTCTGATTTTAAACCTTCACATATTTGTCTTCTCGATCAAAGCGAGTCTCTCTTATATCTCATTAATTTAGAACTGACCGAACGTCACCCTGATCTTCCCTGTGACAACGTTCTTGCTGATGTTTGTAATGTCGAGCGAATCCGCCATGTCATTTCAAAATTTAAGCCAGAGCTTGTTTTTCATGCGGCAGCTCTTAAGCACGTCCCTCTCGTTGAAGAAAACCCTTCTCAAGGGGCGCTTACAAACGTCATAGGTACGCGCAACATTGCGGATGCGTGTCGGGACTTTAAAGTTAAAGCTATGCTTCTTATTTCAACAGATAAAGCCATCAATCCGACAAGCGCCATGGGTGCTACAAAACGCCTTGCTGAATGTTATTGTCAAGCTTTGGATATTCTTGAGCGTCAAAAACCCAATGGAACCCGTTTTGCAAGTGTAAGGTTTGGCAACGTTCTTGGATCATCTGGATCCGTTATTCCCCTTTTTAAACGACAAATTGAAAGAGGCGGTCCGCTGACCATCACGCATCCAGATATGAAACGGTATTTCATGACGGTTCATGAAGCTGTTGAGCTTGTTCTTCAATCGATGACCTATTCTGTCAATTCGAATATTCAAGGAGGACGTGTATTTGTGTTGGATATGGGAGAACCTGTAAAAATTGTCGACATGGCAAGACAAATGATACGCCTTGCAGGGTTAAAGCCTGAAAGAGACATTGAGATTAAATATACAGGCTTAAGGCCAGGTGAAAAATTATTTGAAGAACTCTTTCACTCAACAGAAAACCTCCTTCCGACAGATAATTCAAGCATTCTTTTAGGATCCCCTCGAACGGTTGATCATGGATTTTTAACCCGTGCCTTTAATGAACTGGAAGGCCTTGCGTATGAAGAAGAGGGCGAATCCATCTTTCGTATGCTACATGCCTTGGTGCCTGAGTATAAAACACCAGACTATGAAAATGGCGCGTTTCTAAAGGCAGTTTCATAAACATGACGTTGCTTACGACTGCACTGCCTCAAACCCCCATGATGACTCAATATTTGGAAATTAAGGCCCAGCATCCGTCAAGCCTACTCTTTTACAGGATGGGTGATTTTTATGAGCTTTTCTTTGAAGATGCGGTTAAAGCTTCGAAAGCGCTAGATATCGCTCTCACTCGTCGAGGAAAAGGCAAGGACGGTGAAGAAATTCCCATGTGTGGTGTCCCCATACATGCGAGCGATAATTACCTTGTTCGTCTTATCCGCCAAGGGTTTCGCGTTGCCATTTGTGAGCAGACGGAAGAGGCCGCAAATCGACAATCGAAAGGACCTCTCAAACGCGCTGTCATTCGGGTGGTTACACCCGGAACGCTTACGGAAGAAGTTTTGCTTGAGGCGGGTCGAAATAATTTCCTGACCTCTCTCGTTCCTGGGAAAAATGAGGGGATCGGCCTTGCTTCAATTGACATTTCAACAGGTGATTTTTTTGTAGAATCGACAACTCAATCCCTTCTTGAGACTGTGCTCGCTCGCCTAAAACCTGGTGAAATTATCGTTCCCGATTCCTTTTTAAAGACACCAGACTTGTATGAGCTATTTCAGGATCTTAAAAAGAGTTTAACACCTCTTCCCCCCAGTCGTTTTGACGGAGAGAATGGTTTTGAGCGCTTGAAGGATCTTTATGGCGTTGAAACGCTCGACTCCTTTGGTGACTTTAAACCTCAAGAGATTGCAGCGTGCGGAGCCCTTGTCGATTATATTCGCTTAACGCAAATGAGGGATATCCCTGGTCTGAAACCGCCTAGACGCCTTAAAGAGGGGGGGCGGCTTGAATTGGATGCGGCTACCCGGCGGAATCTTGAACTTCATTCTTCACTTTCGGGGGAAAGACGCGGGAGTCTCCTCGATGTCATTGATCAAACCATTACGCCCATGGGAAAACGCCTTCTGTCTCATCACTTAAGTTCGCCCCTTACAACCTTAAGTATTCTGCAAAGCCGTTTTGAGGGGTTGGATTTTTTATATGACAATCAACCTTTAAACCAGGCACTGCGCGCTGTTCTCGGCTTTTGCCCTGATTTAGAACGACCTCTGTCACGCTTGACCTGGGGGCGGGGAGGGCCACGCGATCTGGCGGCCTTAAACAAAGGCCTCAAGCTTCTTCCTGATATTCAGAAGATTTTCGGAGGGCATACGCTTCCCCAGACCTTGACTCAGGCTCTTGTCAACCTTGGATCCTATGAGGACCTCACAGATCGATTGACGCTTGCCCTGAAGGATGAGCTCCCGCATTTAACCCGTGAAGGGGGGTTTATACGTCCAGGATACAACAAGACCCTCGATGAACTTTTGGCGCTGAGAGATGATGGCAAGGGGGCTCTAGAGGCCTTGCAACAGCGGTATATTGCTGAAACCAGCGTGGGATCTCTCAAGATAAAGCACAACAATATCGTTGGGTATCATGTGGAAGTGACGAGCCTTCATAAGGATAAACTGGGCCCTGCCTTTATTCATCGGCAAACGATGGCCAATGCAATGCGTTTTTCTACGCCCGAACTGAATGAGCTTGAAAAGAAAATTACAGGGGCTTTGGACCAAGCATTGGCTCTTGAGCTATCTCTCTTCCAAGAGCTCGTTGATGACACGGTCAAAAGAGCTCCGGAGATTGTTGAGACTGCGCATGCCCTTGCAGCGCTCGATGTCATGGCAAGTCATGCGCATTTGGCTCTTGAGAAAGGCTACGTGAAACCAGAGTTGGATGAGTCTCTTGCCTTTGAAATTGAGGGAGGTCGTCATCCTGTTGTGGAAGCCCTTCTTCCCCAAGGCACCCCCTTTATTCCCAACGATTGTGATGTCAAAGGTCTCTGGCTTTTAACGGGCCCGAATATGGCAGGAAAGAGCACTTTCCTCAGGCAAAACGCCTTGATTGCCCTCATGGCCCATATGGGGATGTATGTCCCTGCAAAAAAAGCACACATCGGCCTTATTGACCGGATCTTTAGCCGGGTGGGAGCTTCCGATGATTTAGCACGGGGGCGCTCAACCTTTATGGTTGAGATGACAGAGACAGCAACCATCTTAAATCAGGCCACACCCCGTAGCTTTGTGATTTTAGATGAAATTGGGCGAGGAACCGCAACCTTCGATGGCCTTTCCCTCGCGTGGGCGTGTGTAGAGCACCTCGTTCATGTCAATCAAGCCCGCTCCCTCTTTGCAACTCATTATCATGAATTGACCTCTCTTGAGACATCCTTAAAGGAAGTGACGTGCTATACGGTGAAGATTCGGGAGTGGGAGGATCAAATTATCTTTCTTCATGAGATCACTAAAGGAACGGCGGATAAGTCTTACGGCATTCATGTGGGAAAACTGGCAGGCCTTCCTTCATGCGTCGTGGAAAGAGCGGAGGAAGTCCTCAAAACGCTTGAAGAAACAAAACCAAAGCCCAAACTCGCAGCCCAGCCTTTGCCCTTGTTTGTTGAAGCTTATAAGGCACCGTCCCCACTTGAAAAAGCGGTGAGTGCTTTGAATCCAGACGATTATTCACCGAAAGAGGCCTTAGAAAAGCTATATGGATTGAAGAAATTATTGGGTGAGAAAAAATAATTCCGTTAACTTTTTTTTAAGAAACTCTTGATAGCCTTCAGGTAGACCCTTGTCATAACCTGGAGACTATATGAAAATACTTCGCTATCTCATTGTACTACTCCCCCTCCAAGCAATGGCGAAGGCGCCTGAATGTCCCCTCTATTCGAACAAAAAACTGTGTCTTGCAGCGGTTGATGAAAGCTATAAAAACTATTTAGATTATTTGAAAGACGAATATACTGATGAGACGCGACCAACAGAACTCATTCAAGCGGCAAATGATGTTAAGCATTATGAGAGACTTGCCTGTCAGAAAACCTGTTTAAATTGATTATTTTTTCATGAGCACTTCTAGAATTTTAAGCATTCCTGGAGCATCAGTATCACCATTTGCTATTGCCTTTTGATACCATTCTTTCGCCTCTGCGAAATTTCCTTCCTTTTCAACCTCATACCCGATTATACGTTCCGTTTCGCCCACCATTTTCTTTGCATCCACATGACCTGAAGTGTACGCATTCCTGAACCAGACCAAGGCTTCATACACATTGTAGCCCATGCTCTCCATTCCTAAATGATAATATACCCTCTGAAGAACCGCTTTCGCTTTTGGATGTTTTAAGTCACGCGCTCTTTCTAAATAGGGAACAGCGGCCCTAAAATTTTTTTCTGTCCCATGTCCTTTTAGCAACATAATTCCAAAGTTATAATGAGCTGCAGGATTTCCCTTGTCTATAGCTTGGTTAAACCATTGTCTCGCCTCCTCATAATCTCGAGATGGTTTCGTGGTAAATTGAAATCCTATTCGGTTTTCAACGTGTCCTATTATTTTATTTGCTTCCACGTGTCCATTAAATAAAGCGTGGTTAAAGAAAAGAAGAGACTCCTTATATTTCCCTTTATTATATAAAACGAGCCCTATAGTAAAAGGATCTTCATCATTATTTCTTGCAACGCTCGCCATTGAACAAGGTTTATTCTTTAACCCCAGATCATCTTGTGTCTTAACTCTCTTCATCGCTTCAACTTTGATGCTGCCGAACAAGGTAAAAAGAATAATAAAACCAAAAAAATTTCTAACCATCTGTATCTCCATAACTCACGTTTACATGTACAGGGTTTAAGGCTGGCTTAAAAGTCTTAAAATGTTTCACGTGAAACATTGATGGGATGAATGAATGTTGTTACCTATTAATTATTTACTTAAAATAGACTTATTTTAATTTTGTGATATAATTATAAAATAATGGTAGAAGTATTAGGAGTGAATTATGAGAAAATTCCGTAAAGCGCTTTATTCCTTATCCTTGCTCTCTTCACTGTTTGTTGCACCTGCTGCCGAGGCTAAAATCCCCTGGAAATCTTTCAAAAAAGTAACTCGGTTTTTCCGCGCAGGTCAGGAATTTAATTCTCCTGTGTTGGGTGAAGCCGCCTTAGAAAGCGGTCTTATCTTCAACCTACGATTTTATGGCCACATCACAAGCAATGTCAAAGAAGGCGCCAGACAGTATATCTTTGACAAAGGTAATGATGACATGTCCAAACTTATTAAAGCCCTGCTCCCATCACCTGCAGGTGGTCTTTCTGCAATGACCGACCTAAATACCAATTTCGGTAAACTGGCAACAGACCCTAAAGTTGTCTCCTTACTGATGAATTATGCCCATAAAGTGCGTAGCAAAACTGTAAAGAATTGGAAGGCTACCAACAAGAACGCGGTCCAAGAAATGTTGCAAACCCTTACGGAGGGACACCCGGAGCTTGGAAAAAAGGAACAGGAAAGGATTACGGCGGATATCAACGAGATTATCAACGCCATTCGGCTTTCAATAGATAACGAAGGAAAAGCACCCTATCCCAAATATATGACGGAACAAGTTATAACCGCCTTTTTATGCGAGCGATATAACACGCCAGATGAGCTGAAACGGTTTTTCGACTCTCTCGATGATGACATCGTTGATCGTAAAATACTAAATGATCCTCAACAGGGTTTTAACGCAGAGCAACTCCTGTCCATTGATGATTATAGATCCACATTGGATAAAGACCGAACTCAGTACACAGTTGATGATATCTTCGTGTTGGCCCACCCAGAGCTTGAAACTAACCTTATTACACCCTATAAACCTGGTACGCATTTGTTGAGTAATGGTTCCACATATTTCTTCAAAAGGAGTCAGGATGGACTTGGCGATATTTTGTTCCTTGCGGGTACGTTTGCTGATTGTGCAGAAATGGCCTTACGCCACCTCCTTAATCTTATACTATATGATGCTAAGGAAAACATTTTCGACCTCCAATATATCAGAAAGTATGGGGAGGAAAATGCTCCGGATAACCCCTACTTTGCGAACTTCTTAAAATTCTTCGAACGACAAAAACCCGACTCCGCAAATGATGGAAGCATTGCAATGAGATCCTTATTTAATGCCGTGGTTGCGGATTTAAATGCGTTCCAGCGTAAAATCCTTATTGACTACTCTCACGGCACTAATGAAGTTAACCCTGATTTTCTCAATTACATCAATATCTTCCGAATCGTCGTCGGCCTCAAAGTTGAAGAACCGCCCAAAGAACTTCCCAAACAAAAACAATGGCTAGAAAATTCTTTTTTAGAGCTTCTCAGAGCGCTGAACCCTACCTATGACTATGAATTAGGATTATCTCAAGTCGACGAAAAAAAGAATCATTTAACGGGGAGTCTTGGGATTAGAGTCAAGGATAAGCAAACGGGAGACACAGCTTTCAGCTTTGAGCTGGATTCAGAGTACAATAAGCACGCTGAAGTCTCTTCTCTCCAAAACCCGAATGTTATCGCCCTTGAAGGAGAGGGGCCATCATTTAAGCGAGCTTTTGACAGCGAAGAAGTGATGAATCTCTTGTTTCCAGAGTCGGACCTTGCAGAGAAAACAGAGAATCCTGTCTACACCCTCTTTAGCGGTATAATGGGAGATGACGCGTCACGTATTGATAAGCTTAAATACATTTCTGACCACTACGCAGAATGGAATCAAGAGGGCTCTCTCTATAAACCTCATATGGGTTTAATACAGTCGCTGATTTCACACACACTGGAAAATATGGGGTGGGAAGATGATACAACTCTTTTGCCACTCTCAAAACTTCTTGAAGAGATGTTGAAACAGCAAATGCTGACTGAGCCGCTGCGCCATCAAGTAAAGGGTTTCGCAACTGCCTGGGCAGATCTATCAGGTCCAGAAATAGCAGCTAATTTTCCCAAAGTACGAAAACTACAGGGCTCTCATAAGGCTTTACAGGATTATGAGTGGGTGAAAGATCTAAGAGAATTGGAAGTTGTAAACATAAGAAATTTAGATGTTTTGGAAAAACCTCATGGTGAAAAATTACCCCTCAACGGACTCACAAATTTACGGCAACTTAATCTTGAACGCTCTTCCTTTAAAGTAGAAGGACTGGAAGATCTTGTTAATCTGCAAGGTCTCAATGTTAGTCAAACAAAGATGCAGGAGTTAGATGTAAGTCGCTTAACCAAATTACAAAAGCTACATGTGAGCGACTCTCAGGTCAGTAAACTGGTCGGTCTCGAGAATTTGAAGGACCTGCAAACACTGGAAGCAAACGAGACCACTCACTCAGAGTTCGTCGTCAAGGATCTGCCAAATCTGGCATCCCTCTCATTGTGGGAGATGTCTTCTAAAACGGTAGAGTTGAGCAACTTACCTAATGTTTCATTCTTAAACATCCACCCTAAAACAGATCAGTCCATAAATAACCTTACCATTCACACCATGCCTGGGTTAGAATCACTGCAACTTTGGGATGTGGATAATGCCCGCATAGAAAATGCGCCTAAGTTAAAAAAGATACACCCCCTCATGGTGAAGGACACTCTGGAATTACGCAACCTCGATGGTTTAGAGAGTCTCTATTTCTCTTCCCAAAGTCTTTCATCACTCATCCTAGGCAACCTATCCTCTCTGCGGGATTTAGACTTAGAAACCCAAACAGGCTTGAAGTTACTCTCACTGAAGGATCTTCGAGGCTTAAAGTCACTTAGCCTACCAAAATCTCCGATTCATAAAACGGAGGGCATAGAAGAATTGAGGGATTTACAAGACCTCTCCCTCTCATCTTCTCAATGGGAATCCTTTGATCTCAGTAAGTTTGAGAGTTTAGAAAGCCTTAACCTCTCATGGAACAAAATCAAGAACCTAACGGGATTGACGTCTTTAACTCACTTAAAGGAATTAAAATGGTATGACATCGACGTTGACCATCTAGACGTGTCTCCTTATAAGCATTTGGAAACATTGTATATTTCTGGCGACAAATATGCAGGTGTGCTTGATTTGAGCCAAAATGGTAACCTCAAGACATTAGATATGAGTCGTTTCAAAGCGGGAACCCATAAAGGCCTCGAGAAACTAAGCTTATTAGAAGAACTGAACCTCCATGCAAGTCATATCGACCGTTTAGATATCAGCTCATTCAGTCATTTACGTAAATTAGGTTTAAGCAATACCGGCATCAGCGACCTAGTGGGGTTAGAAAGCGCGTCGACCCTGGGGGAAATAAACCTGGAAGGATCTAAACTAAAGGAACTTAATGTTGGTAAAAATCGAGAGCTGACCTTTCTAGAGCTCAATAATTCACTTATCTCTCGTTTGCACGGCCTCCAGAATTTGGAAAAACTCATTCGGGTAGATGTCACCGGCTGTAAAGATCTTACTGGGGAGTTATCTTTAAGCAAATTACCACAATTAACATCTCTTTCGCTGAGAAAGTCTGGCGTAGAAAGTCTCGTCCTAGAAGATATGGATTCTTTGCAAGTTCTCAATCTCAAAGAAATGCCAGGGTTGAAGAGGGTGGAATTTAAAGGAAGCTTCAAAAGTCTCCACTATATAGATGGGATGGATAATCCTCAGATTCAATTCATAGGCCGCCCAAAATTTAGGCATGAGAAAGAAGACCAAGATGAATAATAACCCAACAAAAAAGGGCCCCGGAGGGCCCTTTTCCAATAGTTGAAGAATAGGTTTTTAGAAACCCATTCCGCCGCCCATACCGCCCATGGCATCCATGTTTGGCATTTGGCCGCCTTCTTTCTTCTCAGGCTTTTCCGCAACCATTGCTTCGGTTGTGATCAAGAGACCAGCGATTGAGGCTGCGTCTTGAAGCGCAATCCGCACCACTTTCGTTGGATCAATGATACCTGCTTTCACAAGATCAGTGTACTCACCTGTTTGAGCATCAAACCCAAAGTTGGTGTCTTTGCTTTCCAAGAGTTTTCCAATGACGATGGATCCATCCACACCTGCGTTCACCGCAATTTGGCGAGACGGAGATTGAAGAGCCTTACGGATGATATCAATACCAACGCGTTGCTCGTCATTGAGAGGCTTCAAAGACTCAAGAGCTTTGATGGAGTAAAGAAGGGCTACACCACCACCGGCAACAATACCTTCTTGTACGGCTGCGCGGGTTGCGTACATTGCATCTTCAACACGGTCCTTACGCTCTTTCACTTCGATTTCAGTGGCTCCACCGACACGGATCACAGCAACGCCGCCTGCGAGCTTCGCAAGGCGTTCTTGCAATTTCTCACGGTCGTAATCTGAGCTTGATTCTTCAATCTGAGCACGGATTTGATTGCAACGCGCTTCAATGTCAGCTTTTGCGCCAGCCCCATGAATAATGGTTGTGTCTTCTTTTGTGATGACAACCTTTTTCGCTGTTCCGAGCATGCTGACGTTAACATTCTCGAGCTTCATACCGAGATCATCAGAGATCAATTGACCGCCTGTCACAGCAGCGATGTCTTCAAGCATGGACTTTCTGCGATCGCCAAAACCAGGTGCTTTCACAGCAGCAACTTTAAGACCACCACGGAGCTTGTTCACAACGAGCGTTGCAAGCGCTTCACCTTCGACATCTTCAGAGATAATGAGAAGAGGACGACCGGATTGAACAACGGCTTCCAATACAGGAAGAAGGGGTTGCAAGCCACCGAGTTTCTTTTCATTCAGAAGGATGTATGGATTTTCCATTTCACAAACCATTTTTTCAGGATTTGTAATGAAATAAGGAGAAAGGTATCCACGATCAAACTGCATTCCTTCAACTACATCGAGTTCGGTCTCTAAGGATTTTGCTTCTTCAACTGTGATAACGCCTTCATTTCCAACTTTTGCCATCGCACGGGCAATCATCTCACCCACTTCACGATCACTATTGGCTGAAATCGTTCCGACTTGAGCGATTTCTTCGTTCGTTGACACAGGCTTTGAACGCTTCACAACGTCTGCGATAACAGCTTGAACAGCCATATCAATGCCGCGCTTAAGATCCATAGGATTCATGCCAGCCGCAACGGCTTTCACGCCTTCCTTAACGATCGCATGAGCAAGGATAGTTGCTGTCGTTGTTCCGTCACCTGCGATATCGGATGTTTTGGATGCAACTTCACGAACCATTTGAGCGCCCATGTTTTCGAATTTATCGGAAAGTTCAATTTCCTTTGCAACGGAAACACCGTCTTTCGTGATACGTGGAGCCCCATAAGACTTGTCAAGAATGACGTTACGTCCTTTTGGGCCTAAGGTCACACGGACAGCGTCCGCGAGGATTTCAACACCACGGAGCATCCGCTCGCGGGCATCTGTACTAAATTTTACTTCTTTTGCCATATCTATATATTCCTTTCAGTTATGCAGCTTTAGAGCTAACGATTCCCATGATGTCTGATTCTTTCATCACGAGAAACTCTTCGCCGTCAAATTTGACTTCTGTTCCGGACCACTTTCCAAAAAGGATCCGATCTCCGACTTTAACGTCGAGGGGAATGATTTTCCCATCTTCAAGGCGCGTGCCCGTTCCAATGGCGGTCACTTCCCCTTCCATGGGCTTTTCTTTTGCAGTATCAGGAATGATAATTCCGCCTGCTGTCTTTTCTTCTTGTTCAATACGACGAACAAGAACACGATCATGTAATGGTCTAAATTTCATGTGTTTTTCCCTCCTATGAGGCCTACGGGTTGAACTAAATTAGCACTCTCGCGCTATGAGTGCTAAAATATATAGAACGAATGAAGAATCTTGTCAACATGTGTTGATTGCCCAAAAAACTTGCAAAATGAATTCTAATATATTATAATATATTATATGCGAAAAAAAAGGGGGTTAATATGAATCTCAGTGTCTATTTACCACAGAAACTCGCGAGTGAGCTTTCTCATATCGCTGAACATCAAAACACGACAAAGAATGCTATCGTGAAGGAAGCTCTGGAGGAATGGCTCATGCATCATAGTCCACGGTCGAAATGGCCTGTGAATTTCTTTAATTTTGAGCCCATCAAAGAAGCTGGAGATTTTTCCATGTACCGTAAAGAACTTGGCGCACCTAAAGAAGATATACTCTAAAATGCCATATTTATTAGATACTTGCATTGTCTCAGCTTATTTTCGAGGAGAGAAATCTGTCATAGATAAATTAAAAAGCTTATCTCCAGAAGATATCAAAATATCAACGATTACAATCATGGAAATTGAATATGGGCTTGAGATAAATCCCCCTATAAAGTCCAAGATTCAGCCGATATGGTCTGCATTTAAAGATCAAGTTGAAACACTTTCTTTTTCTGCAAGGGATGCCCTTCACTCAGCCCAAATAAGAGGGGTATTAAAAAAGGAAGGAAAACCCATTGGGCCTTACGACATTCTACTAGCAGGACTTTCACGAAATCGAAATCTGATTTTTGTGACTGACAACACGTCAGAATTTAAACGTGTTCCAGGTTTAGTGATAGAGAATTGGTTACCTAACAAACCCTAACAAATCAATTTCTCCTTCATTTCGCCACGCAATGAAGGCGTTGGGATTTCTTTGAATAGGCAAAGTGCTTCTTAAAAAAAAGGACTATGCGATTTGAAAAGTCTTTGCTATAAACCAAGTCATATTCCCCGGTAGCTCAGCGGTAGAGCAAGTGGCTGTTAACCACTTGGTCGGCGGTTCGATTCCGTCCCGGGGAGCCAACAAAACCAAGGCTTCCAGAGCTTTTTCAAAACCCTCCAAAAATCCCGGTGCCGCACTGGTGCCGCAAAAACAAGTTTGAAAATAAGTTATGTGTGAACCTGCCTTCTCTCTCCTCTACCGTGGTTTCCACTACAGCGGATCTTCGGAGTTTTTTGTCGCGTAGCCATTGCCAGCCGAAGTTACAAGTAGAAAAGGCTGGGGACACTCAGCGGGTGGCGGTGGAATGGCCGAGGACCGATCTATCATAAGATTGGCAAGAACGTTTTATATGACACCCTTGAGGTTGAAAAGTTTGAGACTAAAAATATGAGAATCAGTACCAGTCAAAATGATAATTTTGTTAATGGAGCTCTCATATGAATACTCAAAAAAATACACCTGTGAAGGTTTGCGCCCACTCACAGATGTTCTTTTTCGCATTCAGGACCTCAAAAAGCCCCCTTTGATAGAAAGCTTAGCTCTTGAGATTTCAAAAGTCTATCTTTTCTTAGAAAACCTTCGCTATTATTTTCAAGAGGAATCTACCCAAGGCCTATGAGGAGTATGTAAAAGCAGAAACGATTTATGCGAAGATTTTACAAGAAAAGAGCTTGGCCGACTTAGGTCTCCTCTATATGAGACTCGCTATTTTGGGTGCAAAAATGAACGATGATACAATGGTTAAGAAGTATCTTACTTTACATGTTAATGATTTTGGACTTTCCCATCCCCGTACGTTAGAGATCAAGGAATATTTGGACAAGCAGGGGATTTTTCTCGAGTAATATGTGAGGGTACCCAAGCGATAAAAATAATCATTTCTCTTGTAATCCTAAATAATACACCTACATTGTATGTATTATTGTTGAGGAGTTTTTATTATGAATTTTGTATCATTTAAGAAATCATTTGCATCGATCGTAGCCCTCATGGCCATGCTCTGGGCGCATGATTGTTATGCGGGTAAGACAGGGCTAGGAAGTAAAACTGTCTCCGAAACCCAGAAAAAGCGGGACCGCGATGAAGCTTCTCTTTCCGAAATGTCTTCAGAAGAAGAGGATCCAAATCCAATTGCCAACAAACAAGGAAGAGTTGAAGATGAGCAAGACCTCTTTCTCGAAGAGGATGATAACCTTCAGCCTATGGACATTGATGATGAGGAGGCGGCTCAATATCGTCTTGAGACTCAACTTCTTGCGCAAACTATCCGAGCTTTTCCAAGCTCTATGACCCCAATAGTCGAGAGTGCCTTTCAGGGTGAAGCTGAGTCACAGAATAGACTGGGGATTGCTTATTATAAGGGTAGAGGGGTGGAGCAGGATTTTGGAAAAGCCGTGGAGTGGCTTCAAAAGGCGGCCGATCAGGGCAATGCTGAGGCACAGAATAGACTGGGGTATGCGTATGCAAATGGCAAAGGAGTGCTCAGGGATTCGGGAAAGTCCATGGAGTGGTTTTATAAAGCTGCTGAGCAGGGGATGTCTAAATCTCAGTATGAAGTGGGGAATGCTTATGCGTTTGGTGTCCTGGGTGTTCTGCAAGATTCCAAAAAGTCTATTGAGTGGTTTCAAAAAGCGGCTGATCAAGGGCATATCAAGTCTATCACGCGTCTCGCGAATGCCTATGAGCATGGCGTGCATGTTGCCCAGGATTTCGAAAAGGCCGTGGAGTGGTATCAAAAGGGTGCTGATCTGGGTGATAGTTATTGTCAGTATAACCTGGGGAAAGCTTATGCAAATGGCAACGGCGTGCTCAGGGATTTTGGAATGGCGGTGAAGTGGCTTCTAAAGGCCCGTTTTCATGGAGCTAAACTAGAACTCGGGGAGCTTCTTCCCTTACAACCCGAGGCCCCTCAAGAGGAAGGGAATTTTCAAGAACGGGTTAAAAAAGTATTAGAACTCATAAATCCTTTGGCAAGTTATCATGAGCATAAATCGTATCTGAATAATCCTGAAGGTAAATTTAGCGATAACGAATATGCTATTCCTCAACTTTCGGTATGGTACCGCGAAGTGGCAGAGATGGAAGATGAGGTCTGTCAACTCCTCGCTGATTTGCTTCAAGTCAAACCCGGGTTTATGGTTTCCTGTGTGAAACCTTCACAGAGGGTCAAAAGAGAAATGCGTAATCTTAAAAATTTCTTTTTAGACTACCCGTTGGTAGGCGATGAAGAATTCGTCACAATCGGGGAGGAGAATGTTGCCGTTGCACGGAAATTTGTTGCCTATTTAGGAGGAATCCGCGAGAAATTTGAAAGGGCTGATCACAATCTCGAAATCATTCAGTCGATTTTATCTTTCCCCATTGGGAAGCTTGCGGCTTTGCAGGCGTCTCCCACGCGTTCTGAGGAGAAGAAAAGGGAGTTTCTCGAGGAACAAGAGCGTGTTCAAAAAATTCAAGCGGTTAACCAACCAAATGTTGAGTTGCTTGCAGAACAGCGGACTACATTAGCTAAGGTCAGAAAGAAATTAGAAACCCTGATTCCGAAAGGTGCTGGGCGCCTGAACCGGGAGTTTTTAGAGGCATTTCCATTTTATAAAGAGCTGAGGTAAGGGACGAGTATCAAAGTGGAAAATAACGAGCTTAAAATCAAGATTAAT